>ASNI01000011.1 GCA_000404785.1 Cloacimonetes bacterium SCGC AAA252-N17
ATCTATCCTTGCTGTTGTCACCCTGATCCGCCAGCTGGCGGATTGGGCGTAATGAAATGAAGACCAGTCGAAGGGTCTGTCCCACTTCGCACTTCGAGAACCTCAGTGTGACAGTGCTTTTAACTATTATGGTTATTTCTTTATTTTACTATTTATACGGATGATATTCAATAAGTTTTCCTTAAAGTGTCATGAATATGAAAAATTTTGGGGGTATGCCAAGTTAATAATCTTCAAAATCTTGACACAAAATAAATTCATTTTGACGTCAATCCCTATGAGCAAAAATATACTGATTATTAACGGACCAAATCTTAACTTTCTGGGAAGACCTGAAATGAGCATTTATGGGAAAGAAACGCTGGCTGATCTCCATTCAATTATCTATCAATGGATAACAAATGCGGAGTGGCAGGCGCGGTTTTTCCAAAATAATAGCGAAGGCGAAATCATCGATTATATTCAGAATAATTTTGAATGGGCTGACGGCATGGTTATCAATCCTGCTGCCTTTTCCCACACCAGCATCGCTATTTACGACTGTATCAAATCCATCAGCTTACCATCCATAGAAGTACATCTCTCCAACATCTATCACAGAGAGGAATTCAGACGAATTTCTATAACCGGTCTCGCTTGCGAAAAAATTATTGCGGGCTTAGGAGTACAGGGATATATTGAGGCACTGGAAGATCTTAAAAAAATTCTTAAATGAACCTTTCCAGGGCATTGATTGAGATTTACGATCTTTTGTACGACCGCTACGGACCTCAGTATTGGTGGCCCGGAGAAACTCGTGATGAGATTATTATCGGAGCAATTCTTACACAGAATACCAATTGGAAAAACGTAGAAAAGGCAATTGAAAACCTTAAATCTAAAAACCTGCTTACGCTCACCGCATTGAGAAATGCAGAAATCAAAGAAATCGCACAATGCATTCGTCCTTCAGGTTATTACAACCAAAAGACAACTCGCTTGCAGGAAATTGCTAAATTTTTTCACGAAAATGGTTTACAAAGCTTGGGTGCTCTTTCGATAGCAAATATGCGTAAGGAACTAATTACGCTGAAGGGTATCGGTCCGGAAACTGCGGATTCAATTCTTCTTTACGCCTTTGAAAAACCAGTCTTTGTTATCGATACATACACAACAAGAATATTTCAGAGATTAGGATTTTTTCCTGATGGCATTTCGTATGATGAAGCACAGAATTTTTTCATGCAAAATCTTCAAGAAAATATTGAATTATTTAACGAATTTCATGCACTATTTGTGCGTCATGCAAAAGAATATTGCCAGAAAAATCCGTACTGTGCAAAGTGCGTCCTATTAAAGAAATGTAAATTTGAGAATAAAAATCATGATCTCAACAAAAAATAGTAAATCAAAAAAGATACGGCACATCTTTATTGTATCTGACGCAACAGGTTCCACCTGCGAAATGGTCGTCAAAGCTGCACTAAGCCAATTCAGAACGACCGATGTACACCTTCATAGAGTTCGTTATGTGAGGACAGAAAAGGAAATCAGAAATGTTGTTCAGGAGGTAATGGAAGTTGATGGGATCATTGCTTATACTCTTGTTTCCAACGAGCTCCGTTATCTCATTTTTGATGAAGGAAGAAAGTGTGCAGTGCCAACGATTGATGTGATGGGTCCCCTACTGAGCAGATTTACAGAATATTTAGATATCTCCCCTATGGCAATACCTGGTATGTTCCGCAGTCTGGATAAAAATTACTACCAACGCATCGAGTGTATCGACTTTGCTGTTAAGCATGATGATGGGAAAAAAACCGGCGACCTGTACAAAGCAGATATCATAATTGTCGGTCCCAGCAGAACCTCGAAGACTCCTATCAGCATCTATCTTGCGTATAGGGATTATAAGGTTGTTAATATTCCGATGATAGTTGGAATTGACCCAGCTGAGGAGCTTTTCCAAATTGATCAGAATAAAATCGTTGGTCTGACCATCTCTCCAAGCCGCCTGAAAATCATTCGGGAAGTGCGTGCGAGCAGATATACGCATATCCAGCTCTCGGAATATATCGATCTTGAACTTATCAGAAGAGAGTTGAAAGAGTGCATGCAGATATACAATAAACATAATTGGAAAATTGTTGATGTGACTTCAAAATCTATTGAGGAAGCAGCTACAGAGATCATGCGTTTATTTGGTAACAGAAAATTTGACAGCACGCATGTTAAAAAATTGAGTGACCACGATGGTTAGAATTACAAACAGCTTCTTGATGGTGATTTTTATTTTGTTCCTGACTACAGGATGTACTTCAAAATTCGAAAAAGCGCAAAGAGAAAAACAGGAAGACGTTACGCTCGCTGTTTCTGAAAAAACATCCTCCCATCTAACATCTCTTATGACTTCACTTCTTGATACCATTCATAAACCATCAGAAGTTACAGGCCAAAATTTTCAGCTACTATCCGAACAATTTCTTGAATTTTCTGCTTTGTTCCTTTTTAACAACGATCTCGAACTTCAGAGAAAATATCCCTCAAATGTCAATCCTGACGATGTGATCGAGATCTGTCTAACCAGCTGGAACAGAAAAAATATCTCATCAATAACCAAACCTTTTATAGGACACTCCCTTCATAAAAATACTGATGTCTATATCTGCATCATCATACCATTCATCACAGATGATCAAGCTGATCGTGATATTCTGATAGTTTTGGTTAATACTGCTGTGCTCTTTTCAAAAATTGAACGGGAACACATAGTACCTTATCCTTATTCGCTTATCGTTATAAATGATCAACAGGATGTTGTGTATGATTCTGACCCGATGAGGATTGGAAAAGATTTCCTTACAAAAATGGATTCAAATGAATACTATCTGGCATTGAAAAATCTCTTTAATATGATGACGGAAAATGCCAGCGATCACTTCATAACTAACATCGAAGAAAAATCAAGAAATCTCAGAAAGATCTATTCATGGAATACAATCCGGGCTTATGATGAGACATTTTATATTACACTTGTCCGGAATCTGAGAAAAAGCACTAATAAGCAGTCCAAAGATGTATATCTGCTTTCTACGCTCCGCAGTTATGCAATCCAAGACACACTCATTGACCCCATTATCGAGGAACAATCTGAAGATATCGAAAAACTTCTTAAATATATGTATGACCAGAATCCGGAAGTATATTCCATTCAACTGGCTGACACGACAGGAACTATAATAAACGGATGGCCTCCGTTCAATTCCACAATTGGATATTGCAATTCTCAAAAACTAAACAAACCCTTTGATGCTGCACTCGATCAGGTCATTAATTCGAAGCAGGAGAATATCATTCATGCACCTCTATTTGAGGGAGGTGAAGGGAGAATAATTTTTATTCCGGTGCTCGTACACGAAGACCTGTACGGTGTGTTGATAGCTATCGAACCAGAAAAAAACTAATATGATCACAATAAAAAAGGTAGAGACAAAAAAGGACTGGAAAAAATTTATTGATCTTCCATTTCGATTATATAGGGAGGATAAGAACTGGGTTCCTCCACTCAAAAAAGAAGTATTTTTTTAAACTCAATACAGAGAAACATCCCTTCTGGGAACATGCTATTCGGGAAATTTTTCTAGCAGAAAAAAATGGTAGTGTTGTGGGAAGGATCGCAGCAATTATTGATGATAATTATAATGAACTCTGGGACGAACACATGGGCACTTTCGGTTTCTTTGAATTAATTGACGACTTAGAAGTTGCCAAAGCTCTGTTTGATGCCGCCTATACCTGGCTAAAAGAGCACGGTGCTGATAAAATGCGCGGTACGCTCAGTCCTTCTCAAAATGATGAATGCGCTTTCTTGCTGGAAGGATATGATTCCCCGCCAGTCATGATGATGTCCTACAATCCGCCATATTATCTTACTCTGACAGAAAAATTGTGGTTTTTCTCCAATGACAGACAAAGAGTTCGATCTTATGGTTGACGAGCTCAAGAAGGTTGCCGATCCACATCTTATCTGGTTTGACTATTATAAAGATGATCCAGCTGGTGTGGCTATCACGCTGCCCGATTACAATCCCGTTTTCCAGAAATTTAATGGCAAATTAGGACTGATCGGGATTATAAAATTTTTGAGATATAAACGTAAAATTGACGGCACACGTGCTATCGTGTTCGGATTCAAGCAGAAATACCGCAGATTCGGACTGCCCGCACTTCTTTATCATGAAACTATGTAAGCCTGATTGAAGCGTGGTTACACGTGGTGTGAAATGTCATGGAATCTCGAAGATAACGACCTCATCAATCAGTTCGATGAAAAAGTTGGCGGGAAACTTTATAAGAAATACCGAATCTATGAGATGCCTATCTCATAAATTTCCTTGATCAGTTATACATAACTCGGATAAATTGAAAAAGATTTAACAGAGATTGATTAAGTTTTTCTACCAAAAAATACTATGAATTTATTGATAAGATACTATTTTTTAAAAAAATGAGTTTTGAAAAAGATCACTTCCCAAGTGGGGAATTTTATAGATATTTCTTTTTATAAACAGTAGTAGATTGTTCTAAAAAAAATTCTTCATTTTTCTTTTGCGTTCTTTGCGTCTTTGCGAGAATTTCTATTTTCACGACAACTTGTTGGTAAGTGTGGAATCCTAAGCGCCTAATAATACAATTTCTGTCCTGGATAGATGAGCACAATATTCTGTCCGTTACTCTTTTTTGCTTTGAGATCATTCATCTGGATCAGCTTTTGAGACGATACTCCCAGCTTCGAAGAAATTGAGGAAAGTGTATCACCCTTTTTCACTACATAATATTTCTGATGATTGGTCTTTGGGGAGAACAAGTTCAATTTTTGTCCGGGATAGATCGTTGTGGATGCCAATCCATTTATGCTCATAAGTTGCGATACAGATGTACTATAACGGGATGCAATGATCCACAGATTCTCACCGCTTTTTACGACATGCTCGGAGAAATATCCGTTATTCTTTTCCATGAACTGCTGCTCAATGCGTGCAACTTCATCCACATTCGGGATTGAATTATTAGGAACAAGAACAGTAAATTTCCCGGGGCTTATGACCACATCATTTACAGGTGAATGGGTGTAATTATTTCTTTTATAAATTTTCAGCCAAGGATTCAACTCCCACACCTCACGAATAACAGTTCCCTGCGCCTGTGCCCAATCATCGAGCTTATAATATCCTTCCAAAACCAATGGGACTATACGGCAGGATTCATAAATACTCGGCTCTTTCTCAAAAGGTTTTGTAAATATTTTACTCTCATTTTCTACAATGTATTTAACTGCAAGAGTTCGCCATACATAGTCATCGGTTTCTGCTTTTCTCTGTATCAAACTGAAGAAATCTTTACCACCCTGTTCATCTATCGCTTTGGTGATATTGCTCAAACCCGAGTTAAAGGCACAGATTGCAAGCAGGATATCCGGTGCTCCCCTATTTGTAAGCGCTTTAAAACTCCAGCTCAAATATTCGCACGCTGCTCTGGTCGATGCAAAAATATCTCTACGCTGGTCAACGAATTGGTTCATCTCAATGTCATAATATTTTGCAGTGGATTTCATAAACTGCCAGAATCCGGTTGCACCAGCCGAAGAGTGTGCCAAAGGACTCAGATAACTTTCTGCAACTGCAAGATATTTTAAGTCATCATTCAGTTTATATTCAGCAAGAATTTCTTCGATTACGGGAAAATATTTTGTGGTGCGTGGGATGTATTTGTAGGCAAATTTGAGCTCTGCCTGATACCAGTAATGAAATTTCTGAAAGATTCGATCGTTCGTGAGATCAAACTCATATCCTGCGTAATAGAGCGTATCCGGGAAATCAGTTTGCTTTTTTATGCGTGTGGCGCTGCCCAGAAAGGCAACTGAATCCTTAAGTGTCAATATCTCTTCATACAGGGAATCAACCTGTATTTGATAGTCATAATTCAGCTGCCTTAAACTATCAATCTTGTCCTCATAATGGTTGGTCTCGTAGGGTTGATCAACTGCTATTTGCGGCTCGGGTGCAGTTGCACAGCTAACAGCAGTAATGATAATTGCGAAAATTAATATATATTTCATCATATTATAAAAGAAGCCATCCGCGTTGAGCGAATGGCTCATATTAAATATTTTGGTTACTTATTCTGAAATTGCTTCGGTTGGGCATTCCGGAATACAGACACCGCAATCAACGCATTTATCTGCATCGCATACTGCAATGTCGTCTTCGATAGAAAGGGCTTCTGTAGGGCAAACATCAACGCATACACCACAACCAACACACTTTTCTTTATCGATCTTTACTGCCATGGTTTCCTCCACGAATTATTACATTTCATTTCTATATTTTGTTCGAAATATTTTAACCTCAATATTCTAATCAAGTTTTTTATGCAATGAAAAAAAGTTTTCTGCATTTCCAGTAGTTTGCTGGGCGATCTCATTGGGACTTTTCATCTTGATCTCTGCAATGTGCTGAATAATGTATTCAATATATTCGGGCCTGTTCCTCTTTCCACGATAGGGATATGGAGTAAGGAATGGGGCATCTGTTTCCACAAAATACCGATCATCAGGTACATCCCGGATGATGCCATAGTAATGCCCCCTATCAAATGTGACCGATCCTGTGAACGAGATATACCATCCCTGCTTTAGAACCTCCAGAGCAAAATTATAATCTCCGGAAAAACAATGAAACACAACACGTTCCGGCTTGTGCTTTTTCAGAATTGCAAAGGTGTCCTCATGAGCATTTCTGTCATGAACAATGATAGGTAATTTTCTTTCAATGCCGATTTTGAGCTGTGCCTCAAATACTTTTTTTTGTACTTCTTTCGGACTCAGATTCCGATAATAATCCAGCCCGATCTCACCAATTGCTACGATTGTTTTGTCTTCTAACAATGAACGCAATTTCTCTTCATCATAGGAGGTTGCGTCATGTGGATGCCATCCGGCTGTTGCAAAGAGATTTTTATATTTCCTCGCCAGTTCTATCGCCTTTTTTGAAGTGGCTTCATCGGTTCCCACATTGATGATCGCTTTGACACCTTTTTGAAATGCATGCTGTATAACTTCATCCCTGTCCTTATCATAGGAATCAAAATGCAGATGAGCATGCGTGTCTATGAATTTCATGTTCCGATTTCCTTTTTGAGTGTACTCACAATTCCGTTGAACGTATCCATTTCATTGATTTTCACATGTAGCTTTGCGTAATAAAACATTTCTTTGGCTACACCCAATTTCTGGAGTTTTACATGATCTTTCTCGGTAGTGATAATTGAATCTATATTCTTTTTCTTTACCGTATCTAAAATGGGAGTAATATCATTTTCCGAAAATTCATGATGGTCCGCAAATTTGTAATGATGAACAAACCTCAAACCCAATTCCGTAATACTCCTCTCAAAGGATGTTGGATTACCGATCCCGGACAGTAAGAAAATTTTCTTTCTGTCAAATGCTGAGAGCTTGCACTGTTCTAAATTACTATAGCGAACAAAATTTTCGATCTGATATGACGTACTGAAAAGAGGTGTGGAATATTTCTTGAATATCTTTGGAATGCTAACTTCACCCGATATGTCATTAAGCACAAAGCAATCAGCATATTTCATTGCACTCTTTGGCTCACGAAGCATACCAGCCGGCGTGAGGAATCCATTTCCAATTGTATTCTTCCCATTAAAAAGAAGAAAATCAAAATCATGACGCACCTTGAGATTTTGAAAGGAATCATCCAGAATCACGACATTTGGGTGTATTTTTTCTTCCAGAAACTTTATCGCTGCTTTTCTATTCTTTCCTACAATGACGGGAATTCCTTTCAGGTTCTGTGCGAGAAGTAGCGGTTCGTCTCCTGCATTCTGCGCCTCTTCAAACAGATGATCTTCGTCAGAAATGAGCTTTATCATATTTTCATAAGCACCTTTGTAGCCGCGGTGAGAAACTGCAACCTTCAATCCTTCTTCTTTCAACGCGATTGCAAGCAGAATTGTAAAAGGAGTTTTCCCATTACCGCCAACTGTGAGATTGCCCACTGAAATCACAAAAGTATTCGCTTTATATTGATGAAATATTCTCAATTTATAGAGTGCTCTCCGGCAGATCAGGATGAGAGAAAAAAGAAAAGCAAAGGGTAAAAAGAGATATGAGAGAATGCTTCTCTTTACCCAATGCTTCTCAATAAATGAGTGAAAAGTCATTATTAGTCGAATTTTACTTGTGGAGTTTCTTTTTCGCTTTCGTCGATCTTATAGAGCGGTTCTTTTTCAAAATTGAACATACCTGCAAAGATATTGTTCGGGAAGATCGAGATGTTCTTGTTGAATATCGTAACTGCTCCATTATAACGTCTTCGTGCGACTGCGATTCGATTTTCCGTTCCTGCGAGTTCATCCTGCAGTCGAATAAAATTCTGGTTCGCTTTTAAATCAGGATATCTTTCAACAACAACCATTAATTTTGATAGTGCTTGTGTCAATCCAGCTTGTGCCTCATGAAACTGTTCTAGTACTTGTGGATTTAAATTTTTAGGATCTACATTAATTGAAGTAGCTTTTGATCTTGCTTCAATTACTTCTGTAAAAGTTTCTTTTTCATGCGCAGCATAACCCTTAACAGTATTAACGAGGTTAGGAATTAAATCCGATCTTCTTTTGTATTGATTGTCAATTTCAGCCCAGCTATTTTCAACATCGAGTTGTTTCTTGATAAAGGAGTTATAGGTAAAACCTACAAATAATAGTAATATTACTACGATTATTACAATAACATGCCATGCTTTCATTTTTTTGCCTCCGATTAATTAAGGTATTTCTTTTAATATTTCTTCTGTTGCTCTTTTTAACTGAACATCATCATCTGCAATTTTTCTTGAGATCATATTCTTTTTTTATATCTCTTGAGTCCACTCTAAAAAGTTAAATTTAAGAAATCGAGAAACCGTTGAAACGGTTAATGCATTTTTTTGTTTCATTAACCACCAACTTAAGTTGGTGGTTAATAGGAAGATAGCTAATTGTAACCGATTCATCGGTTTCCAAATATTTGATGCATTTTCTATCATATTTCTAATTACACACTTTTTAGAGTAAACTCATCTCTTTAAATCTCTATAAAAATTCTCATGAGTATCCAAAGCAATAAGAATTCTTGATTCTTTATCCCATTTATATGCTAATAGATACAGGTGTTTACCTACTCTGAATTTATATACCCAAATGTCAATCAAATCTCCCTTTTTTTGTTCCCCGATATTAGGATTTGTTATAATCTCTTTTACAGCTTTATCCAGTTCTATTATCTGATTTTTTCTCAATTTTTTCTTCTGTCGAGCAAACAATGGTGTCTGTAAAACTTGAATCTCAGAAGGATTATTTGCTGAACTCATAAGGTGTCAAATCCTGATTTTTTGCTTGTTTTTTTCCAATAAGAATATCTTTTATAAATGAGAAAGGCAAATCTTCATTTTCTTCTGCTATTTTTCCAATAGTTGCCCAGAATTCAATTTGTCCAGCTAAAGATCGTTTAAAAATATTGGAATTAATTTTTGCAGATTGAGCTAATTCATCAGAAATCTTTACTGCTATTGACATATTAATCACCTCTTAAAAATATTAATTTTATAAACCACTTGATTATGAAAGTTTCATTTTATGTCAAGAAGTTTCTGTTTGAAACTATATAATACTAAACGAATAACGAAGAATCTATTCATAATCATAGTTAGTGATAGTTTATGTTTTCCGATTCAACCAATTCAACTACTTAAACTCTTTCTTAAGTTCCTCAATCGCTCTTTTTAACTGAACATCATCATCTGCAATCCTTTGCTCGTAGGTTATTTCCAGATAGATATCAGGTGTTGCTCCGGTTCCTTCCATATTTACATCTTCTGCTGTGTACCAACCGGTGCCTGGCATACGCATGCTCGAACCATCCATAAAACTCACATGTCCTGTCCCTATAACTGATCCGCTTGTAGGCATACCGACGACTTTTCCAAGCTTGAAGTGTTTATATATATTCGGAAAGATCTCTGCATCAGAAAAGGAGTTTTGATTGATGAGTAAAATTGTTTGTTTTGTCCATGTATTTCCTGGAAAGGGCTGTTTTTCGACATTGAAGATCCTGTTCGTGGTAAAGGCATAGGGTTTTTTGGTCAGCAGTTCGATCAGCCAGTCGTGTATCCAGCCGCCCGGATTATTGCGCACATCAATAATGAGTGCATCTTTTTCCCAATTTTTTGCAAAGACATCCTGCACAAAATCTTCATAAGAATCCCATCCCATATGCATGAGATGTGCGTAACCGACTTTACCATCCGTGAGCTCATTCACGATCTCTTTTCGCTCTTCAACCCAGGTATCATAGTTCATCATGCTGTTCTGCCACCAGGAAAGCCCTTTGAACTCAACCGTTGCAATGCTGTCAGGTGTTTGAACTTTCAATGTTATCTTATCGTCAACTTTATTGAAAAATAGAGGATTTATCGAAGTGTCTTCGGTGATCTCTACTCCATCTACTTCCAGAAGCACATCACCAGCTTTGATATTATAGGGTTTATTTAATTTTGATTTTCTATATATTTCTTTGAACTTGATACCTTTTTTAGGAATGTCATTATAATCAAGCACAAATCCGCCATAAGCAATATCATGTTGAGGGATGGGATTGTCGTTTTTTGCATAAAAACCAGTATGTGAGGCATTTACTTCACCCATCATTTCAGAATATATCTCACCCATGATCTGCGGCGAGTAGGCATAATCCATATAAGGAGCGTACTTCTTGAACGCCTTGTCCCAATCAATGCCATGCATATCTGGATCATAAAATCCTTTTTCAAATGCCTTCCACGCTTGTTCAAACACTGATTTATTCAAAGCCATAGTATTATATACATACTTGAATTCATTCTCAAGAGTTTCCTTTATGCCGCTGGTAGTGATCTTTTTTAGAGATTCTGATTCAATGCAATAGAAACAGTCATTCTTCTCATTATAGATCATGTGTCTGGGACGAGAGGAAAAGGTTGTGATCTCCTCGTCCTTCTTTCCTTCATAATCTACTTTTCTCAATGTATATACATCATCTTCTGAGTTGTTTATATAATACAGAGTGCTATCTTTATCGGTTGCAATAAGGTAGTTTTCTCCCTGCTTGGAGGTGATCACGGAAACTCTGCGATGGATATCTTCCATATCGATTGTGATGACGACATCCTCATCGGCATCTTTCTCATCATCCTCTTTATCAGCATCCTTGTCTTCATCCTTTGACTCTTTATCCTTATCCTTTTCTTCCTCATCCTCATCTTTGGGATTTAGAATCTCTTCCCAGTAATCTTTATAATCCCAGAAATCCCTTTTGGCATGAAGGTCCATTCGGCAGATATCCTGATTTCTGTTGAAGAAAACATAGGCGCCCTGCTCACCCCAGATTGGCGAGCGCATGTTTCCCTGATACGGATAAAGCGCAGTTTCCTCTTTTGTTTTAAAATCATACAAATAAAGTATTTCACCCCATGTGCCGGGAGTGAGGGCAAAATAGAGTGCATATTCGTTATCAGGGCTAACAGTGAACTTTGAGCTAACAACCTGATCAACTATGAGTGGTTGCACTTTATCTTTTTCGGGTTCGATCAGTGCAATATTCTGTTTTGCTTCTTCCTCAGAATACTCGACGATCAATCCAACATCTTCTATATAATAAATTTCATTAATATAGGCATTTTTAAACCATGAAATGTATTCAATCTTTTTAGGTTCTGTTATGTTTAGTTTATATAATTGTGTTTTACCTATATCATAACTAGTGAAATATATCGTATGATCATCATCGGCAATTGTGATGTCCCCAATTCCATTCTGATCGTAAGTCAACTGCTTGACTTCACCACCCTTTTCAGGCATCGCAAAAAGATCAAATTTGTACGTAAACGCCACCATTTTTCCTTTTGGTGAAACCGAAAAGTTTGATGCTTTATTGGTGTATTCTTCTGTAACCTCAAAGCTCTCAAGAAAATCCTGTTTTATCTCAATTGGTATTTTTTTGAATTTTCCGGATGTTGCATTATATGACCAGAGCTCATCAAATCTTTTGAAAACCATATTATCATTCTGACGGGCGATGCAAAGCCGGGTCGCAGACCAATAGTCGAAATTTGTGAGTTTTTGAGGATTGAAAAAGTCCATATCTTCCGCAAAATAAATCTGAAAAACCGCTCTGTTATCCTTCACGAAGTCAGCGCCGACAAAATAAACTCTGTCATTTATATATGAGTACACCGGATATTTTTCTGTATATTCTGTTTTTGTAAGCTGGGTGTAAGATTTATTTTTTATGTCATACTCCCATATCTGACCATTAATGCTTCCTATGTATCTTTCACGTGTGTTAGACCCTCTATTGCTGAAAATGATCTTTTTATTATCAGGAGAAAGTTGTGCAAGACTGCTTCCAATTTCAGTGATAATGGTCGGATGAGTACCGTCGAGAGGAACTTCCATAAAATTTGTTCCATTGGCCAGTTGGTATCCGGTTGCAAGAAGTTTTTTCCCATTCTTGAACCAATCGACAACTGTGAGTCCTTCTTTGGAAATACATTTTGCTTCACCACCCTCTGCAGGGATGAGGTAGATTCCCCAAAATCCGTCACGATTGGAATTGAAAGCAATGGTCTTTCCATCTGGGGAAAAAGCAGGATTGGTATCATTTCCTTTTGAGACGGTAAGTCGTTTTGCTTCACCACCTTCAAATGGAATAGTCCAGAGATCGGACATATAGGAAAAACAAACTGTGTTCCCATCAGGTGAGATGGCAGGTTTCTGCATAAAGTGCGGTTCGAGTGCAAAGAGTGAAGTGCTCATCAAGAAGATGGCGATAAGTACTACGATTGTTTTCATGGTATCTCCCCTGAATTTTTTAGCTGCATTTTGACCATCCGCAGATCGGACAGGTTTTACATCCTTCTTTAAATTCCAGCGTTGCACCACATTCAGGACACATTGAGCCAACCGGAGATGTTTCATCAAAAGAAGGACTTTCTGAAATGACTTTTAACTGATCTTTTCCGACAGCTTCTTTAGTGCGTTTCAATCCGTTTCCATCCTGTTCAAGGAATTCAATAAGCGCATTTGCAATCGCATCCGCACAGGAATGTATCTTTTTACCTTTTGACCACATCGGTGCAGGGCATCTGATTAGTCGAAGCTGTTTGACAATGGATTCCACTTTCACATTTGAGCGAAGCGCAAGTGATATCAGACGGGCAATGGCTTCGAGCTGAGCTGAAGCACAGCCGCCGACCTTGCCCATTTGAGTAAAGACTTCGCACGGTCCGGTCTCATCAATATTGATAGTTACATAAAGATGCCCGCAGCCTGTATTGACTTTTTTGGTCACACCAATTGTTGTTTCGGGACGGTGGCGCGGTTCAATTCTTGTTCTGTCATGCTCGCGCATCTTTTTGCCGACATTGAGCACCTGCTCGTCACGGCTGCCGTCACGATAGACCGTCACACCTTTGCATCCGAGCTGATATGCAAGCATGTATGAGGTGTAAATATCCTCTTTTGTGGCATAGTTCGGGAAATTGATCGTCTTGGAAACTGCATTATCAACATACTCCTGAAATGCTGCCTGCATTCGTATGTGCCATTCAGGTGTAATATCGTGAGCTGTGACAAAGATGCGTTTTACATCATCAGGAATTTCATCGATATCTTGAAGAGAGCCCTTTTCCGAGATTTTCTCCATTAATTCTTTAGAATAGAATTTTTGTTCCTTTGCCACTTCTTCGAAATACTTATTCACGTAGAGCAGCTTCTCGCCATCCATCACATTCTTTATATATACTAATGAAAAGATCGGTTCAACTCCGCTTGAGGTATCTGCGATCATGCTGATCGTTCCAGTGGGAGCAATGGTCGTTGTAGTAGCATTACGAATTCCCTTTTCTTTGATCTCAGCAATAAGCCCATCCCAATTCAGCCTATAACCTTCTCTTGAAAATGTACCTTTTTTGTATATGCTCTGGTTAAAATTTGGGAATGAACCTTTTTCCACAGCGAGCTGCATAGAGCGTTCTTTTGAGTAGTAATCAATGAATTCCATGACTTCTCTGCCGACATCAACAGCTTCATCCGAGCAATAAGGAATGCCAAGCAGAAGGAGCAGATCCGACCAACCCATTATGCCCAATCCGATCTTTCGGTTCTTCTTGACCTGTTTCTCAATTTCCGGTAAGGGAAATGCCGAACGGTCAACGACATCATCAAGAAAATCTGTAGCAGTATATACTGTTTCTTTTAGAAGATCCCAGTTTATTGCCCCGTCCTTAAGCATCATTGCAATGTTGATAGAGCCGAGGTTACATGCTTCGTTAGGAAGTAGAGGTTGCTCGCCGCAGTTGTGAACCACAAAACCATTGGCAATAAAAGAGTGTGTTTCTATATTTTTAATGTCATAAACTTTTTCCATACCAAGTTTTTTCATAGAAATTATTTTGTCAGTAAAATTTTCTGAGTAGTAATTCTTTAATTTTAGAAGGTTTATTTTTTTCTCATTTTTGCTGCACAAAAATCCAATTTGCTCTAAGTATGTCAGAACCGATTTCTTGCTGATAACCAGTTCATACAAAATTCCATCTGTTTCGTATGTTTTTTCCCTTCCAGTAATAGTGATGTATGAAAAAGTTTTTCTTGCAGGACGACTTCTATCATAAATTTTGGAACAAATATTGAACTTAAGAAGAAGTAATTGGTTCTGCTCTAACAATGTTCTGGATTTAGATGTTAGACGAATTTCGGCAGATTTATCTTTAACAAAATTAACATAACCATCTGCACTAAAAATGCCTTTTAAGAATCCTTTTGCCAGAGACATATCTCCAAATAAAATCGAGGAAGGAACTTCTTTTGTATTGGCTTTGCAAACCTTAACACCAAGTTCTTTAAATGTTTCTACAAATTTTGGGCTATGATAAGAAAGATGATAGACATTGCTTTCTCGTTTTAATGGTTTTATTTCCGAATTTAGGTGATAAAGTTTATTGATTTTAGGTGTTAAATATTCCATTATCTCTTTGTCAGAACCACCAAAGGTAAATCCCACTCTTGCATTTTTCCCTTCAGATAGCCATCCATCGCCAACAAGCCAACCAAGAATCTCGCCCAGTTCAATGTCTTTCTTATTTTCGGTGAAATCAATATTTCCATTATAAACAAATATCGTATCATCACTTGATATTTCAGACGCTGGTTTCCAACCAGGCTTTGTTAGAATCTTATGGTCAGGCGTAACTTTTATTCTCAAGCCTTTTTTTGTTTTTAATTCAAAAACTTCTTTTTCACCAGTAAAAATAATTTCAGTTGGGGCAGCGAGTTTAATCCCTTTTCCATTTTCTGCTCTCAAATCAACATATATTTTGATATTTTTACCCGCTAAATTTTCAATTTTCTGATATCCATTTTGGGCAAGGATTAATGTATCGCCTGTTATACATGGATTAGTGGCTTCTATTCTGCCAACTTCAGGTGTAGGATTATATCTATCTAATCTATCTATAAAGACAATTCCCGGCTCGCCATTTTTATGAGCCATTTCAACAATAAATTCGAACACATCCCGGGCTTTCATACGCTTTTTGACCTTACCCGAATGAGGAGCAATGAGTTCATATTCCTCATTATTTTTCACTGCATCCATAAACGCTTCAGTAAGCCCGACACTTATGTTGAAGTTGGTAAGTTCTGTGTTTTTTTCTTTTGCCTTGATAAAATCTATGATATCAGGATGGTCAACATTGAGGATCGCCATATTGGCTCCACGTCTCGTCCCACCCTGTTTCACTGCATCTGTGGCAGAATTAAAAACCTTCATGAAGGTGATCGGACCACTGGAGACTCCGCTGGTTGATCCTACACGAGCATTATGTTCACGTAATTTTGAAAAGGAAAAGCCGGTTCCGCCACCGCTTTTATGAATGAGAGCAGCATTCTTCACTGCATCGAAAATACTGGACATGCTGTCTTCGATAGGAAGCACAAAACATGCAGAAAGTTGCTGTAGATCATTGCCGGCATTCATAAGAGTGGGCGAATTGGGCAAAAAATAGCAGTTATCCATAATGTTAAAATAACGCTTTGCTTTCCCCTTATCTCCGCCTGAAATATTGTTACTCACGCGTGTGAGCATCGCCTTTTCATCCTCGATAATATCACCCATCTGGTCTTTTTTGAAATATCTTTTTCTCAGCACTGCTCGAGCATTATCAGAAAGCTCCATTGAAATCCTCCGTGATTTGATTCAGCACCCTCTATCAGTTGATCTTTAGGATGGTGTAATTTGAAAAGCACAATTTTTTTACGTCAATTGCTTTGAAAAAATTTTTAATATTCCGCTCCCTCTCGTGCAGAAATACCATTCGCGAAATAATGTTTGATCTCTTTCATCTCTGTAATCAGATCGGCGATCTCGAGTAATTCTTCAGGTGCGTATCTGCCTGTTATGACGATCTCAAGATTATCTTTGTGCTCTTTTATAAATGGAAGAACTTCTTCAAGGGAGACCAGATCAAAGTTCAAAGCAACATTTAATTCATCCAAGATGACCAAGTCGTATTTTTTACTTAAGATAACCTCTTTTGCTTTTTGAAAACCTTTGACCGCTTCATCGAGATCAATCTTTTTCGGATTTTTCTTATCAACAAAATCAGGTGTGCCGAACTGGATAATATCAATATTCGGAACTGTTTTAAAAAATGTTATCTCACCATATTCAATATTCTTTTTCATGAACTGGATAACGCAAACCTTTTTATTGTGACCCAGAAATCGTGTTGCTAATCCAAGTGATGCAGTTGTTTTGCCTTTGCCGTTGCCGGTATATATATGGAGCATATTGTTCCCCTTAAATTAAAATGGTGGGTGATACTGGAATCGAACCAGTGACCTCTACGATGTCAACGTAGCACTCTAACCAACTGAGCTAATCACCCACAGGTTGAGTGAAAGAATTTTGGAGGGTTATTTCTTTGTCAAAAAAATTAGGATTTAAATTCTGTTAACACGTTATAGATACGTGAATGATAATATACACCACAGAGGACACAGAGAACACAGAGAAAAAGAGACTTTATAAATTTTTACTGGTTTGCTGGTTTCAAAGTTTGACTTTGTAACCTTTCCACACTCATTACCAAGCCCCAGCTTGGTAATGTAAAAACCAATGCGTTCCCAAAGAGGGAACAGTTAAATATGCTCCGCACTTAACGTCCTAAAGCTTTGGGAACGAGAGAGAAAGGGTTGGCTTGTCGCGGCGTATTCCGATTTATCGGAAGAAGACTGTCGCACAATTCTGTCATTTAGGGGAAATGCCCCTACTTTTCCTCTAAATTTACAAAAAAATAATGTATGCGTTTATCAAAAAAAAATCCAATCATCATAAAATTTGACATAAAATACTACGCTTACAAATTACGCAAACGTGGAGTAGCATATGAATATTGTTAAAGGTCAAAATGGTTGGATCGAAGTTATCTGCGGTAGTATGTTCAGCGGCAAAACCGAGGAGCTTATCCGCAGGATGCGACGTGTCGAAATCGCAAAACATCCTTATCAAATTTTCAAACCAACCATAGATAACCGCTACCATCATCAATATATTGTATCCCATGACAAATCAAAACTTAACTCCACTCAGGTCGATAACTCACAGCAGCTTTACGAACAGGTCAAAAAAGACACAGAAGTTGTGGGCATTGACGAAGCTCAATTTTTTGATGACGGACTTGTTGACGTATGCCAGAAGCTGGCAGACGAAGGAAAGCGCGTCATTGTTGCAGGACTTGATCAGGACTATCGCGGGAAGCCCTTTCATCCCATGCCGGAACTTCTTGCAACAGCGGAATACATTACAAAAACTCTGGCGATCTGTATGCAGTGCGGAAATCCTGCCAACCGCACACAACGCCTTATTGACAGCGATGAAGAAATTATCATTGGAGAAAAAGACATCTACGAAGCACGCTGCAGAAAATGCTTCTCACCACCAAAGGAAAAGAAATGATACTCATTCGAATTATTGACACTGTTATTATGATCTACATCTGGCTTATCATCATTCGGGCGATAATGTCGTGGTTCAATCCGAATTATGGAAATCCATTTATGCAGTTACTCATCAAAGTGACAGAACCGATTCTCGGACCGGCACGCAAGATCGTTCAGAGTATCATACCTACACGAAATTTTGACATCTCACCAATCGTAGTAATTCTACTTTTAGAATTACTACGCAGTTTATTAATCAGACTAATAATAATGTAGCGAGGGACCATGCCACAAAAAATATCACCTTCGGAAATTAGAGGAAAAGAGTTCAATAAAACCCTCAGCGGGTACAGCAAACATGAAGTCGAAGCATTCCTTGAGATGCTTGCAGATCAGATCGAAGGACTGGAAAGAACAATTAAAGCTCAGCAAAGAGAGATCGAGGACAAAGATAACAAGCTCGATAATATCGAAGATCAAAAAGATCTGCTGAAACGTACGCTCATACTTGCGGAAAAACTCAAAGAAGATACGCTGAAAAGCGCAGATAAAGAAGCAAAGAATATCATAAGAGATGCTGAAATATCTTCAAGGGAGCGTGTCAAAAAAGCAAAGGATTATCTGAGCATTCTCGAACACGACTATGTCAATTTGAAGGATAAGAAAATATCCTTCCTGCTTACATTTAAATCTCAGATAAACACTATGCTCGAACTCATTGAAAGGGAATTTGAAAAAGATAAAGAAGATTCTAAAAGAAAAGAAAAACCGATCATTCCTCCTCCAGATTATAAAACACGTAATTTCAAAAAAGAAATAGAGATCCCTCCAGTTGCAGAGAAGAAAAAGGAAGTTCCGGTTGAAGAGAAAGAAGAAGAAAAGATCAAAACTCAGATTGAAGACAAAGAAAAAAAAGAACCAAAAAGTAAAGCTAAGATAAGTTTCGATCCGGGTCCAAATGAAGAAAATTAGTCCATTGATTGCTGAATCCGTCGCATTTATCCGTGAGAGATATAAAACTCGGGCAGACGTTGGCATAATTCTGGGCACAGGACTCAATGAATTAATAAATATAATGGACATTCATCTTGAGATCCCCTATCATGAAATACCTCATTTCAAAACCTCGACTGCGCCCTCCCATCACGGAAAAATGCTGTTCGGTACTTTTGATGAAAAAAATATCATAATCATGCAGGGTCGGCTTCATTGTTATGAAGGATACAGCGCACTGGAAACCACCTATCCGCTTTTCGTCATGAAGGAACTCGGCATCAAGACGCTCATTTTGACAAATGCTGTCGGCTCCCTTGATGAAAACTTACAGATCGGAGATATTATAGTCATCAAAGATCATATAAATTTATCCGGCACCAATCCTTTAGTTGGAGAAAATGAATCCGGTTTAGGACCCCGATTTCCCAGCATGCATGACGCCTATCATAAAGAATACAGACAGATTATGCAAAAGATATGTGTGAAGAAAGACATATTTTTCAAGGAAGGCGTATATGTCGGATTGTTGGGACCGAGTCTGGAAACTCCTGCGGAATGTCATATGCTCAAGACTATCGGTGGTGATATGGTCGGGCTTTCGACGGTGCATGAGGTGATCGTTGGTGTATATCTCGGGCTCAAAATATTGGGCATCTCAACAATAACAAATCTATCCAATCTCTTCCATTCTGAAACCCATGCTCAAAGTAATATCGAAGAGGTTGCCAAAAAAGCACAGGCAAAATTAAAAGTGCTCATACAAAATTTTCTTAAGCAAATATAAGTAAGGAGTGTTGTATGGAACGCGAACAGTTGGATTTTTTCAGAGCCCTACTTATGAGCGAACGAAAAAATGTCGTAAAGATCATAGAGGGAATTGATGAGAGCTGGAGCAAGAACATTCGTGATGCAGTGGGCAATGTCTCCGCATACGCAACGCACATTGCAGACCTTGGAACTGACTCCGATGAAAGAGAAAAAGAAACCTATATGCTCGAACGCGAATTGCGAAACCTGAAGAACATTGATAACGCACTCAAACGGATCTACGACAAAAGTTATGGAATCTGTAACTATTGTGGTGATGAAATATCATCTTCGCGCCTAAAAGCGATCCCCTATACAGAGTTTTGCATTAACTGTAAAAGGAATGAAGAAAGGATCAATAACAATCACAGATAAAATAACAGGTTTAAAAAAATATATATTGTTGTTTTTCTTTTTTCTTGCCCTTGATCAATCCTCAAAAATGGTTATTCGTCATCTTTTCCTGTGCACGGGCAGATCGCCTATTCCTGTTTTGGGTAACTTCTTCAGACTTACTTTTGTAAAAAACCGAGGGGCTGTTTTCGGCATCGACCCCAATCTTGGAAATCTTACGAATATCATATTATTAATACTACATATTATTGCAATTGTTGTTATCATTTATTTATTTATAAAAAATAAACATTCTATTCCCAGATTCAGTTTCACTCTCATCTTAAGCGGCGCCTTTGGAAACCTCATTGATAGAATTATATTTGGTCAAGTGACTGACTTTCTTGACGTGGATTTTTTTAATTTGACTATTGGTAAATGGCAAATTGACCGATGGTATGTCTTCAACATTGCGGACTCCTGCATAGTTGTCGGCGTTATCCTGTTAATTATATATTATCTTTTTGTAGAAAATTCTGCAAAAGAAGAAGAAATATTGGAGAAAGAATGAAAAGCAAATTTTCGCTCATATTTTTGGTGCTATGTATGTCCACTTCGTTGCTTATTGGAACAACGATCTACGACATCCAATACACGACAACTCCTGGAACTGGGGGAACCTATCCCTCACCAATGGAAGGTGAAACTGTCACTGTTACTGGAATTGTTACTGCAGCAGGTGTTTCTGGATATGGAGATAACTTCTTCATTTCATCATCTGTAGGTGGTGCATGGAATGGTGTTTATGTTTATTATGCTTCAACCAGCCCGAATGTAGGAGATGAGATTCAGGTAACAGGTACAGTTCAGGAATACAACGGTTATACAGAAATCGGGTATGCTACAGAGGTTAATATCCTAAGCACAGCTAATCCAGTTCCCCAAGCAAGTGCTGTCAGCACAAGCGATCTCACGGCTGCTGCAACAGGAGAACCTTATGAAGGATGCCTGGTGAAAGTTTCTAATCTAACCACAACACAAGGTCCAGGCATTTATGGAGAATGGTATGTTGATGACGGCTCCGGACAATGCCAGATCGACGATGGAATCTATGCCTATAACAATCCTACTGTAGGAGATACCTTTACGTCGATTACAGGGGCTTTGGACTACAGTAATGCAGAATACGGAATTAATCCCCGAGATGCAACTGATTTTGTCACATCTGGAGGAGACACAACCCCACCTACAATAAATTCTGCAAATGCATCGAATGCAACGACTGCGAGCATAATATTCAGTGAAGGATTGGATGAAACTACTGCAGAAACAGTGTCAAATTATGCAATTTCTCCTTCATTAAATATTTCTGATGCCACGCTGCAAAACAATAATAAGGTTATACTCACCACGGATTCTCAGGAATCAGGAACTGTTTATACTATCACAGTAAATAATGTAGAAGATTTATCCGGTAACCCAATTGAGCCGAACAGCACAATTGATTTCACTGGTTACACTCCCGGGAGCGGACCCGATCTTTTCTTCTCTGAATATATTGAAGGGACTTCGCAGAACAAAGCTCTGGAAATCTATAATGGCACCGGCGCAACCGTGGACTTGGCAAATTATAGAATCGCTCAGTCCGTGAATGGAACCGGCTGGCTGTATTGGCATGAATTCCCTGCGGGCTCAACTCTTGAAACTGGAGACGTATGGGTCATGACCACCGATGGAGCAGATGTTCAGTTGCAAGATGTTGCAGACGAAATTATTCCCTATCCCGGTGTAGTTTATCATACTGGTGACGACGCACGCGGACTCGAGAAAACAACTGACGGCGGCACTTCATGGACACTTATAGATATTATTGGAAATCCTGATGAAGATCCGGGTGACGGCTGGGATGTCGCAGGAACTCCTTCTGCAACAAAGGATCACACACTCGTTCGCAAATCCTCAGTTACTGAAGGTACTACGGACTGGACAACTTCAGCTGGCACAACAGTCGAGGATTCTCAGTGGATAGTATATCCTATTGATACTTTTGAATATCTTGGTTCCCATGGAGAGAATGATACAACTCCACCCACTTTAGCCAGTGCATATGCAACTTCATCAACTGCAGTTGAAGTAACATTTGATGAGCAGGTCGATCAAACCACTGCCGAAACGATTGCAAATTATTCGGTTGCCAACCTGACAATTACTGATGCGATACTTCAATCGCTTGGCAAGACTGTCGAACTTATTACCACTGCACAGGATCCCGGGTATGCCTATACTGTTACTGTAAGTAATGTTGAAGACCTGGCAGGCAATGTCATTTTACCAAACAGCACAATCGGTTTCACAGGTTATGAAGAAGGACCATCCGAAGGACAGCTTATTTTTTCTGAATATATTGAAGGCTCGGGCAACAATAAAGCGTTTGAACTTTACAATGCTTCATCCATGACCGTATATCTGGACAACTATCGTATCGCTCAATCTGTAAATGGTAATGGTTGGCAATACTGGCATAATTTTCCCACTGGAGCGACGCTTTCACCTGGCGATGTATGGGTAATATGTGCTGATGAAGCAGCTCAGACAATTCTCAATGTCGCAGATGAAGCACTTGCATATCCCAGTGTCGCACACTTCACGGGCAACGATGCACGCGGAATTGAAATGACTACTGACGGCGGTGCCACATGGACGCTGATCGATCTCATTGGTATCCCCACTGATGATCCCGGTACTGGTTGGGATGTTGCCGGCGTCACAGCAGCCACTCAAAATCATACACTCGTAAGAAAAACCGCAATTGAAAGTGGAAATACTGACTGGACTGCGGCTGCAGGAACCAATGAAGGTGATTCAGAATGGATCGTATATCCTATCGATACCTTTGACTACATTGGTTCACATGGTGGAGGTGTGGGCGGTAATGTTGAGATATCAAACCTTGACCCAGTTCCCGGAGAAGCCGTAACGGTTACTCTTACATATTCCGATGACCTGCAGAATCCAACTCTTTACTGGGGTACGATCCGACAAAATCCTTTCAGCCAGATTGCAATGAGCCCTGCAAAGGATTATTCATGGGAAGTCGAACTGCCCGGACAAGATGCAGGCACAGTTGTATTCTTTTATATTGCTGCGGAAGATGCAGAACAGAATATGCTCTACTTCCCCGAAGATGCACCTGATGAAGTTTTTGAGTATGATTACGGTATAACTGATTTTAGCGCCATCCTGAAAGTCCCCCATTATACATTCTGCCCCACTCTTGGTGAAACCTTCCAGATCCAGTTCCATTCACGCACAGGTGACAAGCTCGTATTGCGATTATATAATAGTGAGGGTGTGCTCGTGAATACGTTCACGAACGAAATGTCTACAGGTATGCACACATTTGAATGGGACGGTAAGGATGACAATTGGAACACCCTTCCCCCCGGACTGTATATCTGTAACTTGGAAGTTGTTAATCCCGATAATGGTGATATTAAGAATAAATCTGTTCCTATCGTCATTTCAGCACCTTTGAAATAAATTTTTGATGAAAGGATACCAATGAAAAAATTAGGTTTCATAGTAATAATAATCCTTCTGACTACTTCATTTATCTATGCGGAGATAAACTCAAATGTATTTGGCAACTACCAACCCTCTGCACGTGCCCGTGGCATGAGCGGAGCGTTCGTTGCAAGCTGTAACGATCCTAATGCCATATTTTACAATCCCGGAGCACTCGCATATGCAGAACAGGGAATTTCTCTTGGCTATGCCCAACTTTTCAATAATAGTTTTCAAATTCTCATGTCAGGTGCGCTTGCTTACAGATTGCCCGGAATTGGAACAATCTCTCTGGGCATGCAGACAATGGATGTCGAATACGAAGGATATAAACTACAGCAGGAAGGCACATATTCTCTCGCTCACTCTTTTCTTCTTATGGGTGATGTACACTCACAACTCTATGTGGGATATGGACTGAATCTGTATTACCTGAAGTTCGGTGAAACAGTTGGTGGCATCGATCCGGGCAATCAAATGACTTACGGTGTCAATCTTGGAGCCCTTGCCACACTTCATCAGCGTACACATATTGCCTTTGCCGTGAAGAACCTTAACAATCCTTCGATGGGCTCGGACCAGACTTTTGATCTGCCACAACATATGGCAATTGGTGTTGCGTATGAACCCTATGATGGTGTGATCACAGAAATCGATCTGTCACAGTATCTTGGTGAACCAACCAAGATTCAAGCCGGTATAGAATTCGAGGTTATGGAAAATTTCTGGCTGCGGACAGGCGCATCTACCAACCCGAATAGTATATCAGCCGGCTTCGGTCTCCTCTTCAAGGGAATTAAAATCGATTATGGATACAGCAATCATCCGGTTCTTTCTGACACACATCAATTTTCTATTGGCTATCAATTTTAATCGTTTCATTATAATGAGGTATCTATGAAAAGAAAAGATCAGGACGAAAAAGGTAATTCTTCAATAGTCATTAAAAGTTTTATAAAGCTGATTTTCAATTTCCTTAATCACATGGTGAGAGACTGGGAAAATAGGTTCAGCAGCAGAGGCTATAAAGAGCTCTCCCAAAAATATGATGTTATTGAAAAGAGAGTTTTTAAAGATATTCATGATTTAAGGAATAAGATCGAGAAGCTCACAGTGCGGGTCTTCTGGCTCAATCTACTTGCAGCACTACTATTCTGCTGTGCGATCATCGAGCTTATTCTATTAATACAATTGGGTTAATATGCAAAAAGTAATATTAATTTTTAGTTTATTGTTTGTTCTCATTGCAGGAACACTCTCCGCAAGCCCGGATCAGATAGACCTTAACAAGGCAACCTATCAGCAGATACAAGCACTTCCAATCACTCCTCAGCAGGCAGAAGATATCTATTATTACAGAAATTATATAGACTTTTTCCAATCTGTATATGACCTGCTTAATATAGACAGCATTGATCAGGATACTTTTTTGAAGCTCAAACCTCTCGTTAAGATCGTGCCATATGGCGTTTATGATGAACGAGCACAGCGAAGAGATCAAATTTATTATCTTATACGTCGTCTTGCAATGGATGAAGGTTCTTCAGAAGCAGTTTCCGACCTGTGGGAAGATATGCTCATGTCCCCGATCAATATCAACACTGCAACTTATCAAGACCTGCTGAACATGCCGATCGTTAATCCCACTGATGTGCGCGCAATCCTTCGTCAGAGAAAGCTCAGTGATTTTCAGGATTAT
Source organism: Cloacimonetes bacterium SCGC AAA252-N17 (assembly GCA_000404785.1). Classification (GTDB taxonomy): domain Bacteria; phylum Cloacimonadota; class Cloacimonadia; order JGIOTU-2; family JGIOTU-2; genus Celaenobacter; species Celaenobacter polaris. The sequence continues at coordinate 25,481 of ASNI01000011.1, forward strand.
CGAGGTATGAGAAATGCTCCGGGGCTTACTTATTATGGAGCATCTAATCTTCGTCATTATGTGTCCTATAAACCACCTGAACTTGAAGGCAAATGGAATTTCAACTACCGCTTCAAATTCAATAATAATCCCTTCTCAGAAGAGATCGAAGAAGTGTTGCGCGAAAGTTTTGTGCCGGATAGTCTTAATGAAAAATTTTCTATGTGGGGCAGATATGATCTTGATAATCCTGCTCCGGAGATCTCACATAAATTCAGAGCAAGAATGGAAGATTGGTTCAATATTGAAGTTGGTGGATTGCTGTTCTTAAAAAAGGGCGAAGAAAGAGATCTCAATATGTTCCAGGAGGACAATCAACTGTCCGAAGCGCTCGCAGAGAATTCTAAATATACTGCAAGCATCGATCTGAAACCGGCAAACATGAAAGTGATACTCGGTAATTACAGAGCAACCTGGGGTGAAGGTCTTGTCATGGAAAATACCGATCTATTTGAACCCCGCAGATCCGGATACAGTTTTTCGAAACGTGTTCGTGGAATTTTCCCAGATCTCTCCCCTACAGAAGAATTTGCACTCAAGGGTGCTGCAGTCGAGTATGGAAATAGCTTCATGAATGCCTCGCTTTTCTTCTCCGATGATAAGAAAGATGTGGTCATCTGGGATAGCAATCATGATGGCAAACTGGATGATGACGATGATATTTTTTATTATATCGTTTCATCACCTCGCTTCACAAATGAGCAGCTTGAAAGCGCTGAGGCACTTTTCAACGAATATCGTCCAAATCTCTCTCCCCATCCTCTTCCAAAGATAGATATGGCACCAAGAAGAGATGCACTTCGTGAAACAATGGTGGGTGGACATTTGCAGTTCGACCCGCTTATCGGCACTCATTTCGGAGTTACTGCTTATGAATCTAAATATGACCGATACTTCAGTATTGCAGATTATGCCGACCTTGGTGAATATCTCATTTATGACAGCTACTATTATAAAAAATTAGATATAAATGACTCTGAAATTTCTTCGTTATATTCCACAAAAACAGATACATACCGAAGAAATTATCGAAGAGTTTACGGTTTTGACTGGCAGACGACTCTTGATAATGTAACCTTCCAGGGTGAGTATGCGGAGCTCGAAGTCGATGGAAAGCCATTTTCTCTTGGCGATGATCCGGGCGCATTGGTTATGAGTGCATATTTCAATTATGCAAATCTCAATTTTATGATGCTGTACCGTGATTACGATCTTGAATTTGATAATCCCTATGCACGCCCATTTGCAGAGCATGAACGTTTTGACGGCACTATCCTTGAGAAGCAATATTATTTGAAGAATCCTCTGGTTTCTGAGATGTCTTATAATTCTCCATGGTCACAAGCCGAAAGAGGTTTGTACATAGAAACACGATACAAATTCCATCGCCAGCTTACACTCACAAAAGCTTATCTCGATATGTGGGAACGAAAAAGTGATGGAAGAAAGAGTGTACGTTTTCAGGGCGAACTTGAGTATAGACCGATCTTTCAGATTGCTATGCGCCTCAAACAGAAATTACAGACCAACGGCTCAGAAGACTTCTTCACTCGAGCAGTCTCAAAAACCAGTGAAACAACATGTTTGTTCCGGACATATCTTACGAACCGTGATAGGCTTGATCTTGAATACCGATATACCAAAGTGTGGATGGCACCTTATACAAGTCTCACGAATACTGCTGAGCCCGGACAAACCAATATTATCCCAACAGCGAATGTGCTGATTCATGGAGATATGATCTGCGTGAATTATCAGCATAATTTCACTGATTATTTCCGCATGGAGGGCTCTTTCCTCTTCTGGAACGGACACGGTGTAAGCCATTGGGATTGGGAAGATATGGAAATCGATTTCATGGGCAGCCAGGGAATGAAATTCTGGTTTACGATGTACAATCGAATCTCAAATAGTCTGGCAATTTCCTTTAAATATAAAGTGAAACATTATCAGGATGATGAACTCTATCTTCGTCTCTATAATGAACCTGTTTCCGGCATGAACTATGTAGCTCAAACGAAGCATAAAGAAAGCTCCATCAGAGTGCAACTTGATTGGACCTTTTAAAAATAATGGAAATAATAGCACGCAGATTAACACAGATGAAGAAATACGAAATTTAAATGAGTTTTTCTAAAAAAATATGATTAGGAATATATTAAAAAATTCATCAAATATTTGGAAACCGATGAATCGGTTACAGATTTCTATCTTCATATTAACCACCAACTTAAGTTGGTGGTTAATGAAACAAAAAAACACTAACCGTTTTAACGGTTTCTCGTTTTATTTAATTTAATTTTTCAAAATGTACTTAAAAATGAAAAATAAAAATACAAAATATTTATCTGCGATAATCAGTCCAATCTGTGTTCATCTGCGTTCTATTTCGCAATAATTTTCGGAGGATACATGAAAAAAGTAATGTTTGGAATCTTAACCCTGCTCTTGCTGGCAATTCCTGCCCATGCCGCTTTTGTGTTTGACCGTTATCTCGGACAAGAGGTCGTTGCATTTTCAGCTCACTCTCTTGCAATGGGTTCCACAGGTCTTGCAACCGGGTACGGACCACTTGCAGCACTCAAGAATCCCGCACTTTTGGGCAGCCTGCCTTTTAAATTTATGGTGCAGCTTTCACCAAATGTGCAAAAAAATAATGAAAATCGGGCATTCCCTATTTTTGATTCCTTTGATTCCTATATCGATGATGCCGTGTATGCATCAAATGCTCATCTTTTCAGTAAATACATGCTGGGCTTGATGTACAACGTGCCGATCCAGCAGTTTAAAGTATCTGCTGCATACTCCTATGCTCCTCTCTATGATTTCAATTTTAAATATACCGAGGAAATGCGTAACAATGAAGGAACAGATTACGGCAACGAACCACACAAAATTGCGACAAATACCTATGATGGAAGCGGAATGATTTATGCTCACACCCCTTCTGTTGCAGTGACTTTTGAGAACGAAAACAGTTTCTTCAACTCACTTACTCTTGGCGCATCTTTTTCCTTAATGAGAGGTAAAAACACTATTGATTCAACCATCATCTTCACACCGTGGGCAAAAGATCGCATGGATGCTGACCCTTTTCATGCTGATCCAGACAGTATTCCTGACGTCATCTTTGAAAGAAAAAATGATTATTCGGGCAACAGATTCCAAACTGGCATGCTCCTTGCACTTGGTGAACGTTTCAAAATAGGAATGAACTACACAAGCAGAGCAGAAATAGACAAGTCATTTAAAACGAACGCCGACACTGCATGGACTGATACTACAATATACTATCCTTCACGAATGGGATTCGGATTTGAATATCACCCTCGTAATATTTGGGATACTCACTTCTCCTTTGAGATATCTTACGTAAAATGGAGTGACTACAATCCCCTATGGTATGATGTGATCGAATACTACGCCGGTGTTGAGCATCAAATATTCAACAACCAGCCGATCCGGCTGGGATTCCGTTACCAGCCCTATGGTATCGACAAAGAGATCATAATGACTGCTTTCTCGGCAGGTACGAGCATTCAGCTCCCCTATAATATGATGCTTGATCTCGGTGCGGAGATAGGCAAACTCAATTATAATCATGCAGATCTGTTTCCGGATAGTTATTATGCAAATGACAATCTCTGGGATACCACCCATGCCGACCTGCCTGTGGATAGGATAAATCTCGATAAAATTGATGACGTTTTGATCAACTTCATGGCAACTTTAACATGGAGATTTTAAGTATATTTAAAGGTTTTTTATGAAGAAAATATTTTTTATCTTATTGATCAGCTTGTTTTGTTTCAGTATTCTCAATGCTGAAGAGATCAAGCTGAATCTTCTTTTCTCAAATGATGTGCACGGTGGTATAGATGCAGTCCTTGCGACTTTTATGAATCCGGATTTCCCTCCCCCACTTGGGGGGGCAGCTTCTGCAGCCACATATATCGAGTCGGTACGCGAATATGCAAAAGAAAATGGTGAAGCAGTTCTTCTTCTCGATGCCGGTGATTTCTTCCAGGGACATCCTATCGGTACAATGTCGGAAGGTGTGGCAGTCATCAACTATATGAACTGGATCGGCTATGATGCAATGACGCTTGGAAACCACGAATTTGACCTTGGCTATGATACGCTTCTGAAAACCCTTTCTCTTGCAAAATTCCCAATTGTATGTTCCAATATCATCGTTGAAGAAACCGGTGAACTGGTTCCGGGTTGTCTTCCCTACATTATTAAAAATATCAAAGGCGTTGATATTGCGATAATCGGCGTCAGTACGCTTGATACGCCGCTTATGAGCTTCCCTGATAATATCAAGGGCTTGAAATTTGTCGATGCTGCAGAAACTGTTGAAAAATACATTAAAGAAGTACAAGCTCAAGGCGCTGACCTTATCTTCGTAATCGGTCATATGGGCATTCCTTACGATGTAGAACCCGCATATCAGTATGATATTGTTGAAGGTCATATAAATGATGAGGACAGACGCTGGCCTGATAATGCAATGCATATCGCGTATAAAGTGCCTGGCATCGATGTTTTTGTGGCAGGACATATCCACAAGGGATACAACATTCCGTGGGAAGAGCCGGAGAATCACACTCTTCTCTTGCAAAATTACGCTTATGGCTCGAACATGGGACACCTTATTCTCACGATCGATACCGATACCAAAACCCTCTCCGGATATGAACTTCCTGTATATATCGATGGAGATCTTATCACACTTTTCGCAGAAGAATTTATTCCTGATCCATGGTATAGGGAAAAAATCGATTCAATGCAAGCAGTTGCAGAAAAAGGTATGGATGAAATAGTTGGTAAAGCAGGCATGTATTTATCCAGAGTTGGCGCTGCGCAAAGTATCATCGGAAATCTTGTTATGGATGCAATGCTCGAAGAATCAGGTGCGGACTTTGCATTTTTGAATCTTGGTGGCGTGCGTGATGATATACAAGAAGGACCTGTGTCCTACCGTGATGTTTTCGATGTGCTGCCCTTTGACAGCGAAGTGGTAACTATTGAGATCAATGGCGCAAAACTCAAAGAGATTCTGGAAGTGCGTATTGCTGGAGGTCGTCACGGACTCCGTGTAGCAGGTGGTGATGTGGAATACAGTAAAGAGTATCCGGATTTCGAGCGCGTAACCAATCTCACTATTGGTGGAGAACCATGGGATCCCGATAAAATATACTCAGTTGCAACTGTTGACTTTCTTATGCAGGGAAATTCAGGTCTGACATTACTTACGGAAATTCCCGAAAAGCAGATCACCTATAAATACATCATTATCAGGGATGCACTTGCAAACTATTTCCGCAGACGCGAGGTAGTGAACGGGCAGATCGATACTCGCTGGATTTTGGCTCCTGACGCTGTGCATTCCGATGTGATCAAGAAATTTAATTCTGAGCAAAAAGAGTTGTCATCCAAATAAATCCTAGAAATATTTTATCAAGCACTACAACCCTTCGGAGGGTTCATGAATTTAAAAAAAATTCGTTATAAGGGTGATGTTGAGGACACGAAAGAACTTTTTGATGTGTACAAAGTTCAGCAGATCATCAAATCTCACGAGGAGATACTCAAAGAGCATATCACCTTTAGGGAGAAACTTCTTGCTGATTCTGTACGTCTCACCCCAATAATTTCACCTCGTATTTACAAGATAATTGAAACGGTTAAAAAAGATTTCGGACTAAAACAAAAGATAGAATTTTTCTCACTGATGGAAAATTCTTACAATGCCTTTGCCTTCAAACAGAAAAATATCATTAGTGTGGTTTTCACTTCTGCGCTTCTTGAAAATTTTGATGATGCTGAGATCAAATTCGTACTTGGTCATGAACTCGGTCATATCATTTATGATCACAATAAACTGCTTTTGCTCTATAATCCCGATAAACAAAGCACGACATTTCTGCCGATCCTTGCTGAGAAAAAGTTCCTGACATGGCAAAAAAAGGCGGAAATAAGCTGCGATCGGGTCGGGCTTGCTGCATGTAAGAAATATGAATTTGCAGTACAAAGTCTGCTTAAAATAACCTATGGGCTGACCGAAAAAAACCTCAACTTCAACCTGCCTGAACTCATGAAACAGCTTGATGATCTTGCAAAATCAGAGTATATGGCGGAACTGAGCACCTCAACCCACCCGCTCCTTCCAGTACGTCTGAAAGCAATTGAACTCTTTTCCAATTCCGCACTATTCAAAAAGAGTGGAAAACTGACCGATGAAGACCTGCACACAAAGACCGATGAACTGCTCGCATTAACGAAATTCTATCCACGTACAAAGATCAAAGAAATGATGATGAAGCTCGTTGCTGCTGGGGGCATCTCTATGATCGCTTCTGATAAGGAGATAAATCTGGAAGAGATTAAAAGCCTGGTAAAGATACTCGCTGATGCCTTCACTGATGACCCGGAAAAAGAAATCATCTATGACAAAGATAAAGCACTGAAGCAACTGGAAACGTCTGCAAAATATCTCAAACATCACAGTACCGATTTAGACCGATACTACACTCTGCACTTTCTAACACTCATCTCCCTCTCTGATGGGAAGTTCACAAAAACCGAGAAGGAAGTGCTCATGAATATTGCAGAATCCATCGGACTTTCTAAGGAAGATGCAATGGATGTTGTGTGGAAAACCCTTCAGCAGAATGGCATTACTATCGATGTGCGACTGAATGAAATTGCTCAGAATGTGCAGGAACAATATACTGATTATTTGAAGGAATAAATATCATATTTCAACAGGAGTTTATAATGAAAAAAATGTTAATAGTAATTGTTGTGATGTTATTTTTCTCTTCCTTATACGCCGAGGAAAATGCAAACTTGAAAACTGAGGAGAAAATTGATTCAATCTATGTGCTTCAGAAGAAAATTTACCGTACCGTGAAAGATCAACCTCTTCAAGATAAAAAATATGGGATAGAGTTTAATTTTCTCAGATTGATCTTTTTTGGAAGTGATAGTGATTTCTTAAATCACTCACTGAGCGGTACTTTTTCCCTGTTTTATCCAAAAAAGAAAGTGGAAATTGCATTCCCTTTCTTCTACTCTGATCCAACTGTTAAATGGGATGATGAATATATAGAAGATAACTCTATCCGCCAAATAACACTCGATTGTCACTATCGTAAATTTCTCGGAAATTCTTTGAACAAATTTTATATCTCCGGTTTTGTGAGATACGCTAACCTCAATGGGTATGAAGGTAGTTATTGGTTTAAGGGTAAAGATGATGATCTAGTCAAGTCTACTGAAAATAAAATTGGGGTCGGAATCGGTGTCGGATATAGAATTTTTTCATATTCCGGATTCTATTGGGGTACGAGTCTGAGTCTAGGTAGATATATCATAGGAGAAAATGGCAAATTCCATGGTGATTTCTTCTGGTATGATAATGACAATGAGATAATTTTCAATTTCGAGTTTCTGAAATTTGGGTGGGCTTTTTAAACCAATCTGAAATTTCTCAGAAAATCTATAATAGTAACAGTTTATCTTTATCAGACTATACAATCTGTAATAATTGGCTCTGCCAAGTCTTGCTGAATTTTGAATAACATAAGCTCAGAATAAGTTTCATTTATAAAATTGAAATGAAACTCTTGACTGAGAATGTACAATTCACTCATTTGTTATCAAACATAAATATTGTATAAACTGCCCAATGAAGGTCAAAGGAGCGCTTAGTAGAAATGAGTTACCATGATGACTATCTCTTTTTAAGAGAAAAGTTCAATCAGAAGGATGAGTTTATTACGCTCAAAAGATACCGCCAGAATATCTTTAACACTCCTTTTGAATCATTTAACTATGACCTCCTGCCAGGCGAGAAGCACTATCATTGCCAAATCCATAACGAAAGTTTTGAAGATTCCTATTCATTGGATTATACAATTTCAGCTCCCCATCTTGATGAACTTCTCCGTATTGACGATTCACACATCGAAGAAAACATTTTTTTCACTTACCCTATATTCAAACCTTTTACACTCAAGAAATCCAAAGATGTTATCATTCTTCTGCATGGTCTGAATGAAAAGAGCTGGGAGAAATACCTGCCCTGGTCGCATAAGCTCGTTGAGTATACCGACAAAACAGTCATTCTTTTTCCGATTGCATTTCATATGAACCGAGCTCCGGAAAGATGGGCTGATCCAAAATTCATGAACCGAGTATCTAAGGAGCGAAAGAAATTCTATCCAAAAGTGACCAACTCCTCTTTTGCTAATGCTGCTATCAGCACACGTCTGCAATTTCTTCCACAGCGGTTTTTCTGGTCGGGACTGCAAACCTATTATGACATTCTCCAACTGATACATCAAATCCGAAATGATGAACATCCCCACATTCACAAAGATGCCCATATAGATTTCATCGCATATTCGATTGGTTCATTTCTGGCAGAATTAATAATCATGGCGAACGAAAACAATTATTTTGATAATTCAAAACTTTGTATGTTCTGCGGCGGACCGCTCCTCAACCGAATGTCGCCTGCCTCTAAATATATTCTGGACAGTGAAGCAAATGTGGCGATCTATTCCTTCTTCATCGAGCATCTTGAAGTCGAGCTAAAGCGTGACAAACGGCTGGCACATTATTTCAGTGATCTTCATCACGTAGGACGATATTTTAAGAGCATGCTTGATTATAATAAGATGATAACCTTCCGCGAGAATCGGTTGAAGGAAATTTCAAAAAGGGTCTCTGCGCTTGCGCTTCAAAAGGATGAAGTTGTGCCCTCGATCGAAGTCGAACTGTCCCTTCACGGTCATGACAACAAAATCCCTATCAAAGTGAAATCCTTTGATTTTCCCTATCCCTATGATCATGTGATTCCTTTCCATATCACAGAAAAAAATGAAAAAGAAATTGATAAATGGTTCACAAAATCGATGAAATTTATTGCAGGACAGCTAAAATAGTTTAGGAGAATGTATGATAAAAAATTTTGATGAACTACTTGATAAAGTGAAGAAACACCCTCCGAAAAGAGTAGTAATTCCCGCTGCTCACACAATGCCAGCAGTCTATTGTGCCACACTGGCAACGATGGAACAGATTGGAGAGTTTCTTCTCATTGGTGATAAAAAACAAATAATTGATTATATTTCCATGTCTGAAGAAAGTCTTGTCGATGCTTTCGAGATCATTGATGAATCCGATCCTGAAAAGTGTGTGGCAATTGCTGTAGATGCAGTCTTGAACAATAGAGCGGATTTGATATTGAAGGGCGCAACTACGACAGGGCAGCTCATGAAAGGTGTACTCAATAAAGAAAAAGGGCTTCAGACCGGCAATATCCTCAGCGATGTGCTTGTGATAGAAACAAAAGAACGGCTTACACTTATGACGGATGGCGGCATTGTGCTCTATCCTGGTGTGAAGGAGAAAATTTCACTTATAAACAATGCAGTTTATGTTGCTCACAAGCTGGAAAACCCCTGCCCGAACGTTGCACTCCTCTGTGCATTAGAAGTGGTAAATCCTAAGATGCCTCCCACATTGGAAGCTGCTGAGATCACAAAAATGTACAAAGAAGGTCAGATCATGGGTTGTGTGGTTGAAGGTCCTCTCGCGCTGGACGTTGCAGTATCAGAACACGCCGCCAAAATAAAGAAGATAAATTCTCCGGTCGCTGGCAAAGCTGATATTCTCATTATGCCATATATCGAAGCAGGAAATATTTTTGGCAAAGCAATGACTTATTACGCACATCTGCGTGTTGCTCATGTGATCATGGGCGCAAAGGTTCCAATCCTTATAACCTCACGTGCTGATGATGCATGGACAAAACTGCACTCTGTTGCATTGGGAATTATCTGTACATAAAAGGAGTTACAATGGCACGAATTGGATTAACATACGATGATATTCTGCTCATTCCTAATTACTCGGAAGTATTGTCCCGGCAAGATGCTGATCTTTCCACAAGGGTTACTAAAAATTTCAGAATCCAACTGCCCATCCTCTCTGCAAATATGGATACGATCACGGAATACGATATGGCAAATGTGCTCAGTGGATTTGGAGCGCTTGGCATCGTTCACAGATTCTGCTCCATTGATGAAGAAGCAGGCATTATCGAGCGGCTTCGTCTTGCAGAAAATCCAATCAGGGCAGCATCTATCGGTGTATCAAGAGAAAACAAGAATCGCCTGAAAGCTCTGATCGATGCAGGAGCGCAGATCATCTGCATTGATATTGCTCATGGTCATCATAAGCTAATGGCAGACACGATCAATATGTGTAAGAAATTCAATGTGGATGTAATTGCAGGGAATATCGCCACTATGGAAGCTGCAAAATTTCTGTGCGAAAACGGTGCAGATGCGATCAAGGTTGGCATCGGACCCGGCTCGATGTGTACCACGCGTATCAATACAGGATTCGGCGTACCTCAGGTAACTGCTATCGAAGATGCATGCAGTGTAGCAAAAGAATATAATATGCCAGTTATTGCAGATGGTGGAATAAAGAATTCCGGAGATGTTGCAAAGGCATTAGCTGTTGGTGCGGATTCAGTGATGATTGGTGCGTTGTTTGCAGGTTGTAAAGAGACGCCCGGCACGATCCATAAAGAAGGCAATTTTCCGAATTATCATCTCTATAAAAGGTATCGTGGCTCTGCGAGTCTTGAATCCAAACAGCTTAGAAATGATGAAAAGAGAAATGTCGAAGGAATCAGCTCCACAATCGATTATAAAGGTCCTGCAAAGTACGTTATCCGCAATATTGAGGATGGACTTCGCTCTGCATTCTCTTATGCCGGAGCCACGAATATTAAGGAATTTCATCAAAAAGTAACCTATATTCAAAAACATTATAAAGATATTCGAACTGTGTAAGCGATGAATATCACGATCCTTGCAATCGGCAAAAATAAGGATGAGTACATCCCTCTTGCCGAAAGTGAATTCCTGAAACGACTCTCCGGTTTTTGTTCTCTTAAGATTGAAACTGTTACGACACCCAAACACACAAAGAACCAATCTGTTGATAAGATCAAGGAATTAGAGGGAAAAGCTGTGCTGGACAAACTCCCGAACCAGTACTATGTAATTGCTCTCGATGAAGGTGGGAAAGAGTTTACATCAAAAAGTTTTGCAACGCATCTCAATAAGATACTTGTTACTCACAATAAGCCCCTTTATTTTTTGATTGGTGGTCCTTATGGATTTTCTGAAGAGGTAAAACAAAGAGCAGATGAGCTTTTCTCACTTTCGCAACTCACATTCACTCATCAAATGGTGAGGATTATTTTACTGGAGCAGCTTTACCGAGCGTTTACAATTCTCAAGGGGAAGAAATATCACTACTAGTTCGACGTAAGATATTATATCATTCTCAGAAATCATAAACATTCACATAAGATAAAAAACTTGCATGGAAAAGGTGCTCTCGTTTTTTTAACTCTTGAAATAAATTTGAAATGAGGTCTTATGGACATTAAAGAACTTATAAAAGAAGCGAAAGAAGCTTCAACGCATTCCTACTCACCTTATTCCAAATATAAAGTAGGAGCTGCTCTGCTAACAAAGGATGGAAAAATTTACACCGGAACAAATATTGAAAATGCGTCATTTCCAGCAGGAATGTGCGCAGAAAGAGTCGCATTATTTGAAGCAATTAAAAATGGAGATAACAAGTTTGAAGCTCTCTCAATCTATGCAGAAGGCAAAAACTTTCCCTTTCCATGCGGAATCTGCAGGCAGGTTATTTCGGAATTTACCCGCGATCTCAAGATCATTATTGCAAAAAGTGAAGATGAGTATGTGATTAAAAATATTTCTGAGTTGCTCCCCGATTCCTTTGAATTCACAATATAAATGAAGGAGTATAAATCTCCGTTTGAGAGATAATTAGACTTTTTCAAAATCCAACTTTACAAACTGGGAAATAAATTCCCAATCTGCAAAAAAGACAGAAGTAAAAAATTATTAGGGACATTTCAGGTTCGTTAACACATTGAGTGTTTGATTTTACATGATTTACAATTCTTACTTTTGTTAATGCTAAAGTAAAAGAACTGCTTGCTATTAATGGCTAACGATTAGTTTCACCAGCGCAAACGACCGTCTCTGTCCGAATTAAAATTTAAATGAAATTGCCTGCGTTTTTTGTCCGCACTGAACTGATTATCATGAGCGGCGGTTACCGTCCAAAGCCGAAGCACACTGATCAGAGTAGAGTAGCCGTTTGCGTCCGTGTGCAAACATGGGTTATACCAGTTTATTAACTTTCACTCACTTAGAAGTTCAATCACTTGACTTAATATTACATCGTGATGAATGTGATGGCCTGGTATTTTTGTTGTTTTATTTAATATTGATTCTGCTCTTAATGCAAAGTTTTCCCATTCCTTTTTACCAGATTTCTTATAGCAAAGCGCAATAAAAAAATATGTGAATGGATAATCTGGTATTATTTTATTTATCTCAAAGTATCTGTTTATTGCACTACTATCAGACTTACAATTAAATGAAATATTATCATTATTTATTATATAATCTTTCCCCCAATCTTGAATGGGACTTCTTTTAAATGGTACACCCATGACATTGCCCGACAAATTACCATAAATATTATATTCAGCTATTTTGCTGTATTTAAAATTCTCTACTTTTAATTTTAATAATTTATTATCGTTCGTATCTGTAATATATTGAGCAGTACTGATAATTAAACCAACCAAAAATGTAAATAATATAATCTTTTCTATTCTGTAATCATTTAATTTTGGGTATATTTTTGTTATTACATTTTTTGAAATATTAATTGAAAGTAAACCACTCACCAAAACTAAAAAAAGACCAAACCAAAACATTTAATCGCTCCACTTAAATTACTGGTATAACTATGCATTAACACGCCAACAGCCGTGATAATATCCTTATATCCAATCTTCATAACACATATCCATATTTAATATTTATTTCATTATAAAAAACTACCTGTTAAAAAATTAATAAAAAAAATATTGTCAATTATCTTATCAAAAATCTTGCCAATAATTAGCATAGTTTTTTTACTTCATAATATTAATATGTAAGCGAGCAATTATAATGAAAGAAGAATCTCCTCTAAAACTCTCCCTCGATCTATCAAAAAACAAGATAGTATCTGCCTGTGCGGGTGCAGGAAAAACCTATGCACTTTCAAAACGCTATTGCAAGATACTGGATGAATTTACAAAATATAACCTGCAAAAACCCAAATCCGAATGGCTCGGTTTTAAAAATATCCTGGTGATCACGTTCACGAACAAAGCAGCAGCAGAGATGTCTAAGAGAATTTATCAAGACCTGCATATACTCCTGAAAGGTGATGAAATAAAGGAATTAAAAGAGCAGGGCATTTCTATAGGAGAGCATATCCGAACTGCTCCGGATGACTACAAACGCTGGCTGCGTTCCACCTTTTCTCAAAATTATATCATGACCATCGATAGTTTTTGTGGAACGATACTCCGCGAAAATGCCTATCTTCTCGGAATTGATCCGCAGTTCAAGACATCGGATGAACTGCTTGCGAACAAGATGTACCAGGAAACACTTTCTGAATTTCTCATTGGAAAGAGCAGATCGTTCAACGAAAAACTGAAAAACATTCTTAACTATACTGATAAAAAAGGGTTGGAGGGATTCTTTAATTACTTTGAGAACAACAAGGTTTTTCTTGAAGATTGGATTCATTATATACAAACTCATACTGAGCAAGAGATTTACGATCAATGGCTCAAAAAGTACCTACATGAGTTTGATGAAGACTCGATACTTTCTGAATTAAGAAAGATCGCAGCACTATCTCATACTGTGAAGCAAAACGAAGATAATACTTTTCAGAAACTTCAAGACCTTATCAACAGCGCACCCCAGGATTCTAACCTTGAAAAGCGCAGATACATTATGACCGAGATCCTTCCCATTTTCATGACTTCAAAAAGAGAATCCTATTATTCTGACAAAAGCTTTCATTACATTCAGAAAAAATCCACCTTTATAAATGATGCCTCGTATAAATCGTTCAAGCAGATCACTTCAGAAGTTATCTCAAATTTTGAACAGGAAATACCTGCAGAAAAAGTTCTGCTTGCACCTTCTTCAGAGGATATTAAATCCATTGGAGTTTTTAAGGATTTCGTTTCACTCTATATGGAATTTGAGGATAAATTATGGAACACACAGCTTCAAAAGAACTATCTTACTTTCAATGAAGTGATAATCAAAACCCGCGAATTATTGCAAACCTGGAAAGATGTAAGGCGACGAATATCAGAGCAGTTCAAACATATTCTTGTTGATGAATTTCAGGACACCAACAATCTGCGCTGGGATATTATCAAATACATAGCTCAAACAGAAAATGGTATCATTCGGGATAAGGGACTCTTTATTGTTGGCGACAAAAAGCAATCCATTTACAGATTCCAGCAAGCAGATGTGGAAGTGATGAATAAAGCTCAAGATGAGCTCTCAATACTTTCTGATGATACGCTTATTGAATTTAATGATAATTATAGAGCATCAAAAGAATATATCCAACATGTGATCAATCCCATATTTGCAAATGTTTTTTCTTCACAGGAACGCACTTTTGAAGCCACTTTTGAGGAGACGCATTATCCCGAACACAACAGCTCAGAAGCTGAAATTTCTGAGAAAACAAAAATCCTTTGCGACATTCATGCCACATCTTATGAGCCAAATGAAGCCGAGTATGTGCCTGCAATTCATGCTGCGTATATAACAAAGAAATATCTGAAATGGGCTGATGAAGTTGGGGTTGAGGAAGATGTAGTAGTCGGAATCTTGCTGAGGAATTTTATTCATATTGCTGAGTATTTAGGGATATTTCAAAAATATGATCTGCCTTTTCAAATCATTGGTGAAAGAAACCTGTTTTCCCAGCAGGAAGTATATGATCTGTTTCACTTTATCAGCGTGATGATAAATCCCCATGATGATGTCGCCCTTATCGGACTTCTGCGCAGTCCTTTCTTCTGTACGGAGGATACTTACATTTATCAACTTAAAGATCGGGAAAAAGGTGATTCGGTTTTTGAGTTCATGAAAAACAATAAAATGTATTATCCAACATATATGACCATTCAGGCGTGGCGACAATCTGCGGAGTCAATACCATTGGATGGGTTATTGCAAAATATTCTCGCTGAAGGTCACAGAGAACTTGGCTATATAAGTGAGATAGAAGGTCCGCAGCGACTGGCAAATATTGATAAGATCATCCACATCCTTCATTCGCTCGAACTGGACAGTAATTCGCTTCAAGAAATTCACGAATATCTCTCCTATCAATTAGACCATAAAAGCGATGTTGCCCAGGGAGACCTACCTACAACTGCAAAAGTTCACATAATGACCATTCATAAAGCAAAAGGACTCGAGTTTCCGGCAGTAATTATTCCTGAGTTGGACAGCACCTCTACAAAGATAAATGCAGGCATAATATATCATAGTCGGCTACTGCCAACGGAAAATATCGAAGTTGGCATCAGCATAAAAGAAGGGATCGAGTCGAAAAAAACTAACCTACTTGAGAATATTAAAAGGCAGGACAAGATAGAGCAGGAAGCTGAGGACAAGCGGCTGTTTTACGTTGCGGTTACCCGTGCAAAATATCGTGTAGCATTTCTTGCTGACTTCAAGGGTAATCCCAAAAAGAATTCCTGGTGGAATGAATATGTCGCCAAAACCTTTGCACTTCCAAAAACCTCAATGAAAGAAGAGTGGGATTCTATAGAAGCACCTGAGAAAATTAATATTTCCTATGAAAGCATTGAGGAAATGCTGAATGAACTGCAGAAAGATCAGGATTCTCAAGGCAAAAAAATGATTTGGAAGGAACTTCCTGCACGCAAGGAACTTCAGAAAATGTGGCAGATAACCCCACATGTCATAATGGAAAGTGTTTTCCCAGAAGTAATATTTGAGAATGGATCCAAAAACAATAGTTCCGGAGAACTCCAGCGAGCATTTGGCTCGATCTTTCATGCGATCATTGCGAACCATTGGTGGGATCTGTCCATCCACAAAGAAGATATCTTGATTTATATAGAACGGGCTTATCCTGAAATAAATTTCGACGAAATCGAGCCGCAATTACGAATTCATTTATCCAATTTTATCTCCAGTAATCTCTATCAGATAATAAACTCCCTCCCTTCGCAAAAGCTCTTTCATGAATTGCCTGTTCATGGATGCCTGGATAACGGAGAACTTTATCTTGAAGTAAATGGGATCTTAGACTTACTCTATAAGAAAAGCGACAAGTGGTATTTAGTCGATTTCAAGACCGATAAAACACTTCGAGCTCATCACATATATGATATCCAGCTTCAAACATATCGATGGATGGTGAAACAGCTCTACAACATCGATGCGCAGTCCTTTATATACTATTCTTGGTTGAATGAATTGCACGAAGTCCGTTGGGAAGATGAATACCTTTCTAAGATATTTCCTGATGAGCATCATCCTTTTGCATTCTCCAATCTTGAGGATATATCAATATCAGAAAATATCCTTAGCGAAATGGATTTTCATGATCGCATATTAATTCTTAATCCAACCGGATATCAATCTAAGAGAATGATGCGGGCACTCGCAAAGAGAAAACTCCTTACTCCAAATATCCAGATCGCTACACTCAATAACCTTCTAATGATGCTTTCTGCACAAGAAAAAAGAATAACTCCTGAATGTGGCACATTGCTTGTAAAAAAATCTGCCGAAGAGATCCCCCTTAATGAAGGAACAGCAGAATTGCTTTCTGATGCTTTTCGAAAATGTACGCTCTGGAAGCAAAAATTTAGAGGTGTTAAAGATTTTGAGAAAATTCACACTAAATATGAACAACTCCGACAAAAAAAGCATTATCACTATAATTACGAAATTCTAAATAAGAATCTCCAAAAATATTTTGAAGGAAAAACAGTAATCCTAAACGGATTTTATAAAGAAAGCATTTTTGAATATGAAGCAGTGGCACAGCTATCAAAATACGTAGATAAATTCTATTTTATTGATAATTTTGAATCCTTTAAGATACATTCCTCTTTTGATATCAATCCAAAGATATGGAATACTGTTACGCAAAAAGATAGCGAGTCCAAACCCTCCTATACTCAATATTACTCTATCGAAACTGAGATTGATTCGATTGCCGGACAGATATACTACATGATGAAAGATGGTCGGAGCATTTCTACAATAAAAGTAGCTGTGTCCAGCATGGATGCCTATCTTCCTGCGATACAGAAAATTTTCCCTTCTTATGGAATTTCCTATCATCCGCTTGCAGGCAGCAGACTGATCGACAAGCCTCTCACAAATTTTATGGTATCTTTGCTTACAATTATGCTCTCATCGGAAAGACTCACCTGGAATTCGGTATCCGCTCTTGTGCTCCATCCTCTTTTTGATACTGAAAAGGACATTTTCGAACTCGATGCACATGTGAGAAAAAATGGCATTCACTATTTTTGCGATATTATCAAGATCAAAGACATTAAAAACCATTCTGAAGCTATTCATCGCACTACAGAATTGATTGGAAATATAAAAGACATAGCAATCAATCTATCAGACATTTCACTTCTTGTGAGAATTGATAATTTGTTTAATGAAACTGGTATCAGCACAAAGATAGAACAGAATGAAGTCTTGCAGGAGTCCTATCTCTATATTCAAAAATGTATAAAAAATACTGTGGATATTTATCGTGATATTGGTTTTAAGCTCAAACCTGATAATCTTCTAAAAGATATTAAAAAAGCTCTGAAAAACCAGGAGATCCCTTCTCGAAGAGGAGAAAAAGGCATTGAGATCCTTGGATTCATGGATACGCTTGAACTTAATGACGTGATCCTTTTCATTGCGGGATTATCAGAAAACTACTTCCCGGTTCCGCAAAAAAATAATCCCTTTGCCCCGTCAGTTCCGGCATATAACTGGGAAAAAAGTGTGATGCTTCTTAACCATTGGCAAGAATTGAATTCTGAGCTTCACTTCTCCTGCGCAGAGCGAGATATAGACGGAAATGTTCTCAATCCATCAACCTTACTGGAGATATTTACACAAACTAATGAAATTAAAGATCAAGCCCCCGAACCGATCACTGCTCGCCAACATTATCTTACCTATTATGATCATATAATTGAAAACCCGATCCTGCCCGTTTTGAAGCGTCATAATGAATATCAAACCGATGCAATGGGTTCTTATAAGGGTTTGGTGAAGACTGATGGAAAATTCACGTTCGCCTTTTCTGCAAGTGATATGAACACGCTCATCCAATGCCCAATGCAGTATCTGTTCAAAGATGTACTTCATTTAAAACCACTTTCATATGACGAAGATGCAGAGGAAAGAATACAGGTCGGAAATGTCATTCATAAAGCTCTTGAGCATTTCGGAAAAAATAACGGATTCCCAATATTAAAAGAAAGCATTTCAAAAGCTCTCGATCCACTTGCAGAATCACTTTCCTATGCCCTTAATAAATTTCATGTTGATACCGATAGAGATCTTTTCATCAGAAGAGTATATTCACCCTACGCAGATGGACTTAGTTCTGGCAAAGAGGATAATCTGCTGGTACAGCTTCTTACATTTGACAATGATTATTTAAAAGAATATTCACCAATCAATTTTGAGCAGGTTTTTGGTATGCTGGAATCCGGAAAAAATGACACATGGACTGTATACCCACTCAAGAATGAAAAAGTCACACTGCACTTTCGAGGGAAAATAGATGGAATTTTCCAAAAGAATGATCAACTTGAAATACTTGGCATAGATTACAAAACCGGCTTTAACCCAAGCCCTACCGAGATCGAAGCGTTCTGGGATATTCAGCCATTCTTATACATTCTGGTCATGAAATCACATTTTCCCGAAAGCAAGATCACATTTCTCTATGAATCATTAAAAGACATTGCAAAATCAAAGGATAAACAGCTTACTTTATATGAAGAGAATGATCTATTCATTATCACTCAGAAAAAAACAACGCTCAGTCAATTCATAGAAGTTGCAAAGAAGCTCTTCCTTCATTATGGAACAAAAGTGACGAAAGGTGAGTTTCATATTCGGGAAAGGGAGTATGGCAGCAAGCCCTGTAACTATTGTGACTTCAAGCGACTCTGCCGAAAAGATTGTTTCCCTTCTCAAATAAAAGACCTCTAATCCATATTTCTAATATGATGCTCACTTGTCTTCTTTGAACAAATGTACATCTGTTTGCGGGAAGGGAATCGAGATATTTTCTTGGTCAAAGGTGAGCTTTACCTTCTCCTGCATGTCAAAATAAATGTTCCAATATTCCGCTGTATCACACCATACTTTTAGCGCAAAATTTACTGAGCTGTCTCCTAAGCTGGAAACTGCAATAAGTGGAGCTGGATCTTTTAATATTCGCGCATCTTCCTTAATCAACCCTGCCAACACCTCTTTTGCTCTCTTTATATCATCACCATAACCGATTCCAAAAGTCATGTCCACCCGTCGTATGGGCTCCTTGGAATAGTTTGTGATATTACCATTCGAGAGAGAACCATTCGGGATATAGATCATCTTATTATCAAAAGTTTTCATAATAGTGTTAAAAATCTGTATCTCATGAACTTTCCCGACAAATCCCTGAGCTTCGATAGTGTCCCCAACTTTGAATGGTTTGAGTAGAAGTATTAGTACGCCACCAGCAAAGTTCGACATACTACCCTGCAGTGCAAGACCGATCGCAAAGGTTGCAGCGCCGAGAATTGCGATAAAAGATGTGGTGGCAATTCCTACCATAGATGCCACACTGATAAAGAGTAACACTTTCAGCAGAACTGTGATCATACTAATGAGAAATTTCTGCAACGATATCTCAACCTGTCCTTTTTGCATTGCTTTTGTAACAAGTTTTTTTTTTATCCCTTTTATGATCCACATACCGATAATGAGAACCAGAATTGCCAATATCAGCTTGGGACCATACTCCATCACTAGCTCAATCGCTTTATTCAAATAAGGTTTTGTTGCTTGAATTGCATCCATAATAATTTTATCCTTTCATAATACATCAATTATTCTTTGGGTTTTATATACCAGTGTTTTTTGACTTTCAAAAATTTATCCATACCCTTTTTCTTAATGATCTTCATATTCTGCAAATGAGCACCGCAACTTGACCATCGCACTAAGTACCTTGTAACAGGTCTCATAATCCTCGAACTCTTTGAAAAAAGATATTTCAGAAAGCGCACCGGCGGTTTTATCAAATCTGAAATTCCTCAGTTCTTTTCGAAGATCCCGTGCGAGATCAGCGATCGCACCTGTGTAATTAAAACATTCGCCACAATATAAACCGCAATAAGCGATCAAATCAGTTTTATTTTTTAACATACTTAATCATCTGAATAATCATATTGATAAAGTGGAGTATTTTTCTAAGCAGTCAACTTTTTTGAAATATAGTTTCCTAACTCGTATGAACCGAAACCAAAAAGAATTCACCACAGAGAGCACAGAGAAAATCTCCTCTTGAGAGGAGTACGACTTTAGTCGGGAGGTGTGTTTCATTGGAAATTCCTTATTTAATATTGGATATTCATCCTGAAAGCCTTCGGGATAAGAAATTTAGAATTAAGTGACTATTGTGGTGATGTACCGCAGCCATTATATTCTTTCCCATCAATAATAAGTTTAACATGATTGGGGAAAGTTTGATCACTTTTTTTGTCATAACATTTCTGCGTTGTGATCACAACTTTCACAGTATGTTCATCCGATTGTGCAGTATATACTTTTTCGCCTTCTTCAGAATCTACAAGCGTTGCCGAGGGAAAACGGTATACTTTATTCTTCTTGTCAAAAAACACAGCTATTTCCGAATCAAAGATCGTTAACGACCAGAGAGGGTCATTACTCAAAGCCCAGAAATAGTCCGCAGGTAATTTCATCTGTCTTTCATTCGGATGCACGAGCTCGCAGTTCTGATAGGATTTATCACCAATCGTAATCATTGCCATATCACCTTTGTTCCAGAATTCGTTCACTCCATCACAATAGCGTGCTCCTGAAGCGGAAATCGCTCGCGGCAATTTGTACACCTCGTAACCATGATACAGATACGCAGCATCATCCTGAAAGTGAACTGTATAAAACTCATCATTTTCACACCGAAATACAAACACATTATCAGCAGGGATATCATATTTTGGAATTGAACTCGTAACACATTTCTTTGTGCATGTGCATGAAAGCACGAAAATCAAAATTATTGGGATTATGATTTTTTTCATAGCATCTCCATTGCTTGATTAAACACAAAAAATAAAAATTTCTCAGACAAGTTTTGTCAATGTTATCGGAAAACTTGCTTGTATGCACTCAATAATTTGTAGTTAGATTTAGTAAAATTGAGTAATGATACTATTTCAATTAAGCTCATATTCTCAATAAAAAAGGTAATTAGTTAAAAACCGGACTAAAGGGAATATTGATTAAAAAATTGAACAAATTTTCTCTTCTGTAATTGTACCTAAACTGACAATGAGAACATTTGAAACGATCATCTTTGAGTCTATAAAAATAATCATTTCCACATCTTGGACAATCAAAACCATGAATCGCTCTCTCAATCTTTTCTTTCATAACCAAGCTCATTGTTATGCTTGGTCCGGAAATTAGTTAATCGCCAAATATTATTATAGATATCATTTTATTTCTTAACGAGATATTGAGCTAATTCCTCAAATTTATCCTTATATTTATGATAAAATGGAAGAAGTTTTTGATATTCTCTTACTTTTGAAATTTCTTTTAATTCAATTACTTGAATATCTTTGGGTAATTTCTTTTTGATTTTATGAAATGCTCCTATAAAAATGATCCCTATTTCGTCTGTTTCCAAAGTATCATCAATTCTTTTTGCTATGAGTTTATCTCTTTGATTTAAGAGTATGTTTTTTATTAAATTATATTTTATCAATGCCATTAGTTTTTGCAGAACTGATTTAGCTTTTGTTAATGATATAAAATTATCCAATTCCTTCTTAACCAGGTGGAAATCTTCTGTCTTTACTAAAACACCACCTTTTTTAATGAGCATTGAAATTAATTCATAATTTTTACTTCCGGATTTAATTCCCTGTTCAACAATTTTCATACCAACTTCACCATCAGCCACCATACCATCCTGATAAATTTTCATCTTCATATCCGGTTCAAAAATTGAATAAAAATAATGTAAAATCGCATCCCAAAAACCATCGATTGTTTTTATGTGCTTTTCCCAGACATCCTTTCCTAAATTAGCAATACCTTTTTTATTTACATCCTTTGATAAAGAACCAAGATCAGCACTTGAATGTATTATCGGAACATATATCAGGTTTCTCATTTTTTATGCTAAACCTTTGGCTTTAATAATCAGGGTTGCTGTTTTCTTTCGTAGATTTGCTATAATATGACAATTCTTACAATCTAATTTATTTTCATCATAATCAGAACAATCCAATAATTCTTTAACCTCTTTTTCCAATTCTTCAGCATATTTTGCTTTATCAAGAATATGTTTTTCTTTATTAATTCTATTTGTAATATGCTTTATTAACGGTTCTTTCTTCTTGAATATTTCGCAATTTATTGATATTTTTTCTTTATACATAAACACTCCTAACCAAAAGCTAATATATTTCTTAAAGATAATTCTTCATCTGTATAAGTATTCATTCTGTTTACCCAACCATTATAAGCATAATGAAACTTATCGAAAAACTATTCTTCCGATTCAATTAAATCTAATGCAGCCACCGTAATAGATATATCCCTGTCTAATTTTCTGCTAATCTTTATTTTATGTTTAAGAATTTTTATCCACATATCATATATATCTTTACCCTTGAACTCTTTTCCAAGATATTCTTTAAGCATATTTTTATAAAAATCCTCTCTATCATGTTCAACAAAGGCAATTACATATTTGAATGTCTCTTTAGTTATCTCATAATTTTTACATCTGGCATCAATAACTGTAAATCCTAATTTCAATAAGCTATCGAAATTGATATTAATATCGGTATCGATATTATCAGTCATTTTTCTACTCCTCCTTTTTTCATCAAATCTCCTAAAGGACCTAAATTCAAATTTAAGTCTTCATTATCCATTTCATTTTTCCTCATTATTTCTTCTGATAATATCTAATCTTTCTAAAAGTTCCTTTTCCTTTTTATTATATTCCTCTTCAGAAATTTCATCTAATTCAAATTGCAATTGTAATTCCATCAGTTTTTCTTTGATTACACCTTGATCAGAGGTTTCTTTTTCAACAACTTCATTGATCTTTTTTCCAAGCCAGATTACACCTTTTACCGGTGCAAGCAAAATACTATCTATTAAAAACATTAAAACCCCTTTGTTTGAATAATTAAATTCACAAAATTAAATGGAGGTAAGGTTCCTACATACTTAAATTTAATAATATTACCATATTCATCATCAAGCTCATTCATCATTTTATCAAACTCATCTTCAATATCTTTTTCAATCAAGAATGCTGAGTTGATTATCATTCTTTCACCATAAGTATAATTATCTTTTACTTCCACTGCAAGAGGAGAAAAAGTATCCAAAATTTTTTTCTTAAATATTTCTTTCTCCTTTTCTAAAGCGATTTCAACCATTCTGCCAATTTGAATTCTTTGCTGATGAGTCTTTTCAGGAGGAAGTGAACTAAGTTTTTCTTTTAATGCTTTTATATCTTTATATTTTTCAACAATATGATTATAAATCACATCTTTTTCAAAAATTGCTTTAACTCCAAGTTCCTTCTTTCCTCGTATCCAATTTAATAAACCTTTAAATTTATCATATTCCATTTCCAATATTTTCGTAATCTTTTCTTCATCTTCTACAATAGTGCAAAATCTCACCGGTAAAACATCATAATTTTCCATTACCTTTTCAATAGCTTTTTCGTGAGCGATAAAATTTTCTCTTGAAGTAGAATACTTTTTTATTGGAGAATTGCTTACAAGAGCACTAATGTCTTTATAACCAACAGTATATAATTTATCTCCTCTGTCACCAATTCCTATTGGACCGAAATCAATATACTTTCCATTTTGCATAATACAGTAAATATATTTTCCTTCTTCCATAATGACTCTAACCTTCCTTTTAATGAGCTATTAAAGTGTAATGCACCTATTTTTCCCATTCTTGCGGATATATAGTAATATTTACAAAATTAAAAACAGGTAGAGGTCCGGAATACATAAACTTTATTCTCTCATTATATTTTTCACTAAGATCATCCATAATATTATCAAATTCTTTTTCTCTGCCCTTATCAACCAGGAATGCCGCATTTATGAACATTTCATCGCCAATTGTTTTATTAAGTTTATGTTCAATTGCAGTTCTTCTAAAAACAGCGACAATTGTTTCAGCTTCAATTTCTTTTTTCTTTATCAAAGCTTTTTCTACCATCTTACCAATTTCTACCTGTGATTTAATATTTTTCCCCTCTTTTCTTCTCCGGATTTTTTCTTTCAAATTCTTGATTTGAATATTTTCTACTACCACTTCATTGAAGATTGAATCCATATTTTTCCATAAACCTTTAATACTCAATTCAATCTTGTTGTCCATATATCTTAAATAATCTTTGAATTCCCTATATCTGTCATCGAGGAGATTTCTAATCTCGTCAGGATTGGAAGCGATGGTTCCAAATCGCACCGGAAGCACACTATTATATTCTTCCATAACCTTTTCTATCACTTTCTCATGTGCTATCATATTATCTCTATTAACAACAAATTTTGTAAGAGAATGATTACTGACAACCATATTCAGATCTTTATATCCAATTGTTAGAACCTCATCATTCCTGTCTCCAACACCTATGGGACCAAAATTTCTGTCCTGTGAAGATTGAATAATACAATAAATATACTTTCCTTCTCTTTCCATTTTTTATTCCTTTAAAGTTACTAATATTTTATTCTTCTCTACATCTTCTTCTTTAAATGAATATCTACCATTAAAAGAGGTTTGTTCAGCAGCCTGGCAATAATCACAAATGTAATTATAAGCGTCTTTTAATTCTTCAAACTCAACCTTGTCTCTTACATCATTCTGATTTTTATCCGGATGTAATTTTAAAGCTTTTGAATGAAATGCCTTTTTTATTTCATCCTTTGTAGCAGATTCATTTAAACTTAATGTTTCCCTTGCACAATCGATAACATCAAATTCCATTTTTTTTACTTCCAGTGTATAAAAGCTATAAGCAGGAAGCGGTCCAACACATCTGAAATTAAACTGGTCTTCATATCCTTCATTCAGTTCTTCTATTTTACTTTCAAAATCATTTTTCTGATTATTACTTACTAAAAATGCTGTATTGATAATCATTCTATCATCCATAACATCATGGATATTAGAACTGACACAATTTTTTTTCAGAGCATTATGCATCTCTTCAGAATATTTTATTCTTTTGCGATCCAAAGCATTTTTTATCATAACTCCAATCTGCATTTGGTCTCCGGTAGTTATTTCCTTTGAACTACTCAGAAGCTTTTCTTTAAATTCTTTTATCTCTTTTTCTTCACCGATTCTTTTCAATTGGGACTGTAAATCATTCCATATCACTGCAACATCAATTTCAATTTTATCCTTAATCTTATTAAAAACATCATTTGCAAGATTATAACCTTTACTCAAAATATCAATTACTTGACTTTGATTTTCTACATAAGTTCCCAATTTTAATGGGATAATTGAATATCCCAGATTCATAACTTCTTCAATGATTTTTTGATGATTGACTAATAATTTTGCCAGAGAATCTCTAAACATATACTGAATATCAACTTCTTCAGAATCACTTACAATTGCAGCTATATCCTGGTAAGGTATTGAATAGATCTCTACTTCATCTACTTCTGGAAATTCTGTTAGATTATTTTTTCCGGGAATTATTCCGTATAATAATTTCCCTTTTTCTTCCATAAGATATTCCTTTTAAAAATTTATTCCACAATATAAAACACGACCTGGGTTTATTGAAACTCGAATTTCTTTTTAAAATTTATTTCTGACCAGTTCGATTGCTTTATCAAAATGTTCTCTATTAATCTTTAATTCATTTTTTTTTCTTTTTTTATTTTCAATGAATTCTCTGATAGCAAACATAGAAGCTTTCCTGCAGATGAATTCAATATCAGAACCAACCATATTTTCAGTTTGAACTGCTAACTTTTTTATTTCAATATCATCATTAAGCGGTTTATTTTTGGTATGGATTCTAAAAATATCTGCTCTTGTATTTTCATCCGGAGGAGGTAATTCAAATAGAAGGTCAAATCTACCGCTTCTTAATAATGCTTTGTCGATCAAATCCATCCTATTCGTGGCAGCCAGCACAACAACACCTTTCAGTTCTTCTATGCCATCCATTTCTGTGAGGAACTGGCTGATAACTCTTTCGGTAACTTGAGAATCGGTACTTGCACCTCTTTTGGGAACGAGACTATCGATTTCATCAATGAAAAGAATAGTTGGGGATGCCTGTTTTGCTTTTTTGAATATCTCTCTCACTCCCCTTTCAGATTCACCCACATATTTGCTGATTAATTGAGGTCCTTTGATAGAAATAAAATTTACTCCACTTTCAGTAGCAACTGCTTTTGCCAGAAGTGTTTTTCCAGTTCCGGGTTGTCCATAAAGTAAAATACCTTTTGGAGGAGTAGTATCTGCTTTCCGGAAAATATCTGAATATTTAAGAGGCCATTCTACAGCTTCTTTCAGTTCCTGTTTTATGTTTTCAAGACCGCCGACATCATCCCATTTTACATCCGGTACTTCCACGAAAACCTCTCTAATGGCAGAAGGTTCAACTTCTTTCATTGCTTCAAAAAAGTTATCTGTTGTTATCTGTAATTTCATTAAAGTATCATAAGGAATATCCGCCATTTCATAGTCGATATGAGGAAGAATTTTTCTGAGAGCTACCATGGCAGATTCTCGGGCCAGGGCTTCTAAATCCGCACCCACAAAACCGTGTGTAATTTCAGCTAATTTATTTATACTGACGTCATCAGCTAAAGGCATTCCTCTTGTATGGATTTGAAGAATTTCTAACCTGCCATTTTTATCCGGGATTGGGATAGATATTTCTCTATCAAATCTACCCGGTCTTCTTAATGCCGGATCGATAGAGTTTGGAATATTTGTAGCTCCGATAACAATCACGTGTCCTCTTGATTCCAAGCCATCCAGGAGAGAAAGAAGTTGAGCAACAACCCTTCTTTCCACCTGTTTTTCTCCGCCCATTTCTTCTCTTTTGGGAGCAATAGAATCGATCTCATCGATGAAAATAATTGCAGGTGCATGAGCTTGAGCATCTTCAAAAATTTTTCTTAAACGAGCCTCACTTTCACCGTAAAATTTACCCATTATCTCGGGACCTGATATATGTGAAAAATATGCATCGGTTTCATTTGCAACAGCACGAGCAATTAAAGTCTTTCCCGTTCCAGGAGGTCCATAAAGGAAGACACCTTTTGGTGGGTCAATTCCTAATCTTTCAAATATTTGTGGATATCTTAAGGGAAGTTCTATCATCTCGCGAATTCTCTGAATTTGATTTCCCAGACCACCAATATCTTCATAAGATATTTTTGTGGGTGCTGTTACTCCTGACTTTTTTGATTCCATCCTGATCATAGTCTGCGAATCGATAATAACAACACCAGCCGGTGAAGTATCGATAACCTTATAATCACTCGACCTTGAACCAAAAAGAGTTGCTCTGACTCTATCACCTGCAGAAACGGGAAGACCCTCGATTAGCGAGCCGATATATTTTGTATCTTTTGTTTTTTGATATAATCCCGAAACGGTTAATGGAAGCAATCTGATTCTGCCGGCAGATTTATATTCTATTTTTTGAATTTTGACCTTTTCGTCCAAACCGATTTGAGCATTTTCTCTGGTTATACCATCGATCTGGATTATCTTCTTTCCTCTATCTTCAGCATAACAGGGCATTATTTTCGCAGGGGTTTTTCGTTTTCCTTCGATTTGAATAATATCACCCACATCCAATCCGGCTGATTTCATATCTTCAGGATCAATTCTTGCAATTGCCCTTCCGACATCCTTTGATAAGGCTTCATTTACTTTTAAAATTAATGTACTAATCTCTTTTTCCATAATTGATTAATACTCCTTCTAAAACTTTATCCATTTTATCTCCCTCTCCTCGATAGGAGAGGGTTGGTTTACCCCGTGAAATTCAGCTTGCTGAATATTTCACTGGGGGGTGAGGTCGGAAAATCATAGTTCACGGATGAACTCGAATTAGAATCGGGCAAGAGACTTGCCAACTCCATAAAGTGAGTATATGTTTCATTTGAATAAAAAATTCTTAAAATTATGAATTTCATCTAAACCTTTTACTTCTCTTGGTTGAAGAGGAATCTCTGTAATTTGTAAATTTTCAAATTTTTCATATATCTGTTTGATATACTTTTGTTGAGCTTCTTTTCTTTGTCTGCAAAATGAACAATCTTCTGATTCCAAAACATTATTAATAATTAATTGCTTTACTTTAATACCATATTTTCCCAGACTTTTTATCAATCGGTCTGTTTCCATAATTGCCATATATTCCGGAATTGTTACTGCAATGAACTCACACAGATCACTATTTTTGAGAATAGATTCAATTCTTTTAACGGTTTTTTTCATAACCAAAAGAAAATCATCACCTTCATCCTGTTTGTATTTGCCGGAAAAACTTGTAACCATATACCTGTATTTCCATCTCATTTTTGCCAGGACTTTTATCCAATCATCCAGAAGTTGTGGTAATGTAAGCAATCGCAAAGCATGACCAGTTGGTGCCGTATCAACAATATATTTATCAAACTTTGCTTCTTCTATCAGATCAACTATTATTTTAAAACCCATTACTTCATCTATACCCGGGATAGGCAGAGTAAATAGCGAATCGATGTCTTCATTATCCAAATAGGAAGAGGTATCCAGAATTTTCTTGATTTCATCTTCATACTCGAGTTTAAATTGTTTCAGAGATTTTTCAGCAGAAATTTCATAAATACTCAGATTTTTTAATTCTTCATATTTTTTGAAATCCTCAGATATCAAGCTATAAATCGGATGAATCTCATTTTCAGTTTTTGTTTGAATATCCAGGCTGTCATAAAGGGAATGAGCGGGATCGGTTGAGATTAGAAGAGTTTTATGATCTTTTGCGAGATAAAGAGCTGTGCTTGTGGCACAGGTTGTTTTTCCTACACCACCCTTTCCACCCAAAAGGATCAGTTTTAATGAGTCTTTTTTCAAAATATTCATGAACTATTTTTTCATTTTGATTTCAAGGATGCCATTTTTATATGAAGATTGTAATGTTTCTGCTTTAATTTTAGCTGGTAGAAGAACCTCTTTATGATATTCTCTATCTTCGTTCTGAGCAGAAATATCAAGGATATCTTCTTTCAAGTCCAGTTTTATATCATCAGCATTGATGCCAGGCATTTCTGCCATAACAATAACTTCATCCTCTTCATCAAAAATATCTGTGATAGGTTCTCTCTCTTTATTGATTGTAGGTCCTTTTGGGGTCCTTTTGATATTTCCAAAGGGCTCTACAACAGGTTTGCCGCCAACTGCAGATTTAATAGAAAAACCGAATACACCTTTCATTCCTTCTTTGAGATTGCCAAGATCTATCTCACCTTCCTTTTTGATCTCACCTCCAGCTTCTTTCAATTCTGCTGCGATATCCACTAATTTCTCTATTCCTTTGAACAATCCACCCAAATTGAGCTTCCCTAAACCGAAATCAATATCTAATCCTTCATCTTTTTTTTCTTTTTTGTCTGACATAGCTTATTCTCCTTTTTAATTTTTTTATTATATCCACCTCATCCCGACCTTCTCCTATCGAGGAGAAGGAGAACAAAAAACTTCGTGAGGTATAAAAACACTCTATTTTGCAGAACCAATATTTTTCTTTCATAATTTAATAGATGAATATCTAAATTCCTTAAAGATGTAAAGTTTTTTGCTTTAACATATATTTCCCTTTTGCATTCATCCGCCAGCTGGCGGATGAATGCGAAAAGAAACCGATACATCCCTGTTTTTCTAAAGATCTACAGAGCAGGTATGTATAACCGATCTCAAATCCTGCTTTACTACTAATCTCTTTCATTGACATCAAATCATTCTTTTGCTTCATTATCTTTAATATTTCAAGTTCCGTTGCTGTTATATTCATAATAAAAATCCGTTAAATAATCCGCGAAATGGCGTAACAACGGAATTTAATAACTTATGATTTTTTTATTATTTAATATTTTATTCATTTTGTCTTTTGCCCTTTTTTGAATATTTTCATTTTCCTGCTTTTGTCTTATTCTCCAGATTTCATCTATCTTCTTCTTTCCAATATCAGTAAGACTGCATATTCCTTTTAAAGTTTCAAAATTAACATAACCACTTCTTTCTAAACCTTTACATATCAGAAATGCATAATGATCACCAATTCTTAATTGATTGGCAATATTGTAATAATGAATTTCTCCATCATTCATTGATAGAACATCTAAAACTTCACGCTCCATACTTATCATAATGCAATCCGGAAAATACCATAATAATCATTCCATCTGAATATTTTACCATATCTGCAAATCTGATGTTAAGCAATATTGGAAAATATCAATATCTTTCTGAGGGCTTTTTACCTGGAGTTACAATATCAACCGATTTTACTTTTCCTTCTTCGGTTTTAATCTTCAGTATAGCACCACAGACAACACACTTAATCTGTCCTTCATAATCATCATAAGAATTATCAACATCAACCTTATGACCGCAAGATAAACATATTATTCTCATTTTTGATCTCCTATTTTTTTATTAATATTATGAGTTTACTATAAAAACCCTTGAAATATAATTGAGTAATTACTTTA
>ASNI01000012.1 GCA_000404785.1 Cloacimonetes bacterium SCGC AAA252-N17
TTAATAATTTAATTGTTGCAATAAAAACTTGAACCTACCTTATATAAAAAAACATAAAAAATTTGACAGTATTTTTGTCATTTTGGCAATCTGTATTTTCTACTTATATAAGTGGTATAAATGTGTGTAAAATATAGTAGCCACCATAGCTCAGGGGTAGAGCAGGGGTTTTGTAAACCTCTGGTCGGGGGTTCAAATCCCTCTGGTGGCTCCAGAATTATTTTAAATGGGGAGATACCCTAGTGGTCAAAGGGAGCAGACTGTAAATCTGCCGGCGAAGCCTTCGGAGGTTCAAATCCTTCTCTCCCCACCATAACTTGCGGGAATAGCTCAGCTGGCTAGAGCATTAGCCTTCCAAGCTAAGGGTCGCGGGTTCGAACCCCGTTTCCCGCTCCATGCTCGTGTAGCTCAGCAGGTAGAGCACATCCTTGGTAAGGATGGGGTCACCGGTTCAAATCCGGTCATGAGCTCCATTGAAATGTATAATATTAGGAGGATACATGGCAAAGGAAACTTATAAGAGAACAAAACCGCATGTTAATGTTGGTACTATTGGTCATATCGACCACGGTAAGACCACATTAACCGCTGCAATGACACTTGTTCTTTCTAAAAAGGGGCAGGCAAAATATGTCTCTTTCGATCAAATCGATAATGCCCCGGAAGAAAAAGAGCGTGGTATCACTATTGCAACTGCTCACGTTGAGTATGAGAGTGATAAACGACACTACGCGCACGTAGATTGTCCCGGTCATGCTGACTATATTAAGAACATGATCACAGGTGCTGCACAGATGGACGGCACAATTTTGGTTGTGAGTGCTGCAGATGGTGTAATGCCACAGACAAGAGAACATATTCTTCTTGCAAAGCAAGTGAATGTGCCCTATGTTGTGGTATTCTTGAACAAGATCGATATGGTCGATGATCCTGAACTCATTGAATTGGTAGAACTTGAAGTTCGTGACCTTCTCAATGATTATGAATTTCCCGGCGACGATGTTCCAATCATTCCGGGAAGTGCTCTCGAAGCATTGAATAATCCTGATGATCCTGAAAAAACAAAATGTATTCATGACCTTATTGATGCAATTGATGAGTACATTCCGATTCCAGATCGTAAAACCGATCAGCCCTTCTTGATGCCTATTGAAGATATTTTCAGTATTCCCGGACGTGGAACAGTGGCTACAGGAAGAATCGAGCGTGGTATTGTCAAAGTCGGAGACAAAGTCGAACGTGTAGGGATCAGAGAAACCCGTGAAATCGTTGTGACCGGTGTCGAAATGTTCAGAAAACTTCTGGATCAAGGTCAAGCTGGTGATAACGTTGGTGTGTTGCTTCGTGGTATTGCAAAAGACGATGTTGAACGTGGTATGGTTCTGGCAAAACCAGGCAGTATTACCCCTCATAAGAAATTCAAAGGCGAAACCTATATTCTTACCAAAGAAGAAGGTGGAAGACACAAACCTTTCTTTTCTGGTTACAGACCTCAGTTCTATTTCAGAACTACTGACGTGACTGGTACCTTAACACTTCCAGAAGGAATAGATATGGTTATACCAGGCGATAGAGTAATTATGGAAATCGAACTTCTTACTCCTATCGCTATGGAAAAAGGTCTCCGTTTCGCTATTCGTGAAGGTGGACGTACAGTCGGCGCTGGAGTTGTCACAGAGATAATAGAATAAGGATAATATAATGAGAATTTATATTAAACTTTCCTGTTCGGAATGCAAGTCACGTAATTATGTGACCACGAAGAACAAGCAAACTCATCCAAATAAATTGGAATTTAAAAAGTATTGTCCGAAATGTAGAAAGCATACACTTCACAAGGAAACTAAATAATCCAACTGTGTAGGGCTGTAGCTTAATTGGCAAAGCGGCGGTCTCCAAAACCGAAGAGTGCGGGTTCAATTCCTGCCAGCCCTGCCATTATTTTTCTGGAAAGAAATTTATGTTTAAAAAAATAGCAAAGTTTTTAAAAGAAGTTCGCCAGGAACTACGCAATGTAGTCTGGCCAACAAAAGCTGACCTCAAGGAAGGCACTACTGTAGTTATTGCTTTT
This sequence comes from Cloacimonetes bacterium SCGC AAA252-N17, assembly GCA_000404785.1. GTDB lineage: Bacteria > Cloacimonadota > Cloacimonadia > JGIOTU-2 > JGIOTU-2 > Celaenobacter > Celaenobacter polaris. Next base: position 2,072 of record ASNI01000012.1, read on the forward strand.
TCTGTGATTATAGGTATTTTTATATGGATTGTTGATATTATATTCACCCAAGTTGTGAATTTTGTTTTATTTTAGATAATGAAAAAAAAGTGGTACGTGCTCCACACCTATGTGGGCAAAGAGAAAAAAGTTAAAGAAGCAATTGAAAAGTTTCTTGAAGATAGTGATCTCAAAGAACACTTTGGTGAGATTATTATACCTTCTCACAAAACCTTCATTTTCAGAGATGGTAAGAAGATCGAAAAAGAGAAGAAGATCTTTCCAAATTATGTTCTTATTGAGATGAATATGACTCCTGAAACCTATCAATTCGTGCTTAAACTACCTGCCACAACAAAATTTTTGGGCAGCGGTAAAACTCCGAAACCATTATCTAAAAAAGAAGTAAGTAGAATTCTTGGAATAAAAAGAGATAAAGACTCTGTGTCCAGCGAAGTGAAATTCATTGCTGGCGATCGCATAAAGATCATTGAAGGTCCCTTTGATGATTTCGAGGGTGCAATAGAGAGAATTATTGAAGACAAGGAAAAACTTATTGTGAATGTAACCGTTTTCGGTCGTATTACACCGGTCGAGGTCGGTTTCAATCAAGTAGAAAAGCTCGATTAAAGGTTACTATTACTATGGCAAAAAAAGTTTTAGCAAAAATTAAGATACAATTGGCTGCAGGCCAGGCAACTCCTGCTCCTCCTGTTGGTCCTGCTTTGGGACAGCACGGAGTGAATATTGGAGAGTTCTGCAAACAGTTCAATGATAAGACAAAAGATCAGCCGGGAATGATCATTCCTGCTGAAATCACTGTTTGGGCCGATAGGACATTCAGTTTTATTACAAAAACACCACCCACAGCAGTTCTGATAAAAAAGGAAGCTGGACTGGCAAAAGGTTCTGGTGTTCCTAATAGAGAAAAGATCGGCTCAATAACAGATGAGCAGGTCGAGAAGATCGCAAAGATCAAAATGGAAGATTTGAATGCTGCAAACATTGAAGCTGCGAAAAAAATGATCGCAGGTACTGCCCGTAGTATGGGTATCACAATTCAGCATTAAGTGAAATAGAGGAGCATACTTCATGAAAAGAGGTAAGAAATATAATCAGGGTTTGGAGAAGCTTGAAGCAGAAAAAGCATATGGGTTTGATGAATCTCTGAATCTGCTTAAAGAAATTGCAAATAAAAATTTCGATGAAACCGTTGAGCTTCACATTCGCTTAGGTGTTGATCCCAAAAAGGCAAACCAGATGGTTCGTGGAACAGTGGTGCTTCCTTATGGAACCGGTAAAGATGTGAAGGTTCTTGTCTTTGCAGAAGGCGATAAAGTTGAGGAAGCAAAAAATGCCGGAGCAAATTATGCAGGTATGGATGATCTCGCAGAAAAGATACAGGGCGGTTGGACAGATTTTGATGTTGCAATTGCATCTCCCAATATGATGGGTAAGGTTGGTAAACTGGCTCGTATTCTTGGTCCCAGAAGATTAATGCCCAATCCCAAAGCCGGTACTATTACCAATGATATTGAAAAGGCAGTAAAAGAAGCAAAAGCTGGTAAAGTCGAATATCGAATTGATAAATTTTCAAACATTCATGTTCCCCTTGGAAAAATATCATTTGAGAATGAAAAACTGGCGGGAAATGCAGAAGTATTAATGCGTGCAATACTTCGTGACAGACCGGCATCAGCCAAAGGTCGATATGTGAAAAATATAACCCTATGCTCAACTATGAGCCCGGGTATTAAGATAGACTCAGTCGGATATATTAAAGAAATTCAAGCGAAATAAAATAGGATATTATATGGAACAGAAAGCTGTAAATCCAAAAAATATTGAAAATGTTCAAAAGTTAACAGAACGTTTGGATGAAGCAAAAGCCATTGTGCTTGTTGATTATAAAGGAATATCTGTTCAGGAAGATACAGATTTGAGAAGCAAGTTTAGAGATAATAAAGTTGATTACTTTGTTGCAAAAAATACACTGTTAAAATTAGCTGCAAAAGAATTATCAATTGAAGGTCTTGATGAATACCTTGTCGGACCCACTGCGGTTGCAGTATCAAAGGAAGATGAAGTTACTCCTCCGAAGATGATTTCGGATTTTATGAAGAATCTCCCTGATGAAAAAGATTTTTTCAAATTCAAAGTTGGGATAATTGATAATCAGCTTATGGATGTTCATGAACTCGAAAAGATAGTGAACCTGCCATCCAAACAGGAGTTACTTGCGAAAGTTGTCAGAAGTTTCAATTCACCTATCTCCGGATTGGTCTATACACTTAACAGTATTTTGCAGAAGTTGGTTCTTGTGCTCAATGAGATCAAGAACAAACAGCAATCATAAACGTATTTAACTGCATTTGAATATTAACCATAATAAATAAATAATAACATGCTTAATTATAGGAGGATATAATGGCAGAAGGCAGCAAAAAAGATAAGATTATTGAGCTCGTCAAAGAACTCAATGTAATGGAATTAGCTGAATTAGTTAAAGCTTTAGAAGAAGAATTTGGTGTGTCAGCTGCTGCACCAGTCGCTGCGGTTGCAGGTCCTGCTGCAGGCGAAGCCGCAAAAGAAGAAGAGAAAACAGAATTTGACGTGATCTTAACAAATTCCGGAGCAAAGAAGATCCAGGTAATTAAAGTTGTACGTCAGATTACAAAATTAGGATTGAAAGAATCCAAAGCCCTTGTTGATGAAGCACCAAAACCAGTAGCAGAAGGTGTTTCAAAAGATGAAGCACAGTCAATCAAAGAGAAGATCGAAGCTGAAGGTGGCTCTGTAGAGATTAAGTAGATAATGACGTGTTCTCTAACACATTTCATTCAAACACTAATAGACTCTTCATTCACACGAATGAAGATGTCTTATGCTGAATAAGGAGCACATGAAGGAAAGAAAAAGCTTTTCTAAAATGGCTGAAAGTCTTCACGGTTTTGAATTGCCTGATGTAAAGATTCCCAATCTGCTTACTATGCAGATGGGCTCCTATGCCAAATTTTTGCAAAAGGACATTCTGCCCGAAAAAAGAGAAGATATCGGCTTGCAGGAAGTATTTAATCATCATTTCCCTGTCGAGGATACGCAAGGGCAATTTCTGCTGGAGTTCATTCAATATAATGTTCTCAAGGAAAAATATACTCCTGATGAATGTATTGAGCGAAACCTGACCTACAGTTCTCCATTGAAGGTTAAATTCCGTTTAACGACCTTTGAGAAGACTGTAGCTGGTGAACAGCAGAGAATTAAAAGCGTAAAAGAAAAAGACCTTTTCCTCGGTGAGATTCCAATGATCACCGATACGGGAACCTTCATTATTAATGGTGAGGAGCGGGTGATCATAAGTCAGCTCCATCGTTCTCCAGGTGTCACTTTTACCAGTGAAACTCATGGAAGCGGCAAGGTTCTTTATAACGCAAAGGTCATTCCAGTACAGGGCTCATGGTTTCAATTCCTTACAGACACTCAGGATGTAATTTATATTCTTATTGATAAACGGCATAAAGTACCTGTGACGACTATTCTTCGATGTCAGGGTCTTTCTGACAATAATTCAATCAGAAAAACTTTTTATACTCCCCAAGAACTCAATCTTACAAAGGAAGAATTTCTTGAGAGAGTTCTATTTGAAGACATTATTGATAAAAAGAGTGGCGAGGTAATTGCTGAAGGTGGTGCGCTTCTTACGGAAGGTCTTGTTGATAAGATACTGAATGCTAAGGTCAAGAAGGTTAAGGTTATTCACGAAAGTCAAGAAGATGAGCGAAAGATCGTTGAAAGTACTCTTGCCAAAGATCCTACAGCTTCAGAAGAAGAAGCTCTTAAATTTATCTATAATATTATTCGTCCTGGAGAAGAACCTCCAATTGATACAGCACGTGAACTCATTAATAGGATATTCTTCAATCCTAAGAGATACAGTCTCGGTGAAGTTGGAAGGTATAAACTAAACAGACGCCTTCATCTTGATATCCCAATTGAAACACAAATACTTACACAGGATGATTTCATTGCGATTATTAATGAAATAGTTCGTTTGTATAAAGGGATCAGCACAACTGATGATATTGATCATCTCAGTAATCGCCGTGTTAGTGGCGTAGGTGAACTTGTCGCCAATCAGTTCTCAATAGGACTTTCCCGGATCGCGAGAATTGCACGTGAAAGAATGACTCTTAGTTCCAATGAAGATGCATCAATACTGGGCTTAGTGAATACCAATGCCTTGATGGCCGTGGTGAATTCCTTCTTTCTAACAGGTGAACTTTCTCAGTTCATGGAGCAGACAAATCCTCTTGCAGCAATCACTCATATGCGACGTTTGAGTGCATTGGGTCCAGGTGGACTAACTAGAGAGCGAGCTGGTTTTGAAGTACGTGACGTGCACTATTCACATTATGGAAGAATTTGCCCAATTGAAACCCCAGAAGGACCAAATATCGGTCTTCTAACCTCACCTGCTATCTATGCACGTGTGAATAAATTCGGTTTTTTAGAAACACCATATATTAAGGTAGAAAACGGCAGAATAACTAATCAGGTTGATTATCTCGACCCAACTCAAGAAGAGAACATGAAGATCGCACAAGCGGGTATTGAAGTTGATAAAGAAGGTAATATCGTCAACGATATGGTATTCTGCTTGACAGGTAGCGACTTTGTACGTGTTCCAAAAGAAGATGTTGATTATATAGATTCTTCCAGACAACAGATCGTAAGTGTTTCTGCTGGACTGATACCTTTCCTTGATCATGATGATGCAAACCGAGCATTGATGGGATCCAACATGCAGCGACAAGCTGTACCTCTCATCAAACCAAAGCCGCCAATTGTCGCCACTGGAATTGAAAAATTAGTTGCTCAAGACTCAGAGCTTGCAATTAAAGCTCCCTTTGATGGAGAAGTTGAAAAAGTTTCTTCGGATGAGATCGTTCTTAAGAGAATTCTCAAAGATGATGAGAAAGAATCAATTTCAGCACTGGAAGATAAGAGAACCTTTAAACTTAAAAAATTCCAGCGAACAAATCAGGAAACCTGTATTAATCAGCATCCAGAAGTTGTTGTGGGACAGAAAGTCAAAAAGGGTGAACTGATCACTGATGGTCCTGCAATTAAGAATGGTGAGCTTGCTCTTGGTACTAATATGATCGTGGCATTCATGCCTTGGTATGGTTACAATTATGAAGATGCAATAATCATTAACGAAAAAGTTGCTCGCGAAGATGAGCTTACCTCAATTTATATTGAGGAACTTGAAGTGCTAGTACGCAGTACTCGAGAAGGAGACGAAGAACTCACTGATGATATTCCCAATGTGCCGAAATTCGCATTAAGAAACCTTGACAAAACTGGTGTTGTACGTGTCGGCTCTCATGTCAAATCCGGCGACATATTGGTTGGAAAGATAACTCCAAAGTCTTCAAATATTGATCAGTCGCCTGAGGAAAAATTAATGCGAGCATTATTTGGAGAACGTGCTGGTGATTTCTCTGATACTTCATTGAAAGCAAAGCCAGGTATGGAAGGTATTGTCGTTGATGTAAAATTCTTCTCAAAAGCAGAAAGCGATGAACTATCCGAACAGGAAAAAGAGGAGAAGTTATCCAAACTGAAAAATAAATATGATACAGAAAACAAGAAGATCTATAAATTTCTAAAATCCAAATTGACAAACCTGTTATTTGGTGAAACTGCGTATAGAATAACTGAGGAAAAAACAGGTCGTTTCTTTATTCCCCCCAACAAAAAAATAACTGATGAAGAACTGAAAAAAATCTCTTTTAGAAAATTGAATCTGGAAAACAAGCTTGTCACAGACGAAAAGAAGAATGAACAGATCTATGAAAAAGTTATCGTAGATGTGAAAAATGCTCTTGATGAAAATGATAATAACTATAAGAAGCACAAAAATCGTGTTAAATATGGGGATGAACTTCCTTCCGGTGTGCTGAAGATGGTGAAAATTTTCATCGCAAAAAAAAGACAGATTGAAGTGGGCGACAAAATGGCTGGACGTCATGGTAACAAAGGTGTGATCGCAAAAATTGCCCCTATACAAGATATGCCCTTTATTCAAGATGGAACACAGGTAGATATTATTTTAAATCCGCTTGGTGTACCTTCCCGTATGAACATTGGACAAATTCTTGAAACTCACCTCGGCTGGGCTGCCAGAGCCCTTGGATATGATGCAGAAACTCCGATTTTTGATGGTGCGATAATCCATGAAATCACCGATGAGCTAAAAAAAGCGAACTTAACGGAAGACGGAAAAGTTGTGCTTTATGATGGTAAAACCGGTGAAGCAATGCATGAACGGGTTACTGTCGGTATTATTTATATGATGAAACTGAATCACCTTGTTGTTGATAAGATGCATGCTCGTTCAACCGGTCCCTATTCACTTGTAACTCAACAACCTCTTGGTGGTAAAGCTCAGCATGGTGGTCAACGACTCGGAGAAATGGAAGTCTGGGCATTAGAAGCATATGGAGCATCTCGCCTCCTTCAGGAAATGTTAACAGTAAAATCTGATGATGTTGATGGTAGAAATCAAACATATGAAGCTATCACAAAAGGAAAGGAATTACCTAAGCCGGGCATTCCTGAATCCTTTAATGTCCTTGCAAGCGAGTTGAGAAGCCTTTGCTTAGATTTCGATCTGCTTTCGGAAAAATCTGAAAGTACAACAGCTAATAATAAGTAACACCCCAAACTATGAGGGTCATTCATGATTAGAGAATTAAAAAGAGACAAAGTCGTAAAAGATTACGATTATGTAAGCATAAAGATTGCTTCTCCCGAGAAGATCCGTGACTGGTCTTACGGAGAGGTAACCAGACCTGAAACGATAAATTACAGAACACTTAAGCCCGAAAAGGACGGACTGTTCTGTGAAAGAATATTCGGACCCGAAAAAGACTATGAATGTTCATGTGGTAAGTATAAGAAATATCGTTTTAAAGGATTGATATGTGACCGCTGCGGCGTCGAGGTTACATCCTCAAAGGTTCGTCGCCAGAGAATGGGACATATTGAACTTGCAGTGCCTGTTGCTCACATCTGGTTTGTGAAGCAAATGCCCAGTTCAATACAGTTGCTACTCGATCTTAAATCAAAAGAATTGGATCGAGTTCTTTATTATGAATCCTATATTGTTCTCAATCCTGGTGCATCTGAATACAATGTTGGTGATGTTATTGATGAAGAATCCTATCAGCAGGCAAAAGAAAAATATCCCACCGGCTTTGAAGCAGAAATGGGTGCTGAACCTATTAGAAAGCTCCTCTCTGAGATAGAGCTTAATGATGAAGTTGATAAATTACGTACCTCGATAAAATTCGAAACCAAGCAAGCAAAAATAAAACTTATTAAAAAACTGAAAATTGTAGATGCATTTTTGAACTCAGGTAACCATCCTGAATGGATGATTCTTGAGACAATTCCAGTCATGCCACCTGATCTGAGACCTCTTGTATATCTTGAAGGTGGAAGTTTCGCAACTGCCGATTTCAACGACCTTTACAGGAGAGTTATTACAAGGAATAATCGTCTGAAAGCCCTCATTGAAGGGCATGCTCCTGAGGTTATTTTACGTAATGAAAAGAGAATTCTTCAGGAAGCAGTTGACGCACTTCTGGATAATAGCAGAAAAACCAGACCTGTAAAAGGCAGAGGAAATAGACCTCTCAAATCGTTGAGCGATCAGTTGAAAGGTAAAAAAGGTCGATTCAGACAGAATCTTCTCGGAAAGCGTGTTGATTATTCTGGACGTTCAGTTATTGTTATCGGTCCTGATTTAAAGCTCAATCAATGTGGATTACCAAAGAAAATGGCTCTGGAACTTTTCAAACCCTATATCATAGAAAGGATGGAGAAGTTCGAAGGTATCAGCACAGCCAAGCAGGCAAAACGCCTTATGGAAGAGAAGAAGCCGGAAGTCTGGAAGATTCTCGAAGAGGTGATAAAGGACTATCCCATACTTCTGAACAGAGCACCTACGCTTCATAGATTGAGTATGCAGGCATTTATCCCCGTGCTCATTGAAGAAAAAGCTATTCAATTACACCCGCTTCTTTGTTATCCCTTCAATGCTGACTTTGATGGTGATCAGATGGCTGTGCATATTCCTCTTTCAGGGGAAGCTCAAATGGAAGCCCGTGTGCTTATGACTCCTGTGAACAATATTCTCTCACCTGCGAACGGAAAACCGGTGCTTATGGCAAGTCAGGATATTGTGCTTGGTGTGTATTTCCTTACTACTGCTACTTCTGAAGAACCCGAAGATGCAAAAAAACTTCCCAAATTCAATTCCACCGAAGAAGTGCTTATCGCTTATGAACTTCACGGAACAAAATCCTATCAAAAGTATGAAAATAAAGAAGAAGACACTGGTTTGCATATCCACTCATGGATCGAGTACAGATGCCCCGGATCAGCAAAGCGTATTATTACTACTGTCGGGAGAGTAATCTTTGGTCAAATTATTCCTAAGGATATCATTTTCAAAAATTATAGTTTTGATAAAGGTAAAATAAATCAGCTGACTTATGAAGTATATGAAAAATATGGCGCTGAACGTACTGCTGATTATCTCGATGATTTGAAGGATATTGGATTCAAATATGCAACAAAATCAGGAACCACTTTTGGTATAACAGATATTATTGTTCCAAAAGAAAAGACGAGCATTCTCGAACATTCCGAAGATGAGGTTCTTGAAATTCAGGAAGAATACGATACTGGTATTATTACTGAAAGTGAACGCTATGACCGTATTATTGACCAGTGGAAGATCGCGACTGAAGAGATCACCGATAAAATGATGGAAGAGCTCAAGGAAGACAGACATGGATTCAACCCTATCTGGATCATGGCCGTATCCGGTGCTCGTGGTGGAAGAGATCAGATCAAACAGCTCGGTGCAATGAGAGGTTTGATGGAAAAACCTTCCCGTAAACTTACAGGTGAGATAGGCGAGATCATTGAGAATCCTATTAAATCTAACTTCAAAGAGGGTTTGACAATTTTGGAATACTTCATATCCACACACGGTGCCCGAAAAGGTTTGGCTGATACTGCGCTCAAAACAGCTGATGCAGGTTATCTGACACGTCGTTTAGTCGATGTGGCTCAATCAGTGGTTATCTCGCAATATGATTGTGGAACCATGCAAGGTGTAGATATGACTGCACTCAAAGAAGGCAATAAAACGATAGAACCTTTGAGTGATCGTATCAAGGGACGTACTGCTGTCGAAGAAGTCGTTGATCCTGTAAACGGAGAGATCATTGTAGAAGCTGGGGAGACCATTTCTGATAAAAAAGCAAATCAAATTCAAAAACATGGTATCAGACTTGTCCGTATTCGATCCGTTTTGACCTGTGAAGCTGATAAAGGGATCTGTGCAAAATGTTATGGAAGAGATCTCTCAACAGGAAAACCCGTTACTATAGGAACACCTGTAGGCGTTATTGCGGCTCAGAGTATCGGTGAGCCAGGAACCCAGCTTACGCTTCGTACATTCCACATTGGTGGTGCAGCAAGTACCATGGTAGAAGAAGCAGAAGTTAATGCGGAAAAAGATGGTATTGTCAAATATGACAGATTAGATTATGTCGTAAACAGGGATGGACAGAAGATCGCATCAAGTTACCAGGGGAAAATACGAATTATTGACCCGGAATCAAAAGAAGAACTCAGTCATTATAAAGTTGAGTATGGTGCAACTATCTTTGTATCAGAAGACCAGAAAGTAGTGAAGGATACTTTATTGTTCAGCTGGGATAACTATAATACGCCATTGATTTCCATTGCTGAAGGGACTGTTTATTATGACGATTTTATTGCAGATGAAACATATAAAACAGAATTTAATGAGCTAACTGGTCGTACTGAGATCACAATTCTTGAATCAAGAGATGTCGGCAAACAGGCAACACTCATAATTGAAACTGATAAAAAGAAGAAGATTCGGGTTCCATTACCAGCAGGACTTAATCTTGACTTCGAAGAAGGTTCACGTGTCTTTCCCGGAGAAATTCTGGGTAAAACATCTCGTGTGACAGTGAAACAACGGGATATCACCGGTGGTCTGCCGCGTGTGGTAGAACTCTTTGAAGCTCGCTCTCCTTCAAGCAAAGCAGTTATTACTGAAATCGATGGTGTGGTAAAGATCGGTAAATTGACACGTCTTGGAAGAAAGGTTACCATTTCTTCTGAAGCATCAGGTATTGATAAGGATTATACTATTCATTATGGAAGAAGAATAATTGTTCATGATGGTGATGTGGTTGAAGCAGGTGATTCATTGTCAGATGGACCAATTGATCCTCATGATATTATTACTGCAGGAAGTGTGATCGCAACTCAGGAATTCATCACAAATGAAGTTCTGGAAATCTACCGAAAACAGGGTGTTGATATCAATGACAAGCACGTTCGTGTGATAGTGCGTCAGATGATGCAGAAAGTGAATATCATCGATCCAGGTGACACAATTTTCCTTGAAGGTGAGATTGTTGATAAACTTCATGTGAATAAAGTGAATGAGAAAATTGCGAAAGAAGGTGGAAAACCTGCTGAGATTGAGCAGCTTCTCATGGGTATCACAAAATCTGCGCTGATCACTGACAGCTTTATCTCTGCAGCTTCATTCCAGAATACAACAAAAGTGCTGACTGAAGCTGCCGTGTACGGAAAAGTGGATACTTTAGAAGGACTTAAAGAGAGCGTGATCATCGGTCACAGAATTCCTGCTGGAACCGGTGCGAAATATTGGCGTGATAAGGTAAAAAGTACTATTGATGAGGAGTTGAGTCTAAAGAAAACAGTAGAAAAATTATTTAAAGAAGAATTTGAAAAAAACATAAAAGAACAGGAGGCGTAAGTGCCTACAATTTCACAACTTATCAGAAAGGGCAGACAGAAACAGAAGAAAGCCAAAAAGAATAAGGCTTTGCAGGGTTGTCCTCAAAAAAGAGGTGTGTGCACAAGAGTGTATACAACCACTCCCAAAAAACCTAACTCTGCGCTGCGTAAAGTTGCCCGTGTGCGTCTTTCAAATGGAATTGAAGTGACGAGCTACATTCCAGGTGAGGGTCACAATCTACAGGAACACTCCATTGTGCTGATTCGGGGAGGTCGTGTAAAAGACTTACCGGGTGTGCGTTACCATGTTATTCGTGGAACCCTAGATGCAAGCGGAGTGGACAGCAGAAAGAAAAGCCGTTCCAAATATGGAACAAAGAAAACCAAGAAATTAGGATAGTGGGTTTACATGTCTAGAAGAAAGAGAGCTCAAAAAAGACAGATACTTCCTGATCCAAAATATGGTGATATCATCGTTGCAAAATTCATCAATCAGTTAATGATGCGTGGGAAGAAGAGTCTTGCTGAACGCAAATTTTATCACGCCTTAGAGATCATACAGAAGAAGACGCAAGAAGATCCGATCAATGTTTTCAAGCAGGCGCTTGCGAACGTGAAGCCCAAAGTTGAAGTGAAAACTCGCAGAATCGGTGGTGCGAACTACCAGGTTCCTATGGAAGTCAATAGGGAAAGACAGCAAACACTTGCTTTCAGATGGATAGTTAATTTCGCTCGTAAACGCCATGAAAAGACAATTGATGAAAAATTGGCTGGTGAGTTTATCGCCGCATACAACAACGAAGGTTCATCGATCAAGAAGCGTGAAGAAGTCTGGAGAATGGCAGAAGCGAACAAAGCATTTGCACATTTTAGAATCTAACGATGCAACAAAAACACTATGCCTTGGAAAACATTCGCAATATCGGGCTTATCGCTCATATTGATGCAGGAAAGACGACCGTCACTGAACGGATCCTTTTCTACACAGGTATAGTGCACCAAATGGGTGAAGTACACGAAGGAACAGCAACAATGGATTGGATGGTTCAGGAAAAAGAACGCGGCATAACGATTACTTCCGCAGCCATAACTTGTTTCTGGAAGGATAATAGGATTAATATTATCGATACTCCCGGACATGTTGATTTTACTGTTGAAGTGGAGCGTTCATTGCGTGTGCTTGACGGTGCTGTAGTGATCTTCTGCGGTGTCGGAGGTGTAGAACCTCAATCTGAAACTGTGTGGCATCAGGCAGACAGATATCATGTTCCACGAATTGCATTCATTAACAAGTTGGATAGAGTCGGCTCTGATTTTGATTACACAGTGAAAACCATCAGAACAAAGCTTCAGCCAAATGCAGTTCCGGTACAACTTCCCATCATATATCAAGATGAATTCATCGGTATTATCAGTCTGGTAAATCAGAATGCTTACATCTATGATCAGGATGACATGGGTTTGGAATTTTCAACTGTATCGCTTGATGATGAGAGAATTTCTCCTGAACTTATCGAGAATGTTGCAGAAAGAAGAACTAAGCTCATTGAAAAATTAGCGGAATTCGATGAAGTGCTTTTTCAAAAGTACATCGATGAAGAAGAAATTACTGAAGAGGACATTGATGAATCATTGAGGAAAGTTACTTTATCCTGCGAATTCGTGCCGATCCTTTGCGGTGCTGCACTCAGAAATAAGGGCATTCAGCTTCTTATTGATGCGATAGTGAAATATCTTCCTTCACCAATAGATGTCCCCGAGATCAATGGTGTTGATCCAAGAACAGGTGAAGAAAAGAAGATCAAAGTTGATGAATCTTTACCTTTTTCATCACTGGCTTTCAAAATACAGGTGAATCCCTATGTAGGCAAGTTGACGTATCTTAGAGCATATTCAGGAAAGATCAACAAGGGTGATCATGTGCTGAATGTCAACACAGGCAAAAAGGAAAGAATTACCCGTATCATGCACATGCATGCGAATAAATCAATAAATGTGGACAGTATCAGTGCCGGTGAGATTTCCGCAGTAGCCGGTCTCAATGAAACTGTTTCAGGTGATAGCATCACTGCACTGAATAATCCCGTGTTGCTTGAACGTATCAACTTTGCTGATCCTGTGATGTCAGTTGCTATTGAGCCGAAGACAAAAGCTGATCAGGAAAATCTAAAAGATACTCTGCCGCGTCTTCTCGAAGAGGATCCTACTTACATTATCATAGAAGATAAGGATACAGGCCAAACGCTCATTTACGGAATGGGAGAACTGCATCTGGATATCCTTGTTGATAGATTGAAACGTGAATTCAAGATCAATGTGAATGTCGGAAAGCCAAGAGTTAATTATAAAGAAACAATCCTTAATGGCGCTGATGGCGAAGCAAAGTTCGAGAGAAATATTGGTGGTCATGGGCAGTACGCAAAAGTGAAACTTCATATTGAGCACTACAATGATGAATTTGAAGAATCAAGGTACAAAATTCAGATAGAGAATAATGCTGCAGAAGAAGATATTCCCAAAGAATTCATACGGGCAGTGAAAGCTGGTATTGTGGAATCTGCACAAAGCGGTCCTCTTACAGGAAATCGAGTAGAAAATATCAAAGTACTCATCACAGGTGGCTCATTCAATCCTGTTGACTCATCAGAAATTGCATTCAAAATTGCAGGTTCAATGGCTTTTTCACAAGCACTTCGGCATGCTAAATTTGCTTTGCTTGAGCCAATTATGAACATCACTATTATCACACCTGAAGTATATATGGGCAATGTAATAAATGATCTTAACAGCCGTCGTGGCAAGATCTTAGAAGTTAAAGACAAAGATTCAATAAAAATATTAAGTGGTTTGGTACCATTAAGTGAAACCTTTGGATATACTACTGCTCTTCGTTCAGCATCTCAGGGCAGAGCATCATTTTCAATGGAATTCAAAGAGTATGCAATGGTTCCGGAAAATATTTCAAATCAAATTATAAATAAAATGTGCGGTTATTAGAATTGAGGAGACATGAATAAGATAAGAATCAAATTAAAAGCGTATGATCATTTTCTCTTGGATAAATCTGTTGTGGAGATCATCAGAAACACAAAGGGAACAGGTGCCAAGATCATCGGTCCTATTCCGCTTCCAACCAGACGCAGAATCTACACGGTATTGCGTTCACCTCATGTTGATAAAAAGTCTCGTGAGCAATTCGAAATGAAAATTTATAAGAGAATTATTGACATAGAAAACCCAACTCCAAAAACAACGGACGCGATTAGGAATCTGAACATACCTGCTGGTGTTCATATAGAAATAAAAACCTAAACTATATCTAAATATAATTTATTAGGAGAAAAAATGTTAGGCTTAATTGGTAAAAAGATTGGAATGACTCGATTTTTCACAGAAAATGGTGACTCTGTTGCTGTGACACTTATTGAAGCAGGTCCCTGTACTATTACCAGTCATAAAACCATAGAGAAAGATAATTATTCTGCACTTCAGCTTGGATTTCAGGAAGTTCCTGAGAAAAAGCTCACTAAACCTCTTTTGGGACATTTTAAGAAAAACAATGTCTCAGCTTTCAAAATCATGAAAGAGTTTAGAGTAAATGAAGATGTGATGAATGATTATTCTCCTGGTGCAGAAATTAAAGTGGATATTTTCAAGCCAAAAGATAAAATTCATGTGACTGGAATTTCAAAAGGAAAGGGCTTTGCCGGTGTTATTAAACGCCATAATTTTCATGGGAAAAATCAAACTCATGGAACCCATGAGAGCTTTCGCGGAACCGGTTCTATCGGTATGTGTGCCACACCTTCGAGAGTTCACCGCGGTAAAAAAATGCCCGGTCAATATGGCAATGATAGGGTAACAGTTCGTAACCTCACCGTTTATAAGATCGATGAAGAGAGAAACCTACTTATGGTTAGAGGAGCGATTCCAGGTCATAGAAACAGTATTGTAATGATTCAAAAAACTAAGTAAAAGGTTTTGTTATGGAAGCAATAAAGTATTCAAAAACAGGTGAAGAAATTGGAAAAGTTACTTTGCCGGAACATCTCTTTGATACGGAAGTGAACCAGGCTGTTCTTCATGAAGTGATCAAACTTCTCAGGCAGAATAAGCGATTGGGAACAGCTTGTGTCAAGGGACGCTCTGACGTACATGGTTCCACACGAAAATTATATCGTCAAAAGGGAACTGGTCGAGCCAGAGCAGGTAGTAAAAAAAGTCCCATAAGAGTCGGCGGCGGAGTAGCTTTCGGACCTCGACCAAAGGACTGGCATGTAACCATTCCAAAGAAGAAAAAAAGAATTGCATTAAAATCAGCACTCAGCAGTAAAAAAGATCATGTTGCAGTCATTGAAGATATCATAATGGAAAAACCCAGTGTAAAAATTGCTCAGGATATTTTGAATGCAACAAAGATACCTTTTCAGCGCTGCTTGTTCGTGATGTCCGATAATGAACCCAACATGGTTCGTTCACTGAGAAATATCAAGAATGTTTCCAGTATTCGTGCCGAGGATTTAAATGCCTATGAGATCCTGCATGCAAGCGATTTGATCATAACTGAAAAGGCATTGGAGAAAATGGAAGGGGTATTCAAATGAACAAGAACCCAAGACAAATTATTATTCATCCGATAATCACTGAAAAAGGGACTCATAT
This sequence comes from Cloacimonetes bacterium SCGC AAA252-N17, assembly GCA_000404785.1. Classification (GTDB taxonomy): domain Bacteria; phylum Cloacimonadota; class Cloacimonadia; order JGIOTU-2; family JGIOTU-2; genus Celaenobacter; species Celaenobacter polaris. The sequence continues at coordinate 17,597 of ASNI01000012.1, forward strand.
TCAGGAAGCAGCTGGCGGATATTTATTCAAAGTGCGTCTTGATGCAAACAAGATAGAAATACGGAACGCTATCCAGGAAATTTTTCAGGTACATGTTCGCAAGGTAAACACCATAAATTGCAAGGGTAAACCGAAGAATCTCGGTCGCTATCAAGGCAGAAGATCCGACTGGAAAAAAGCCATTGTATATCTTGTAAAAGGTGAATCTATAAGCGAATTTGAAGTGATGCAGTAAAAAATGTTTCTACTTCTTGTTTTAATTGACATAAAATATTAACTGTTAGGTTTTTTACACCTATCCCTAAAATGGAGATGTAATTCATGGCAATAAAGAAATATAAGGCTATTACACCCTCGAGACGGCATTATACGGGTTACTCCTTTGATGAGATCACAAAGGACAAACCCGAGAAATCTCTGGTTGAACCGGCAAAGAGAAATGCTGGAAGAAATAACCAGGGAAGAATTACTATTCGTCATCGTGGTGGTGGTCATAAACGGTTTTATAGAATAATAGATTTTAAAAGACATAATAAGAAAGGGATCGAAGCCCGAGTGCATTCAATTGAGTATGATCCCAATCGTTCAGCACGAATTGCATTGCTTTACTATGTTGATGGCGAAAAGCGTTATATTATTGCTCCTGACAAACTGCAGGTCAATGATGTAGTCATGATCGGTGAAAATGTGGAGATCAAGCCGGGGAATGCCCTTCCAATAAGGAAGATTCCAATCGGTACAATGATCCACAATATTGAGTTCAAGCCCGGTCGAGGAGCCCAGATCGCACGCAGTGCAGGTGTTAATGCAGAAGTTGTTGCTAAAGAAGGTGGCTATGTTCATGTAAAAATGCCTTCAGGCACTATCCAGCTTCTTCGTATGGAATGCTATGCAACGATAGGACAGGTCAGCAATATTGATCATTCCAAAATTTCCTATGGTAAAGCAGGCAGAAAACGCTGGCTTGGACGTCGTCCTCATGTAAGAGGTGTTGCCATGAACCCTGTTGATCATCCAATGGGTGGTGGTGAAGGTAAATCATCTGGTGGTCGTCATCCTGTTTCTCCGTGGGGTACACTCGCAAAGGGATTCAAAACCAGAAAGAAAAAGAAATATTCTGATCCATACGTGATTAAGAAGAAACGTAAATAAGCGGAGGATATTTAATGGCAAGGTCACTCAAAAAAGGACCCTTTTATGATGAGCATTTAATGGGCAAAGTAGAAAAGTTGAATGAACTGAATAAGAAACAGGTTATCAAGACCTGGTCCCGTCGTTCTACTGTTATGCCCGAATTCGTTGGTCATACATTTGCAGTTCATAACGGTAAAAGATTCGTACCTGTTTTTGTTACAGAATCGATGGTCGGACATAAACTTGGAGAATTCTCTCCCACCAGAACGTTCCGTGGACATAAAGGTAAGAGAGAAAAACTTGCAAGGAAACGTGGTTAATTATGGAAGCGATTGCGAGAATAAAAAATCAAAAAGGTTCACCAAGAAAAGTGCGTCTTGTGGCAGATTTGATTCGTAACAAACGGGTTAGCGATGCAAGAGATATTCTTAATTTCTCAAAGAAGCGTGCTGCACGCAGTATTCTTAAAATGCTCGATTCCGCAGTGGCAAATGCTGCAAACAAATCAGGCAAAGTCGAAATCGATAAATTATATATAAATAAGATCACCGTAGATGAGGGCATCACTATGAAACGCTGGCGCTCTCGTGCAATGGGTCGAGCTGATATGATCTTCAAAAGAACTCATCATATTGCTTTATCCGTAACTGATGAAATGGAAGATTAGGAGGCACATTGGGTCAAAAAACTAATCCCGTTGGTTTTCGAATAGGTTTTAATAAAAACTGGGAATCTATATGGTTCGCAAATACTCGCAAAGAGTATGTTGAAACTTTTTATGAAGATATGCGCATCAAAGATTATCTTAATAAAAGGTTATCAGACGCAATGATCTCTAAAATAGTAATTTTACGTAAAAGTGATAAATTAACAATTGTGATCCATACTGCTCGTCCGGGTATTGTGATTGGCAGAAAGGGTGTCGAGATCGAAAAGGTAAAGCAAGAGCTTATAACTTTTTTGAACATGAATACCAAGGATGACTATGCCAAGCTTGCTATTGATGTGCAGGAAGTAAAAAGACCTGAACTCGATGCTCGTCTTGTCGGTATGGATATCGCACGTCAGATAGAAAATAGAATTTCCTATCGTAGAGCAATGAAAAGAGCTATTGAACGTACAATGTCAGCTGGTGCTGAAGGCATCAAGATCAAAACCAGCGGACGTCTTCATGGCGCTGAAATTGCTCGAAGTGAAGAATATAAAGATGGTCGAACACCCCTTCATACCCTTCGTTCCGATATTGATTATGCATTATCCGAAGCTCATACTCGCTATGGTATAATCGGAATCAAGGTTTGGATCTGCAAGGGAGAACTAACGAAAAAAGAGTATCAGCAATCATATATATAAGGTATTTATTTTATGTTACAGCCGAAGAAAGTTAAACATCGTAAACAGCAGCGTGGAAAAAGACGCGGAAAAGCCTATACAGGTTCCAAGCTCAATTTTGGTCAGTATGGTCTTATTACTCTTGAAACTGCATGGATCACCGCACGTCAGATCGAGGCAGCTCGTGTGGCGATAACTCACTTTATGAAAAGATTGGGAAAAGTCTGGATAAGAATATTCCCGGACAAGCCCATAACTCTTAAACCCGCAGAAACTCGTATGGGAAAAGGTAAAGGCGCTCCTGAATATTGGGTTGCAGTTGTCAAACCCGGTCGTGTGCTTTTTGAGCTTGGTGGTGTCGATGAAAATGTTGCAAAAAGAGCACTTGAACTGGGAGGACATAAACTCCCTGTAAAAACCAAATTCATAACTCGTGATGAGGTGAGAGGTTAATATGTTGAAACCAAACGAGATCAGAGAAATGAATCTTGCCGAACTTAATATGAAAGAGCAGGACCTTCAGGAAGAATTTTTCAACCTTCGTCTCCAAAAAGTGACGAACAGATTGGAAAATCCCTGGAAGCTTCACGAAATTCGAAGAGATATTGCACGAGTAAAGACAATTATTCGTGAAAAGCAACAAATGGATAATAAGGAAGAGTAGTAGGTTTCAATGAATAAGGAAAAAATGTCAATCCGTCAAAAGCCCACGAGAATCGGTATCGTAGTAAGCGATAAAATGGATAAAACTGTAGTGGTCCGTGTTGAGCGAAAATATAAGCACCCACTCTATGGAAAATATATTAGAAAACATAAAAAATTTCATATCCACGATGAGAATAATGAAGCACATATCGGCGATAAAGTAAAAATTGAAGAATTCCAACCTGTTAGCAAAACCAAACGCTGGAAACTCATCGAAATCATTGAAAGAAGCAAGTAGGAAGTTTAGGAAGTTCTAATGATACAGCAGGAGTCAGTTCTTAAAGTCGCAGATAATTCAGGTGCAAAAGTGGTGAAATGCATAAAGGTTTTGGGTGGTTCACGCCGCCGATATGCTAGTCTTGGTGATGTGATCGTGCTTTCTGTTAAATCTGCTATCCCTCACAGTGATGTGAAAAAAGGCAGCTTGCACAGGGGAGTGATCGTGCGCACAAAGAAAGCAGTACGCCGTTCGGATGGTTCTTATGTCCGTTTTAGTGATAATGCAGTTGTGCTTATCAATGAAGTTATGGAACCAAAAGGAACCCGTATTTTCGGTCCGGTTGCACGTGAGCTGCGAGAGAAAAAGTTCATGAAGATCCTTTCTCTTGCCCCTGAGGTTGTGTAGGAGTTTTATATGAGAATTAAAAAAAATGATAAAGTAAAAATTATTTCCGGCGAATATAACGGTGTCGAAGGACATGTGTTAAAATCTTTCCCCACGAAGAACAAGATAATTGTGGAAAAGGTAAATTTCATCAAGAAACATCAGCGTCCCACTCAACAGAATCCTTCCGGTGGCGTTATTGAGATGGAAGCACCTATCCATGTTTCTAATGTTCAGTTCATTTGCCCGAAATGTGGAAAACCTTCTAAAATCAAAATGAAAATTTTAGATGATAAAAGTAGAATTCGATACTGCACTAATTGCGGTGATATGGTCTAACGAGGAACAATGAGTAGATTACAAGAAAAGTTCAAAAAGGAAATCATACCTGAGCTTACAAAAAAGCATGAGTATGCCAATGTTATGGATGTTCCCAAACTTAAAAAAGTAACGGTGAATATTGGTGTGGGAGAAGCGACTGAGAACAGAGCATCACTGGATAATGCACGTAAGGAAATTGAAACGATCACGGGACAGCATGCAGTGATTACTCATGCAAAGAAATCAATCTCAAATTTTAAATTACGTAAAGGTATGCCTATCGGTACGATGACAACCCTACACGGCGAAATGATGTATGAATTCTTCGATAAATTGGTCAGTATTGTGCTTCCGAGAATTCGCGACTTCAATGGCGTTTCTCCTCATGGATTTGATGGACGCGGTAATTATACAATGGGTATAAAAGAGCAGATCGTGTTTCCTGAAATTGATTATGATAAAGTGGATAAAGTTCGTGGTTTAAATATCACATTTGTGACTACTGCAAAGAATGATGAAGAAGGATTCAGCCTTCTGAAAGCTCTTGGCATGCCCTTTGCTCAGAAATAAAAATAATAAGGAATTGTATGGCACGTAAAGCATTAATTGTCAAATCGAAAAGAGAAAAAAAGTTCAAAGTTAGAGAATATAATAGATGTGAACTGTGCGGAAGACCTCGTGCATATTTACGAGATTTTGGTATTTGCAGATTATGTTTCAGAAAGCTTGCACTCGAAGGTAAAATACCCGGCGTGAAAAAGGCTAGCTGGTAGTCGGAGGATGTATGGCAAATTTTGATCCAATCGCACAAATGCTCACAGTTATCCGTAATGGAATTCAGGCAAAGAAGAAATTCGTTGTAGTTGATTCTTCAAACCTAAAAAAAGATATTATACGAATCCTTCACGAGGAGAATTTCATAACAAAATATTCTATCCTCGAGCCATCTGAAAAAGAAGATCGCAAGTTCGAACAGATAAAGATATATATTCGCTATGTAAATGATTTTGAATCTGTGGTCAGGGGCTTGAAAAAAGTCAGCAAGCCCAGTAAGCGCGTGTACGTTAATTCAAAGAATATTCCCGTTGTGTTAAATCATATAGGAATTGCAATTCTCTCCACCAACAAAGGTGTTCTCACCGATAGAGATGCCAGAAAATACAATGTTGGCGGCGAGTATATCTGTAATATTTGGTAAAGGAGTAGTCAATGTCCAGAGTAGGAAAAGAACCAATAGTTATTCCTGAAAATGTTACAGTTGCTATAAAGGGACAGCACGTTAAAGTAACTGGTCCTTTAGGAACGCTGGAGCGCACACTCAATGATGGAATTACTATTAAAATAAAAGATAATCAAGCAATTTTTACACGAAAAGATGATGAAAAGCAGACGCGAAGTCTTCATGGTCTGAACCGATCTCTCGTTGCCAATATGGTAGAGGGTGTACATAATGGATATTTGAAAAAGCTTATGATCGTTGGAACCGGTTACAAGGCAGAGGTTAAAGGCAAATGGCTTGTACTCACTCTTGGTTTTTCTCATGATGTGTATTTTGAAATTCCAAAAGAAGTGAAAATCGAAATTGAAAAGATCGGTCGTGCAGAAGCAAGCAGTATATCCGGTCTGCAGGCGATCGTTGATTTTCGCAGCCATGATAAAGAAATGCTTGGTGCTGTCTGCGCTGCTATTCGAGATGTCAAACCTCCAGAATGTTATAAAGGAAAAGGTGTTCGTTATGCTGATGAGCATATCCGTATCAAACCTGGTAAAGTTGCTGGCGGAGCAGGTGCCTAAGGAGCAGGTATGTTAAAGAAAAAAGTAAGAAAAAATATATTATTAAGAAATCGCCGAAAAGTTGCTATCCGAAATAAAATTTCCGGAACAGCAGAAAAGCCACGTCTCAGTGTATATAGAAGCTCGAAGCATATCTATGCACAAGTCATTGATGATGAGAACTGTGTAACACTTTGTGCGGTTTCTACTCTAAGTCCTGAGTATAAAAAGCAGGCAAAAGATGGCATGAAACCCGTTGCAAAAGCAAGTCTTATTGGCGAGCTTTTTGCCAAGAAATGTCTTGAGAAGAAGATAAAAAAAGTTTGTTTTGATAGAAATGGCTTTAAGTACCATGGTCGTGTAAAAGCCCTTGCAGAAGGCGCACGCAAAGCCGGTCTGGAATTCTAGGAGAGCATATGCTACATGAAAGAAAACGTGATGAAAACGAATTAGTTTATGAACAAGTTGTTGATACCAACCGTGTTTCCAAAGTGACCAAAGGGGGAAGACACTTCAGCTTTAATGCTACAGTTGTTGTTGGTGATAAAAATGGCAAAGTCGGTGTCGGCATGGGAAAAGCCAATGAAGTTATTCCAGCGATAAATAAAGCCAAGGATAAAGCAAGAAAATCTCTCTTCGTATTCCCGATTCGTAATGGAACTATCCCGCATATGATCATTGGTAAATTCAGAGGAAGTAAAGTGCTCCTCAAACCAGCCGCTCCCGGTACCGGTGTTATAGCTGGTGGACCGGTTCGTGCGATCCTCGAAGCTGCAGGTGTAGAAAATGTGCTGACTAAATCTCTTGGATCTAGCACAAAACACAACATGGTAAAAGCCACAGTTCGTGCATTGCAAGCTCTCCGTTCTCATGAAGAAGTCGCAAAACTACGTGGCAAAACTTTGTCGGAACTTCTATCATAAATAAAGGTTGATCGAGAAATGAAACTTAAAATTACATTAGTGAAAAGCCCGATAGGACAGAAGCCCAATACCAGAAGAACCGTAGAAGCATTAGGACTTCGCAAGCTCCATCATTCTGTTATTCAAAAAGATACTCCTCCAATTTTGGGAATGATCAATACTGTAGCACATTTAGTAAAAGTTGAAGAAATCAAAGGTAGAAGAGGTTCAAAATGAAGTTAAATGAATTAAAACCTCCTCAGAATTCTCGTAAGAAAAAATTCCGTCTTGGCAAAGGCGATGGCTCAGGAAAAGGCAAAACAAGCGGTCATGGCATGAATGGACAGAAGTGCAGAAGCGGCGCCAGTATTCCTAACTGGTTTGAAGGCGGACAAACGCCTATACATCGCAGATTGCCTATAAAGGGTTTTAATAATAGTAAATTTTCCAAGAAATATAGGATCGTCTCATTGAACACTCTTGCTGGAATCGATGAAAGTATTATTGATATTGAGCTCATGGAGAAATATGGATTTATAGATGTTCAAAATCACAAAGTTCAAATGGTAAAAGTTCTTGCAAATGAGGAAAATAAATTTGAAAAAAAGAAAGTAATCAAAGCCAACTGTTTTAGCAAAAAAGCAATTGAAATCATTCAGAAGGTTGGCGGGAAAGCAGAGGTTGTATAGTGCTTAAATCACTATTTAACGTCTTTAAAGTTCCTGAATTAAAGAAGAAAATTCTTTTCACTCTTGGTATTTTTATTGTTTATCGTCTTGGTAGTCATATTCCTACCCCGGGTATCAATACCTCAGCGCTTGGAGAATTTTTTGCAACGCAAGGTAATACCATATTCAGTATGATCGACCTCTTTGTAGGAGGAAACCTGAGCAAGGCAACCATCTTTGCTCTGGGTATCATGCCATACATTACTGCTTCTATTGTGATGCAACTTCTCGGTGGAGTTATTCCTTATTTTGAAAAGCTCAAAAAAGAGGGTCCTGAAGGTCAGAAAAAAATTACCCAGTATACACGTTATGGTACACTCATTGTTGGTACTTTTAATGCGTTCTGGATAACTACTTTCCTTGAGAGCATTACTTCTCCTACCGGTGCAGCAGTTGTTCCATATCCCGGGTTTATGTTCAAATTTGTAACTGTACTCACACTTGTTACCGGTACGATATTCATCATGTGGCTTGGTGAGCAGATCACAGAAAAAGGTATTGGCAACGGTATTTCTCTCATCATCTTTATTGGTATTATTGCTCGATATCCAAACGGATTTATAAATATGTTCAAAATGGTTGCAACAGGTACCCTTCCTCTAATACTTGCTATTGCGGTTCTCGTGTTTATGGTGCTTGCTACTACTGCAGTTATTTTCATAACTGAATCGACTCGAAAGATCCCGGTGCAATATGCAAAGCGCGTCATAGGCAGAAAGATCTATGGCGGACAGGCAACATATATTCCGCTGAAGGTAAACTCCGCAGGTGTTATTCCTATTATTTTTGCGCAATCCGTGCTCATGTTTCCACAAACGATCACGACATTCTTTAAGGATAGTGATTTCATGCATATGCTCACAAGCTGGCTTTCACCTGGTGCTTTTTTGCATACGGCACTGTATGTGATATTGATCGTATTCTTTGCCTACTTCTATACTGCTATTGTGCTCAATCCGACAGAGATTGCAGCAAATATGAAAAAATATGGCGGCTTCATTCCCGGACGTAAGCCCGGTAAGAGAACTGCCGAATATATAAACAATGTGATTGTTCGTATCACCTTACCCGGTGCAATATTCTTTGCATTCATCGCAGTTACACCAACATTCCTAATCAGATATGCCAGACTTCCATTCTATTTCGGAGGTACTGGTTTGATAATTATCGTCGGTGTGGCGCTCGATACACTGAAGCAGATTGAATCCCATCTTGTTATGCGTCATTATGACGGATTTATGAAGAAGGGTAAATTGCGAGGAAGAAGGTGATCGACACGAAAAAACGCATAGTTGTGTTATTAGGTCCTCCCGGAGCAGGAAAAGGCACACAGGCAGAATACATCGAAGAGAAGTATCGCATTCCGCATATCTCTACCGGCGAAATTCTCCGTGATAATATTGATAAAGAAACACCTCTTGGTATTGAAGCCCATAAATTCATGCACAAGGGTGAGCTTGTTCCTAACGATCTTATTATCAAGATGGTGAAAAACAGAGTGCAGCAACCGGATTGTGCCGAAGGTGCCCTGTTTGACGGATTTCCCAGAAATGGGGATCAGGCGGAAATGTTCTTTGATATGGAATATGTTTCCACCAATGCCAAAGTATGTGCCATTATAGTCGATATACCCGATGAAGAGGTCATCAAACGGTTATCAAATCGACGATACTGCCCGAACTGTAAAAGCATTTATAACCTCATTCATAAAGTCCCAAAAAAGAAAGTGGGAGATTCCTTCCTTTGTGATAAATGCAGCACTGAACTGATCGTTCGTGATGATGACAAAGTCGAGACCATTAAGAATCGGTTGAAGGTTTTTCATAATACTGCAGGACCGCTCATTAATTATTTTACTAAGAAGAATGTTCTTCACAAAGTGAATGGTGTGACCTCTCTAAAAGAAGTATTCGAACAGATTGCAACAATACTCGAATAAGAATGATCACGATTAAGAATGCCCGGGAAATCCAACTCATGAGGGAGAGTAATGCTCTTGTTGCCCTCATCCTTGATGAACTGCACGACATGGTCAAACCTGGTGTGAATGCTTTTGATTTGAATGCCAAAGCAGAAGAGATCATAAAAGAGCATGGTGCAGAATCTGCTTTCAAAGGTTATGAAATGGACGATCTTGATCCATATGAATATTCGATTTGTGCATCAGTTAACAGTGAGATCGTTCACGGTTATTCGACAAAAGATAAAGTATTAAAAAATAGTGACATAATTGGCATAGATGTGGGTATAAAAATGAATGGCTTCTGTGGTGACGGTGCCCGTACATTTGTAGTTGGTACTATTTCAAAGGAAGTTCAATCCCTTCTTGATTGTACAAAGCAAGCCCTTGAAAATGCCATCACACAGTGCAAACCCGGCAATAGGGTTGGAGATATTTCTGCAGCAATTGAAAAAACTGCGATGGATAACGGATTGTATGTTGCAGAATGGCTCACAGGACATGGTATCGGAAGGACTCTGCATGAAGACCCTATGATACCAAATGTCGGCAGAAAAGGAACAGGACCTATGCTCAAACCGGGCATGACCATTTCTATTGAGCCGATGTTCAATATTGGAACTTCAAAAACTGTAGAAAAAGAATGGGTTTTTTACACAATGGATGGTTCACCATCTGCACATTTCGAAAACACCATTCTTATCACAGAGAATGAACCGGAAATTTTAACGAAAACAAGGAGCTCATGATGGCTAAAGATGGCCTCATAGAAGTTGACGGCACAGTCGTTGAAGCACTTCCTGGTACGAAATTTATCGTGGAACTGGAAAATGGTCATAAAGTACATGCCCATATTTCCGGTAAGATGAGAATGCACTATATCCGTATTCTTGTGAGTGATAAGGTAAAGATGGAACTCTCTCCTTATGACCTTAACCAGGGACGGATTGTTTATCGTTATAAATAATATAGAGGATTTTTTTTATGAAAGTACGAGCATCAGTAAAGAAACTTTGTAAAGATTGTAAAATCGTAAAGCGCAAAGGGCGCATATATGTAATTTGTTCATCAAATCCAAAACATAAACAGAGACAAGGTTAAGATAGGAGGCATTTTGGCAAGAATAGCAGGTGTTGATTTACCAAGTGAAAAGCGAATAGAGATTGGCTTGACCTATATTTTTGGTATAGGTCGCTCAACCTCTAATGCGATACTGGGGAAAGCCGGTGTCGATATCAATAAAAAAGTAAAAGATCTTACTGATCAGGACGTTATTAAACTGCGTGATATCATCAGAGATAATTATATGATCGAAGGTGATCTGCGTAAAGAAAGAACCATGAATATCAAACGTCTCATGGAGATCGGTTGCTATCGTGGTTTGCGTCATCGTATCGGCCTTCCTGTTCACGGACAAAGTACACATTCAAATGCCCGTACAAGAAAAGGTCCTCGAAGTAGCCGAGTCGGTAGGAAATAGCAGGAGAAAAGATGGCAGTAAAAAGCAAACAGAAAAAAACAGTAAGAAAAAAGAAAGTACGTCTTCAGGAAACTGACGGCATTGCCCATATCCAGGCAACATTTAATAATACTATTATCACAATTACTGATAAGAAGGGTAATGTGATCACCTGGTCAAGCTGTGGAAAGAATGGATTCAAGAATTCCAAAAAAAGCACTTCCTATGCAGCTCAGCAGACTGCAAAGGACATCGCAGCCAAAGTGTTGAATATGGGTTTAAGAAATATACATGTTCGCGTGAGTGGACCCGGTTCCGGAAGAGATTCTGCAGTTCGTTCACTTCAAGCAGAAGGTTTGAATGTATTGTCAATTCTTGATACGACTCCCATTCCTCATAATGGCTGTCGTCCACCCAAGCGAAGAAGAATTTAAGAGGATTCAGAATGGCTAGATTTTTAGGATCAAAATGTAAATTATGTAGAAGAGAAGGTGTTAAACTCTTTTTGAAAGGTGCACGTTGTTACACTCAAAAATGCAGTATTGAACGCAGGAATACTCCTCCAGGAGAGAGTAAAAGAAGATATCGAGCAAAATTGAGCGACTATGCGATCCATCTTCGTGAAAAGCAAAAAGCAAAGAGAACCTATGGTCTTCTTGAAAAACAGTTCAAGAACTATTTCAAGAAAGCATCCAAAATGAAGGGTGTGACCGGTGAAAATCTTTTAAGACTTCTAGAAATACGACTGGATAACACTATTTATAGAATGGGTTTTGCAACCTCACGAAATGCTGCTCGTCAGCTTGTGAATCATGGACATGTGCTGGTCGATGGAAAGAAAGTTGATATTCCATCCTTTCTCGTTGCACCCGGACAAAAGATCGAAATAAGAAATAAAAGTAGACAAATACCCAATATCCATGAAGCTATGGAAGCACATAAGTCACTTGATCAGTTTAACTGGCTTGAGGTTCATCCTGAAGAATTTTCGGGTTATGTGAAAACTCTGCCAAGCGCTGATCAGCTTCCACAGGATATTGATCATAGATTGATTATTGAATTCTACTCTAAATAATACATAGGAGTACACATGGTTGATTTAGAACCAATACAAATGCCTACATATATTGATAAGGACGAAAAGACCTATTCAAAAACCTATGGCAAATTCACCATCGGTCCCTTTGAACAGGGTCTCGGCACTACGGTCGCAAATTCCTTCCGTCGAGTGCTTTTGTCTTCAATTCAGGGCGGAGCAGTACGTTTTGTAAAGGTGCATGGACTCCAGCATCAATATACTGCGATACCTGGTGCACGTGAAGACTATATAGAGCTTATTCTTAACCTGAAAAATCTTGTGCTAAAGATTAACAGCACCAAAGAAGAAAAGCTCGAATTATCTGTAAAAGGTCCTGGCAAGATCACTGCTGGACAGATCACCACACCCAAAGCTGTTGAGATCATAAATAAAGATCTGCATCTCCTTGAACTTGTCGATGATGTTGATTTTCACATGGAACTCTGGGTAAATAACGGTATCGGTTATATCCGTGAAAATGAGCATGATACATCAGAAACACAGATTGGAATGATCCCCATTGATTCAATTTATTCACCGATTCGAAAGGTAAATTTCAATATCGGCAGAGAAAGAGTTGATGAGAAGATCGACTATGACAAGATCATCCTAGAGATATGGACTGATGGAAGTATTGTGCCGGAAGAAGCACTCAGTCTTTCAGCGAAAATATTAAAAGATTGTTTCCAAGCAATTATTCAGTTCGAAGAAGAACCAAAATATATCAAGAGAGAAAAGATCGATCCTGAATTGAAAAATCTTCAAAAACTTATGAAGATGAAGGTTGGTGAACTTGAGTTGAGTGTCCGTTGCAGCAATTGTCTTGCAGCATCAAAGATAGGATTCGTAAAAGAACTGGTTGCAAAAACAGAGAACCAGCTCCTTCGCCTGCGTAATTTCGGTAAAAAATCTCTTGATGAAGTAAGAACAGTACTTGACCGTTATGGCTTGAAACTTGGTATGGATATTAAGAAAATTGATGAGCAACTTGAAACTCTCAAAAAAATTGAGGAACAAAAATGAGACATCACAAAAAAGGTACAACATCCTTTGGCAGACTATTAGGACAGAAAAAAGCCCTTTTGAATAATCTCGTTATTGCACTTCTGCAAAATGAGAGAATTGAAACTACACTTGCTCGTGCAAAAGAAACAGGACGTCTAACAGAAAAACTGATCACCTTCGGAAAAAAAGGTACTGTTCATGCACGCAGACAAGCATATAAAATTTTAAAAAAAAGAGATATGGTAAAAAAACTCTTTGATGAAATAGCCCCAAAGTATAAAAACAGAAGTGGCGGCTATACTCGCGTTATCAAAACTGGCTTCCGTATCGGCGATGCGGCTACTACAGCAATCGTCGAATTTGTAGAAGAAGAAATTGCAGCAAAGAAGAAAAAGAAATCAAAAACCGATAAGCCGAAAACATCAAAGAAACCTGCTGTAGAGAAGAAAAAACAAGAGAAACCAAAAGCTAAAGTTGAGAAAAAAGAAGAAGTTACAGAAGAGATAAAAGTAAAACCTGAGATTGAAGAAAAAGTAGAAACTCCCGAGACTGTGGAACCGGAAATTGAAGAGAAGCAGGAAGATCTTGAAGAGAGCAAGGAAGAAGTGGAAGAAGCGTTGAATGAGGGAGTTGCAGAAGAAGCTCCACTAGAAAAAGAAGAAGAAGCAGTCGAAGAGAAGGCGGAAGAGGAAAAGAAGGAAGAGCCGGAATCTAAGAAAGAAACTGAATCTCCGAAAGAAGAAAAACCTGAAGAGTCACTTAAAAAAGAAAAATCTTAATGGTTAATTTTATATAAAGTTTCCCCCCTTAAAGCGGTAGTAATATCGTTTTAAAGACCTCCTCAGCCCAGGTGGCCTCCCCTCTGCCTGGGCTGTTTGTTTTGGTGAAAATAATGATAAAGTGTGAATTTTAGACTTATGATATTATTATGTTATTAGGAAAAGTTTTTATTATTATTTTAAACAACAATCGGAAATTTTGAAAAAATTTAACAAAAGAAATTTTAAATATCTAAATGTCTTAATATAAATTTAGGATTAAATCCAGCTATAAACTGAGGTTAAAATATGAAAAAAGGATTATACAAATTTTGGCATTATGCCAAAAAATATTGTTGAGAATAAAAAGATAAACAAAAATTACTAAACTAAACAAAAAGGAGTAATCATGAAAAAGATTATTTTAATATCCTGTATAATTCTTCTAAGCAGTATAAGTTTGTTATTTGCATTAGAAGAATTTTCCACAGAACCAATCAGTTTAGATGAATTTATTGAAGAATACCTCCCTGACTATACTTTACAAAAACTAATACCGCTTGAAGGAATAGGACGAGCTTATGCAGTTGCAAAAGATAGTGGTAATATTGTTGCAATTACTGAAATTGGAGACAAATTTAAAGTATATTACTTTGATATTGAAGGAAATCTGAAATGGACGAAAGATTTTGATAAAGTAGAATTGTATGGTTCTTTTCATAAAGTGAAATCTATGGATTGCGAGGTAGCAGATAACGGAGAGACGATTTGTCTTTACATATCTCCTCAAATGGAGTTTGCTAAACCTACTGGCTTTTATGGAATTATAAATACAATTCTATCAAAAAAAGGTAATGTGCTTTTCACAAAAATATTGGAAGGGACCTGGTTGATACCATCTCCTGATGGGAAATATCTTTATAAAGAAGCATCAATAACTTCCGATTATAGAACTTCTGAATTTGAACTTTATAAAACTAATGGTACTTTGGTTAACATCAAGGGCTTTGATAATTTTGATAATATGGATGTTGTAAATGTAAGATTAAAATTTGTATCAGGCAACCATATCCTTGCGTATATTGCAAAAAGAAAGGATAATGATTGGTTTAACTATTTTAGGTTTTTAAAACTGGAAAATGAAAATGTTGCTACTCTTTGCGAATATGAAGTTGCTTTGAGACAAGATTTTGATGAATTTTTCAATGTAAAATCTGAAGATAATAGAATTGCTATATGTAGTGGTGTAGCTTTTTCGAAATTATATGTTTTTGATGTTGCTGGAAATCTTCTTTATTTTGAAGATAATTCTTATCAATCTTTTGATTTTGTGAATGATAATGAACTGTTTTTACAAACACATACTGCAAAAGGGCAATATTCCAAATTAATAAATCTTTCTCCAAAAGAAGTTAGAAAGGAAAATATTACTTTTAGGTATGAGAAATATATTAAACAAATAGATAATAAATTCTATGATTATGATGAATTTAATAATGTATTAGAATTGAATAACTTGTTGCTGTTTTCGATAAAGAGATATCCTTATTCTAAAAGAAATTTTTATACTATTGTTCTTGATATGAATGACTGGAAACATAGTAAAAATATTGAGCATAATGTTGATTATATTGCGAGAGATAATGAGGAATTTTTCGTATTTGAGAAATATAATGAAAATCCTGAAATAGTAATTATACGAGGAGGTGAAAAATGAGAACCCTTTCAAGAAAAATTTGACAAAAGAAATTTAAAATATCTGAATGACTTAATATAAATTTAGTATTAAATCCAGCTATAAACTGAGGTACAAATGGGACGAAAAATTATGTTAATTTATAAGTTAGTAATTTGGGCGTTATGCCAAAAAATATTGTTAAAAATGGGTTAATACCTTTTTTGTGTTGCTATTTTTCAGTTTTTTGACAAAATTTCATCAATAATTTTGTTTCTTAATTTCTTAGAATACCCTCGATGAATTCGTAATAAATCTTTGATCTTACTGTTCAAACTTTCTATATCATTTGTTGTGTTTGGGATGTCTAGTTCAGGATAATTTTGATATGTAAAAAGATATGGTAAATGACGTCTTATACTTCGCCTCGCTGAACGTAATTTCCGATGCGTAAAACTGCTGCTTCCATTCGGATGTAATGTCTTTTCTTTTAAAAATTCACTCCATTTATTCTCCCAATTTATAAAACCTTCATTAAATTCAGATTCACTGATTTTAGTTAAATCTGATGTTAAGTTTTTTAATTCTTGTGCCGCTTCAAGACGTGGACGAAGTGTCAAATATCGTCTCAAAATCATCTTCTGGTGGAACTGACACACCTGTACCGGAACATCTGCAAAAACTTCTTTAAGCCCGTATTTGCCGTCTGTTACGGCTGCTTCTACTGTATAGCCGTTGCTCTCTATCTCGTTTCTGAGGTCCTGATAGGATACCATCTGCTCACTTGTGACATACTGCCATGCTAAGTTCTGTTTTGTGGTATATGAACGCAATATACTGACCCCATCACGACGACCAAAAAAGGTCGTATCCACGATAATAACAACTTTAGCAGGTGATAATTTTAGAGAAGATATTGGGCTTTCCATCAATTTGTTAATAATCCAATTTCTGCTCTTTTTATAGCGCCTGGATAACTGATGTATGGTACATCGATCATATACATATTCATGCCAAATTCGATCGTAAATATCTCGTGTCTTGTAATGATTATTCTGGAATGTTTTGTGGCATGAAAGACATTTGTATCTTTGCAGATCATCTCTAGTTTTACCATGCTTTTTTATGTGTTTGGACCGACAATGAGGGCACTTTTTTTGACCATTTAAAATTCCTTAAATTTTAAATCGCCATTAACTAACTAAGGGCCAATACGTTACAAGCTATTTAGCAACACAAAAAAGGTATTAACCCTTAAAAATAAACGATAATGAAAAAATGACCGAAAGATATTCAGCATAAAGGAGAAACGATGAAAAAGTGTATGACAATATTCAGCATAATATTTCTTATCAGCTTAAGTTTATTAGCTGAGTCAAATCAATTTTCTACAGAACCAATCAGTTTAGATGAATTTATTGAAGAATACCTTCCTGACTATAATCTTCAAAAACGAATACCGCTTGAAGGGATAGGACGAGCTTATGCTGTTGCA
Organism: Cloacimonetes bacterium SCGC AAA252-N17; assembly: GCA_000404785.1. Taxonomy (GTDB): domain Bacteria; phylum Cloacimonadota; class Cloacimonadia; order JGIOTU-2; family JGIOTU-2; genus Celaenobacter; species Celaenobacter polaris. The sequence continues at coordinate 34,526 of ASNI01000012.1, forward strand.
AAAAACAGTGGTAATATTGTTGCGATTACGGAAATAGGAGACCAATTTAAAGTATATTACTTTGATATTGAAGGAAATCTGAAATGGACGAAAGATTTTGATAAAGTAGAATTGTATGGTTCTTTTCATAAAGTGAAATCTATGGATTGCGAGGTAGCAGATAACGGAGAGACGATTTGTCTTTACATATCTCCTCAAATGGATTTTGCTAAACCTACAGGCTTTTATGGAGTTATAAATACAATCTTATCAAAAAAAGGAGATGTTCTTTACACAAAACTTTTGGAAGGCACCTGGTTGATACCATCTCCTGATGGAAAATATCTTTATAAGAGAACAGGTCAAGCAGCGGATTACTGGCAACCAGGGCTTGAACTTTACAGAAGTGACGGCACATTAGTTAATTTCAAAGGATTTGATTATACAAAAGATGATGTAAATGTAAGATTAAAATTTGTATTAGATGACCACATTCTTGCTTATATCGAAAGAAAAGAAGGGGATAACTATTCTGCCTATTTCAGATTTTTAACGCTGAAAAATGAGACAGTTACAACGATTTGGGAATATGAAATTCCTGTTGGACAGGATTTAGCTTATTATTTTGACTTAAATGTGAAACTTGAAAATAATAGAATATTGATTCGTGGGCGCCATTTATATGTATTTGATTTTGAAGGGAATCTTCTTTATTTTAAGGATAAAAGTTTCTATCAATCTTTTGATTTTTTGAATGCGAATGAATTATTCTTACAAAGCTTCGTTCCTCAGAAAAAAAGATATTCAAAATTACTAAACATTTCAACAAAAGAAATTATAAAGGAAAAAGTTACTTTAAGATATGAAGAGAATGATTATGATGGATTTAGGAATGCAATTGTGTTTAATGATATACTATTGTTATCAGTAAGAAATTTTTCGTGGTTGAGAAGTACTTTTCACACAAGTATACATGATTTTGCTAATGATTTGAGTCAAATTCACACCCTCTACCATAATGTTGATTCTATCACTAAAAATGATGAAAAGATATTTGTTTTTGAGAAATATAATGAGAATCCTGAAATAGTAATTCTTATTGGAGGTGAGAAATGAGAAAATTTTCAATAAAAATTTGACAAAATAATTTATAAATATCTAAATGCTATTAAATAAATTATGGCTAAATCCAGCTATAAACTGAGTTATAAATGGGACGAAAAATTATATTAATTTATAAGTTAGAAATCTTGGCACTATGCCAGAAATTATTGTTTATAAAAAAAATACAAAAAAAAAAGAGAGGAAGAACAATGAAAAAATTAATTTTAATAGTAGGTTTGTTATTACTAATAAGTATTAGCTTATCTGCTGATGATATTATGCGTCCGGAAAAGATAACGCTGGAGCAATTCACGCAGGAATATATTCCAGATTATATTCTGAAAAAAAGGATACCCTTAGAATGTAGAAGAGTAATGGCTTTTGCTGTTGCGAAAAATACTGGTAATATTGTAACTGTAACACAAGAACTTATTCCTGATACACATAAATTACAAACTGTTGTTAATTATTTTGATATTGATGGTAACTTGTTGTGGAAAAAACCAATTGAAGGAATTCTCACTCAAGCCTGTGCAATCACAGATAATGGTGAATTAATAACAACTTATGGGCACTTTGAGAGGTATTCATCCAACAATAAAAGTATAGTGCTATCAAATAAAGGTGATATTTTATGCACAGGAGTATTCGATAGTGCTGGTTTGGTTCCCTCACAAGATGGAAAATATCTTTACTTTAACAAAGGAACATCAGATTCAAAAGAAGCAAAAGGTTTCAAACTATTTGATAAAAATTTTGAACAGGTTAATGTAACTGGATTTGATTTCGATAATTTGAGTAATATAGATTTTACTTTTGTATCTGATAATAAAATTATTATGTATGCTTATGATACTATTGAATCACAGCCCTATTATTACCTTCTAAAGATAGACTCTGAAAATAAAATAACTTTATTATGGAAACACAAAACAGTAAAACAATACAAGAATTTCCCAACCTATTTCTATGACGATGTTAAGACACACAAAGATAAAATGATAATAAACACTATGTATTCCCCAGTTTATGTATTTAACTTTGCCGGCGATTTGCTTTATAAAGATGATGAAATTCACTTAAACAACATTGCATTTATTGATGATGAAAATATTTATCTACATAGAACAGTTTACAAGCCTAAAATTGTAAATTTGAAAACGAAGGATGTTAAAATAAAGCAAGAAACTTCCCTCCCCGGATTACAAAGTGTTTTTGTTAATAATGGCAATATAATATTTCAAGAGCGTTCTGCAACAAGTATATTAGACATAAATGCATGGACTAATTTTACTATTTTACCGTATATTAGTAAAAATGTTAATATAAAAGATGTTGAATATTATATATTAGTACAATCTGTTAATAATCCTGAACTTGTAATTTATGAAAGGAGTTCAAAATGAGATCCAGATACATAATAACTATAGGATTTATTTTAGTCTTTGTTTTAATGTTTTCCGATTTTTGTTATAGTTTTTGGACATGGCCTGTTGATGGACGCGAACTTCAGAATATCCATGGTCTCTTCACTTCTGAATTCGGGCCGAATGCATATTCTACTACACAATACCGTTTTCACGATGGGATTGATATAGATACTTATGATAATCAGAATATATATGCCGCAGAAGCAGGAGAAGTAATATTTGTTGGTAATGATGGTTCATATGGTCTTACAATAAGAATTGAGCATTCAGATGGTGAATTTACCAGATATTGTCATATGAATACTGCTTCAGTTAACACAGGAGATAATGTTATTCAAGGACAAATTATTGGAACAAATGGTGAATCAAAGAGAGGTACTCACCTCCATTTTGAAAGATGGCAAGAAGGTGATGATTGGGAAAATGGTAAGAAACGACATCCCCTAAAGTATATGAATTATTCAAGTGATGAAATAGATATATCTTTTGAAGAGTTAGGAGGTTATGATTTTAAATTTGGAATTGAAACCCCTACAAATCGATTACATGTTGATAGGGTTGAAATAATTTTTAACACAGGCAAGAGTTTAGTATTTATTTCAATACCCTATTCTCCTCCTGATCCGGCAGTCATACCTTTTCATCTAAACCCAACTCCAGATAATGTATATATTGATTTTGAGCATCCATATAGTAATTGGGAATGTAGATATTATGTAGAACCTGATTATTGGTTGTACACTGCTCCTGAATATACGATTTATTATAGATTTACAAATTTTATTAATAGTAGTTGGAGTTCATTTAATGTTTTTGTATATGACGCAAATAATAATGAGATTGGTTTTTATGACTCGTCAATGGGCACTGAGCCAGGAAATAAAATATATACCCAACTAATTATTAATAATTGTCCTAATCCTTTTTATAACCAAACAATAATATCATATAATCTTAAAAATATTATAAGAGATGCAAAAATAGAAATCTACAACATAAAAGGTCAAAAAGTAAAAATTCTGCAACTCAGCCATGAGCAAGGTGCTGGTGAAGTTGTATGGAACGGAACAAATGAAGAAGGTGATAGTGCCCCAGGTGGCATATATTTTCAAAAATTGGTAAATAACAATAAAGTAATCGATGTTAAAAAAATGCTTTTAATAAAATAAAAAAGTACCGTTTTAACGGGATCCCGAGTTAATCGGGGAAAGGAAATACTATTATGAAAAGTAAAAAACTAATAATTACAGTAAATGCTATAACATTAATACTATTCTTTGGTTACAGCTTTTTGTTTGCTACACCAAAGGATGACTATGAGCAAGGTTTGAGAGAGGAATTGAAAGATATATTTGATGATACTAATGAAATGGATCAGTTCATTGAGCATGCAGAGGATTTCAAACCCATTATTAATAAAGAAGAATATCCTAATACTACAAGAGAAAAAAATGAAATACCTTATTATATGATAATTATTACGAATGAGGAATTATTGTCTATTTTTTTGGAATTTGCAGAAATAAAGGATACTGAAGGAATAAAAACTCAAGTAGTAACAACTTCTGTTATTGGAAATACGCCGGATGAAATAAGGGCTTACTTAAAAATACGAAAGTTGGATAATCCATATCTTAAATATGTTCTGATCGGTGGAGATGCGTCAGTGATAATGCCAAAAATAATTGATGTGGACAAAACCGACTATAGTTCGTTTCCCACGGATTATTATTTCTGTAACGTGCTTTCAGAATGGGTTTCTAATGATGAAATCAATTTTGAAGCAGATCTATATGTAGGCAGAATCCCAGCAGATACAGTGCAAGAAGTCCAGAATTTTATTGATAAATACGTATCCTATCGTCAGGCAGGCAATTTCTCTGAAAAATATCATTTGATCGCTAATAATCTTGGTAGAATACCCGGTCATACGGGTGGGAATAGTATAATAGATTTTATTGCTATGCATATAGATACAGATATTGATTTTACCTATGAAGAAGACCTCGTATCACCATTTTCTCCTGCCGGTGTGATGTTGGGCAATGCTTTTAACACGAACGATCATAGTTTTTTATTTAATGTTACACACGGTGGTAGTCGAGCTATCACAGCACTTAATAGTAATAGTAATTGGAATGTTGTCGGCGATCTGGCTGATTATCCAAATAGTCAGCAAATAACCAATGTGTATGAATGGTCAGTATATGGACAGTGGAATGATACAACAGGTTATTATTATGAATATCTCCCTGATTATCTTACAAATACTAATCCTTACATTTTATGGAATTCATCTTGTGCAAGCACTAAATTTGTTGATGTTAATAATGATCCGATGGATTGTGTTGGAGCATGTTTCCTTATGGATAATAATGGAGCCGCTGCTTATTATGGTGTAGCTTCCTATGAATTTCCTTATATTTCTCGTCTTGCAGTTGAAGACTTCATGGATTTTGTATTTTTGGATGAGATACATGAAATTAGTATCAATACTATTAATTCTCTTCAATTTCTTTATCCTTACACATATATCAGCTCGCTCAGAAATTTAATTATTGCACATATCTTATTTGGCGACCCAAGTATGGAGATATGGTCTAAACAAGCAGAGAATTTGGTTACGATATGTAAAGGTGGTAATACTTTTAAAGCAATGGATTTCTCAGGAAATGCAGTAGATGCGACCATTGTTATATTGAATAGTAATATTGAAATATTGGGAAGGGGTGAATCACCATACTCATACCCAGATAGATTGGATGACAGTGATATTATTACATCTAATAGCCCCAACTATTTACAGGCAATGAATACATATGGAGAGATAAAAGAATTTTCGGGTCTTCCTTATGAAATGACTTTTGAAGAAGGTATAGATAATAACTGGGAGATGTTTAACAGTACTGAATATGGAAGAACTCTTATAACCGAAGAATATGAACCATATGAGAGTGATAAATGCCTTATAATGGATGTTATCACAGATGGATATTACTCAACGAATGAAGCTTGGTTGCATTTAAATCTTGTAAATCAAGAAGGGGTTGAAATTTCATTTTTCTGGAAAGAGTTTGACGATGAAGATCATTTTGAGGATGGAGTATATATATCTGACAAAGGAGGAGAGTATTTTGAAAAGATATATTCCCTAAAAGATAATAACAATAAATGGGAAAGAGTAGTTATTGAACTTGACGAAATAGTGAAGGAATTAGGTATGAGATACACCAATGACTTTGTACTAAAATTTCAACATTATGACAATGATAAAATACCCCGTGATGGTTTTGCATTTGATGATATTAATGTATATTCTAACTCAAAAGACCCAGGACTCGAAAAGACTATTAATGCGGCTAGCAATATTGGGAACTATCCTAATCCCTTTACTTCGGAAACCTCGATTTCTTTTTCTCTTAAAGAACATTCACATGTTAAAATAGTGATTTATAACGTAAAAGGTGAGCGTGTATCTACTCTTATGAATGAAAATCGTGATTCCGGAACTCACACTTTAAGGTGGGATGGCACGGATTTGAGCGCTGGTATTTACTTTATAAAATTGATGGTTAATGACAAAGTTTCCGATATTCACAAAACAATAATTCTGCGATAAAATAAGCAGTATAAATTATAGACTCGAATGCATTACCTGTGTTCGAGTCTTTTTCGTATGAAAATAATCAACAGAATTTTGTATATAGTAATAATGTTCCAAACTGTAAACCGTAATCGCTTACAAATATCTTATCAATACCAAGATAAGAGAAAATACTTTCAAGAAGTATCGTTCCTGATAGCAGAACATCGGAACGGTGTGGATCAAAGGGAATAAGTCTTTCTATCTCTTTATAAGACAATTTTTTCCACAGATCTTTGAAATGAAGAACATCATCCAAAGTAAGAACCTGTTTGTGGACTTTTTCTGAAACCCATTCTTTCAAACCCTTTTTCACTGCAATGAGATTTGTGACGGTTCCGCCCACACCGACAACTTCAAAGGAAGAGGGGACATGTTTCTGGATCTTGGACTGTGCCAATATATCCTGACAAAAAGCATGTTTTTCCTCATCATTATCACAAAGATTGTTAAGTCTTCGGACTCCCATTTTCAAGCTGGTTGAAAATTCTAATTTACCTTTTTTCACAATCATGAACTCAGTACTTCCTCCTCCAATATCAAAGATAATCAAATTCTCATGCTCATCAAATTCGTGCTTATTTGCGAGATAGATATAGTAGATTTCCTGCTTTTCTGAAAGAATATGATACCTCAAGTCATACTTGCTTCGAAGCCAGTTGGCAAGCTGTGAAATATTTTTCGATTCCCGCGAAGCAGAAGTGCCGGTTATGATAATATTTTCTAAATGATAACGCTTGGATGTGAGGATAAAATCTTCAAGAATTGCTTTTGCTCTTTCAATGCTATCATCTTTGAGAAGACCATTCCTCATGCCTTTACCAAGTGATGAAGTACGCGCATCTCGATGAAGAACTTTCCATGAATTCTGTGCTCTCTCAGCAATAAGCAACAGAATTGAATTAGTCCCTACATCAATAACAGAGCAGATGGTTTTCATAAAGGAATTACAATATTGTGCGTATCTCTTTGAGCAGTTCGTTTATGATCTGCTCCTCAGGAATTTTTCTGATTATTTTTCCCTTTTTGAAAAGCACTGCCTGCCCTTTACCTCCTGCAATACCAATATCCGCTTCTACCGCTTCACCAGGACCATTAACAACACAACCCATAACTGCAATGGAAATATTATGTTCAATATGCAATTTTCGAACCTCTTTTTCCACTTCCTTTGCAATGCTAATTATGTCGATTTCAGTTCTTCCGCAGGTGGGGCATATAATGAAGTGAGGACCCTTTCGCAAATCGAGAGCTCGTAGGAGTTCAAGTCCAACTTTAACTTCTTCAACAGGATCAGCAGCAAGTGAAACACGTATCGTATCGCCGATTCCTTCTGCAAGGAGTGTTCCAATGCCGATCGAGGAACGAATGGTACCTGAGAAAGCTGTACCGGCTTCTGTGACGCCTAAATGCAGCGGGAAGTCACATTTTTCACTTATCTTTCTGTATGCTTCGATAGTCAAAGGCACAGATGATGCTTTCAATGACAACTTTATATCATAAAAATTCTGCGATTTAAAAAAATGAACATGCCGAAGTGCACTTTCCACGAGTGCGTCTGCAGTTACGCCATATTTTTTCTTGATATCCTTTTCCAAAGAACCTGCGTTAACACCAATACGAATAGGAATATTTGCTATTTTCGCAGCATCGATAACTTTTTTAACCTTTTCCGAACTACCGATATTCCCCGGATTGATACGAATTCCGTTAACGCCTTTTTCGATTGCTTTGATCGCAAGCTCGTGGTTGAAATGAATATCACCAATAACCGGAATAGGGGATTCATTGATAATTTTAGGAAGGGCTTCAACAGCTTTCATGTCAGGTAATGCAACCCTGATAATATCACAACCGTGAGCTGCACATTGCCGGATTTGATCGAGTGTTTTCTCTGCATCCCGGGTGTCGGTATTGGTCATAGACTGCACGGAAATGGGTGCATCACCGCCAATCTTGACCGTACCTACTGCGATTTGCCGGGTTTTTCTTCTTTGTATCATAAATGCTGTCTTTCAAAATCTAATAATTTTTGTTTTACATCGATTCCTAAACCAAAGCCACCCAGTCCGCCATCTGATCGAATGACACGATGACATGGAACTACGATAGGAATTGGATTGACATGCAGTGCATTTCCCACTGCACGATGTGCGTTTGGATGACCTATACCTTGAGCAACTTCATTATAGGTTTGAGTTTCGCCATAGGGGATCTGCTGAATATATTCCCATACCTTTCTTTGAAAAGGAGTGGCAATAAGAACAAGAGAGAGATCGAACTGTTTTCTAGTTCCAGTGAAATACTCTTTGAGTTGTTTTAAGTATTGATTTTCTTTTGACAGTTCGAATATGATATTTTCCTTATTTTCATTGAGATTTAAAGTATGCAAACCCTCATCCGAGAAAGTGAGAGTAATAAGACCGAAATCATTTTTTAATGTGCTTTGGTATAATTTCATAAATTTATGTAGATAGAGAAGCGCAGGTTATTGTCAATAATTTTGAACGTTCAATGGAATGCTAGTATAAGATTATGATACAAGTCCGAAGATTATTCCAGCAATGCCTACGACAAAATATACGATCACATTTATCCAATAGAGTGTTGATTTCTCTTCTTTTGATATTTTAAAGAACCCACTGATTTTTACTTTTCCGGACGTCAGTCCTTTATAGCCGAAGCAGAAAAGGGAAAAACCGATGAGGGCGATGAGAAATTTGAGAAATTTCATATTAATTATTGTTATTTTATATAAATATCTCAATGAATTAATGACAAAATTAATGATTAATGATTAATGATTCCTTGATTCAGAAAATAATTCCAATACTTTAGCTGAAGGATATGTAGACAACGAAGCTACTCCATTAGCAAGTTCTATAGGTATAAGAGCCCCCTCGTATCGATTGCTTAATATTTTGTAAATAGTTGATATGATATTCTTGATTGCAATTAAATTATCAATTGAAGGATTCTCAACACCTTCACCACGAATTCCTGTTGGAATGTTTAATACCATTTGATGGTAATCATTAATCTTAACAAAAACTTTTGCTCCATAATTAGTATCTGAACCATATATGCTATTTGAATTACTATGCTGTATCTCTTTTCTAATATAATTATTACCAGGAATAAAAACAGAATTTGAAGGAGCATTTCGACCAATTAGTTGAAGATGATCAAAAAAGAAACCAGATTTTTCTTGCCCAATCATTGCAACTTCATATCCACTATTCTTTGCATATTGAAAGAAGCGTCTAATAGGAGCAGATAGCTTTGCCAATGTTGCTCTTAAAGATAATGGACCATCTTTAATAAAGAGACAATTTTTCAATATATCCTTTTTGTTGTCCCAAAAATATCTTATGGGAGTAAAAATCATAAGTGTTTCGCTGATTGACATATAATCTGAAGCTACTTGATTAGGAGCATGATCTTCAGTCATCGATTGATGAAGACCGAACAAATCGGTTATAAAAATTTCATTTCCGCAATTTGGACATTTCCCCTTTTCTTCATCATATGGTAATGTTGCATGATCAACACCCGTTTCTTCACGACAATATGGGCAACCAAATTTCTCTAGTTTTGCTTTTGGATTCTCATTCCATTTTTCATATGCTATCCATTTTAAAGTTTCCATCATTGCGCTATCAAGTGAATTATTTAGACCTTTGTCATTTACAGATTCGTAGATTATTTCTCTTACTGCATGATAGATTGATTTTCCTGGAACAACAACATGTCGTAATGGAAAGGTAGTAGCATGAAACAAAGCTGATTCTTTCATTATATCACGCAATGCAAATGGATTCGGATTTTCTTTGTCAAGCTTAGAAATTGCATATTGATCCAGTTTTAACAAAGCAGATTTTACAAAAGCTATAGCTTTGTATGGTGGGTTTGGATATTCAATTGTGTGAATTGAGCCGTCGGAAGCGAAAATTATTTTTAATTCATTACCGCCTTCAGGAATTGGCTGCCAGTTAATTCCTTTAGGTTCAATTATGAAATTTGGATCATTAAAATTTTCACATAACTTTTTCACTAAAGGACTTTGTATAACTTCTAAGTGACCAAGTTTAGAAGCTCTTTCTATAGGTAATCTTTTTCCTTTTTGGTATGGCATTTCAGTTTTCCTTTATAGGTGGTGTAAATCTTAAAGCTTGCATTGACACAACAAATCGATGCGATCTAGTTAACATTCTAATATATCCAACAGTTTGGGCTTTTAAAATATCATTCTTAAGACTGTCATAAGCAATATTAAGTTTAGCTAACTTGTTTACGTCATCTTGCGAAGCAAGGTGAGCGATAAAAAAGTTTTCAGTTTGAGCTAATAGATCTGGATTTATTGTCGTTGGTGATTGGGTGGAATATACCATTCCAATATGATATTTTGCTCCTTCCTTAGCGAATTTTCTATAAATTTTTGTTTCATCACTATTATCATTATATCCAAATAAGTTATGTGCTTCTTCAAAGTATAACTGAACATAATGTTTATATCCTAATTTATTCTCTAAGTTGTTATTCGAGAATTTATTTGTTTGATGAGAAAAAATGGCTGACGACAATTCTCTTGAGAAATAAAGCATTACTTCTTCATCTGCATTTCCTAAATCAATGATTATAGTTTTCCCATCATCAATCTCTTTTAGTATGTCATTGATAAAATTTGAAGCATTGCTACTATGGTATTTTCTAATACTTTGAATAATACCTGGTCCAGCACTTATCGTTGATACAGGAGCTAAGAAATTTAAAAGAGCTTCATCATCAGCATCAAATAAATTTTTTCCTTTAGTGGAGCTAGGTAATTTAGAATTTCTATCTTTAGCTATTGCTCTATCAAAAAGCGTTTGATATTCATTAATAGATTGTGGATAAAGCCAATCAGATTCATTATCTCCAAAAATTATTTTCATTACTTCTTTATTAAAACGAGCTTTTTCAAATGGAATTAAGTCTTTTAAGCTGTTAGAATTTGTAGGAAAATTAGCTTTATTAAGAATAGCCCAATACATTAATATTTTTCGAACAGCTCTTTTGCTATCTCTCTCATCCAATTCATTAATTTGTTCTATACTAGGAATATCAACAGATAGAAATCTATCAATATAAATCGAATCTCTACCTTTTTCTCTTAAAAGAGTTCGAATTATTTTATGAGATTCCTTAGGATTTTTATAGAAATCAATTTTTAACTCCTTTGATTCAGTACCTTCTTTTTTAGATAACGCATAAACAATACAAACATCAGGATAAGCCGCCTGCTATTGATTGATTATCGTCTTGTGGATTATCATTCGCATATTCACCGTTAATATCAAAGATAAGTTGACCAACATTTTTTGATTCTTTAGTTGTTTCAATTAGGCTTTGAACAATCAATTTTACCACATTACTTTTACCCAATCTAGTCTTTCCGAACATTGCAGTTCTTGTGCCTTGAAAATCGTTTGTTGATAAATAAATATCTACATTTGGTAATGGTTTATTTGGTAGAGGTAGTCGACATTCAGTTAATCGGAGTTTTCCAATTAAAAATCTATTTTCTACAGGAACCATAGTATTATTTACAAGATTCAATAATTTGTCGTCTGGAGAATAGATAAGATATTTATGAGCACTTAAATAATTATTTAAATCTCCAGAAAATTCAATAGTATCTTGTTCATCTGGATTAGGATAAAACATACCTAAAACACTTGTTTTCAATGCACCCCATTGCAATTCACTTTGAGTGAATACATCAAGTTCGGGCATAGATTTTTTTTGTAATTCAAAATATGTTTGTTGAACTTCAGAAGAGAGGGGAGTAGGAGCACTATCAAGAACCCTTAATAAAGTGAAATGAGGTGGTACTTCATTTCCCTCTGATTCAAAAGTAGATGGGACCATAATCAATAATGAATTTCTTGGAATTCCACCAACTGAAACTTTAAATGGATCACAAGTAATTATTGTTATTTCTCCATATCCAATTTCCAATATATAACCTACAAATCTTCGCTCATCGTGTTTTTTTGCTTCTTCCAAAGATTTCTCGTTATTTAAAAAATCCTTTAAAACCCTTAAAGGGTGATGTTGATTTGCTGCATCATCTAGAAATTTTTTCATAGCTACCTTCCATTTCTTTAATAATTTAATATTAGGATTTCTTTCGACTCATTTGTAAATACTCCAATTCTATCACTTGTTCCTCTTGGTATTTTTACAATTCGATTATTATTATATAAATTGATAATATCTTCATGAGAAGAATTTGTCATTATCCATCTAATATTTTTTCTACTACACATTTCAATTATTTTTTTTGAAAGTCTAATTTGGTCGTTGAAAGTAAATTTACTAATAGTATAATGTGATTCATGTAATTCTTTTTCACCTGGTTTATATGGTGGGTCTAAGAAAATAAAATCACCATCATTAACATTGTCCAAAATCAATTCAAAATCAGAAATATTCAACTTAGTTTTTTTTAATAATTTTGAAAGCTCAATAATATTTTGATGTGTAATTACCCATCTTCTATCTTCACCTCCATAACCAACATTAAACTTGCCATTAGATGCATGACGCCACATACCTTTGAAACATGTTCTATTTAAATACAAGGTTCTTGCTGCACGGAAATATAATGGATTCTTTTTATATTCGGAGTCTCTAATTCTATAGTAAGCCTTTTTACCTTCAGGGAAAGTTTTAAATATTTCCCAAACTTTATGCGGATAATTCCGGATTCCTTTATACAACTCAATTAATTCTGGATTCTTATCAGAAAGAATTGCAGATTGGGGTTGTACTGATAAAAATACCGAACCACCTCCGACAAAAGGTTCTATATAATTACCTGCAATTTCTCCACTACTTGGTAAATATTGATTTAAAAAATATAAAAGTTTACTTTTTCCACCAGGATATCTTAAAAATTTCAAATCTTCTCCAATTTAAATTCCAATTTTACTGCAATAAGGAAAAATTCTATTTCCCTGTCAATAAATTTAACAAACTGCATTCGTCGGTATATTAGTAATATTGACAGAAAAACCATTGCATATCATATATTTTTTATGAATATTAAAATTGAACCACTACATAACAAATATGTTGATGACGCTGTAAAGCTCGTAATAAAAGCATATCACGAAGAAAGAAAATCCCTACAAGCCCTTCCACAATACGATTTTACATCAATCTTGAAGAAAAAGATCATAAACCTGTTCTCAAAAGGTTCAGGAGTTGTTACACTCAATGGCAATGAGGTTGTTGGTTTTCTTGCTGGATTTGAAGTTGAAGAATTTTTTGGGAAGTGCAAGGGAGTTTACTGTCCTGTTTACGGTCATGGAACAGGTCAGAAGTATAGCACAGAAATCTATCAAAAAATGTATCAGCATACAGCGGATATGTGGGTGAAGAAATCTCTTTTCAACCATGCGATAACTCTTTTTGCACACGATGACAACCTCATAGATACATGGTTCTGGCTGGGATTTGGGCTGCGATGTATCGATGCAATCCGTGAAGTGGCGCCAATCTGTGAAAACAATACGGCATTTCATATTAAAAAAACCGCAATATGTGACATTCCTTCATTAACTGAAATTTACAAAAAACATAATGTGTACTATAGAACTTCACCGCTGTTTATGCCGAATCAAGATAAAGATCCGATCAAGGATTTAACTGATTGGCTGGAAAAAGAAAATCATCATATGTGGACGGCATATTCTCAGGAAAAGCCCATTGGGTTTATGAGAATTCAACCAAATGCAGAGTCATATGTTTCGGAATATGAGAAGATGATGAACATTACCGGTGCGTATGTGGAAGAAAATTCCAGGAGATCACATATAGGAACTCTTTTATTGGATGCGATACAACGGTGGCTTCTGGAAAATAAGTATTCTCTTTGCGGAGTGGATTATGAATCGTTCAATATATTAGGAAGTAGTTTCTGGGAAAAATATTTTACTCCGTACACCTACAACGTGGTGAGGAGAATTGATGAGAGGATAGTATAACTCAGAAATTCCAAAGTTCACTTACTGCTTCAAAGTTACACGGTATAAAAAAAGCATGGTGAATATTTCGCACCTATGGAGCTTTGTAAATTTTTTATTCAAATACCCGAAGCTTACGCATCCGGTTTGAAACATTCGACACCTCTGGTGTAAAATATAATAAATGAAGATAGAATAATACGCGAAGAATCGCAAGAGTGAAATGTAAAATTCTCTTATTCGCATACCTGATGCTTGTACATCCGGTTTGTGGCAGTAAATACCTGTGGCATGTGATGTCATTAAAATCAGAATACACTCAAGTTCCGCAAGGAACGATACATTTCTAACGAAGAGCGTCAGCTCTCAGAAACAAAAAAATTACTATATTGAGCACTGTAGATGCGGAATGTACGTTTCATGCTATTCACATTTTAGCCCATGATGCATGTATAAGAAAAAGCGGATGTGAATTGTCTGAATCCAAACAACTTGACAATAATATCTCCATAATAAATTGAAAATTGTAATTCTTTTCAAAAAGGAGACCAAATGAAAAAATATATCATTATTTGTATGTTACTTTCACTCACATTATTTGGATGCTGCAAGCTGACAAACCCGGACCTTAATAAGAAAACCTGGACCTTTATGTGGTATCTTGACGGAGACGAGGTTAGTATGCAGCAGGACTTCATTGCTGCGTTTTATAACATTATTGCTGCAGGTGTCGGGAGCACCGATGACGTAAATATTGTCATCCAGTTCGACCGTTATCCTCACATGGATGATTTCGGTGGCTGGGAGATCGCAGAACGGTTTTATTACACATCCGGCATGGAACCGACTCCGCAAAATGCAATTGCAGACTGGGGAGATGGTCAGGGCGGGAGAGAAGTGGACATGGCTGACCCGGCAACACTGCAATCCTTTATCACCTGGGCAGCTGCCTATTATCCTGCTGATCATTATGCGCTGATGCTCGCAGATCACGGATTTGGCTGGCAGGGACTGATCATGGATATGACAAGTGACGGAGATTTCATGACGGTGAGAGGAATGGTAGATGCCCTAAGCAGTTCGGGGATTCAATTTGATTTGCTGGCGCTCAATGCGTGCTCTATGCAGATGATCGAGGTTATGTATGAACTCAGAGATACTCCAATTGATATTGTGGTGGGCTCGGAAAATCTCGGCACAACCTGGGCATTTACACAAATACTCCAGGCAATCACCGATGATCCTGAAATCACCGCAGCAAACCTCGGGAAAGAGATATGCGATTTCTATTATGATATCCATAGTGCGGACACCACTATCACACTCTCAACGGTACAATTCAATAAAATGCCTGCGGTTACGGAAGCGGTTACAGACCTCGCAGTGACCATTTTGGACAGTGTTCCATTTACCTCAGTACAGACTAAAGCACAGATTGTGGTCAATGCGATCGATGATGCAGTAGTTTACAAAAAGAATGGTTTGCATTACGAATCTGCAGGAGGAATTTCTATCTATTGGCCTGCTTCCTACCAGGGATACACCCCTGATATGTTTTACTACAGCTACTTAGATGAGATAATTGATTTCCCCACATACTCTTCCTGGCGTGAATTTCTCTACGTTTACTACAATGTAATGCATTATGAGGGAGTGATCGAACCGCAGATCTACGCAGTAAAAAATACGCTTTCGTACTTTGACAGTACGAGTGTGGACCTCTATGATTTTTGTAAGGGAATAGTAGAGTATCAAGCGCCGTGATCATTATTTCAACGAGTTGTCACGGACCATTCCGTGACAGAATATAGAACAAAGTGTCATGGAGTGGTCAATGACATTTCTCTATAATTGGAGATAAAATATGAAAAAAATTATAATTTTGATACTTCTACTACTGGTTGAAAGTATCCTTTCCGCCCAGCCCTGGCAACAGAATGACGAAATTTTTAACTCAAGCGGAGTTCCGAGTTTGCCCTTTTCACAACCACGTTTTGCAGATCTGGATGCAGACGGCGACCAGGATATGATCATCGGAAATCTGAACGATGTGCCATTCTATATGGAAAATGCCGGCACACCCAATGTTCCGGTTTTTATGCCTGGCACTGAAATATTTGCAAGCGTCTCTACTCTCGATGTAGAAATGGGAGTATTCGCAGACCTTGATAATGATGGAGACCTGGATTTCATTGCCGGCGGTTATACAGGATTGAATTTCTTCGAGAATATCGGAAATATTTACTTTCCAATTTTTCAGAAAGTAAACGGTTTTTTCTCCGGCTTGAATGTTGGGCAGAATCCTGTCCCTGATCTTGCAGATGTGGATGATGACAATGACCTGGATATGGTGGTCGGCTTGAGCGAGGATGGGGGCTTGAAGATATATTTGAACACAGGCACTCCTGAAACAGCTCAATTTTCAGAGGTAAATACTATCTCTATTGGAGATGTAGGTTTGTATGCATATCCGAATTTCTGCGATCTGGATGCGGATAATGATCAGGATATTGTGGTAGGAAGAGATTCACACGGATTTATTTATTATCAAAACAATGGAACTCCTCAGAGCGGTTTGTGGGAAGTGAATGCAAGTGTTTTCACAGGTATAGGAAGCGATACATACTGGAATTCACCCGGATTAACTGACCTTAATGGAGATGGAACAATTGACCTTATATACGGCACTGCGGAAGGTCCGTTGCATTATTATGAAAACAACGGAACGCCGACAGTTCCTTCATGGCTGGTGAACACCACTCTTTTCGGCGGGGTGCTCGATGTGGGTGGCGCAAGCAATCCCTTTTTCTATGATTTTGATGGAGACGGAGACTTTGACATGGTAAGCGGAAGCCAGCTTGGAGATATAAAATATTTTGAAAATGTTGGCACAGCATACGCACCTGCCTGGGAAGAGGACAATGCCTATTTTGCAAGCATCGACCATTCTATTTATTCCGCAATCACACTTGGAGATGTATATAATAATGGGCTTGCGGATGCAATTGTAGGCGATCTGAGCGGACATTTCTACTTCCATCGAAACACGGGTTTTAATTATGTTTTTGAAAGCGATGTACTCTCCTTTGTCAATTTGGGAGGATGGTCAGCTCCGCGCCTTGCTGATATGGATAACGATAATGATCTGGATATTGTTGCAGGAAATGGAACCGGAAATCTCTCCTACTTCCAAAACCAGGGCACGCCATCAGCGCCGGATTGGGTGCAAATTACCGGCTATTTCGGCGGTATCGATGTCGGCTCAAACTGTGTCCCGACTGTTGGTAATCTCGATATGAATTTTACCTTGGATATTGTAACCGGTGATATAAGCGGTGAATTGCAATTCTTTGAAAACATTGAAGGTAACTGGACAGAGAATCCTTATCCTGTTTCAGGAATTTCAGGAGGTCAAAATACTACTCCTGCACTCGTTGATCTGGATGGAGACGGCGATCTCGACCTGACTCTGGGCAATTATGACGGCACTTTCAACTATTATGAAAATCAACATATTATTGTGGATGTCGATCCCGAAGTACCACAGACTAATTCTTATAAACTCTGTAATTTTCCGAATCCCTTTAATTCAACTACAACTATCTCTTTTACTACCACCCGTCTTCTCCGCCAGCTGGCGGATACGCCGTGGCAGGCGAATTCACATGAAGAAGCACAAATTGGAATCTATAACTTAAAGGGGCAGAGGGTGAAGGAATATCACTTTTTCTCACCCTCTCCCGGTCACACCCTCTCTGTTACCTGGGATGGTAAGGATGAAGCTGGAAAAGAATTGAGTCCCGGTCTGTATTTCTACAAATTGAGCATAAATGATAAAACAGAAGCTGTGGAGAAATGTTTGTTGATAAAATGAGAACAATAAAAAAGACATTATTGATTACTTTTCTCAGTATAATTCTTGCCGGATTTTCATCTACTGTGTTTGGACAGAATCAAGTCGATATTTTTCTTGGTGCAGGTGTGCCGGAATTCATAAATATTGGGTTGCGATACCAGGCAGCGCAGATGCAGGTGGGGTTGAGTTATGGTTTCTTGCCACTCGAGGATGAAACCTGCACTTCTTTATCAGGTGATTTCTATTATCATTTTGCAGGATCCTCGAGCTTATCCAAACGGAAACCTTTGTACACAAGGATAGGAATAAGTTATGTTCGTAGCAAAGAGCACAATGTCATTTCATCATATATTTATTCAATTTTCCGTATAGGACACGAATTCAATATCTCAAAAAATTTCGGGATCGCGGCTGATCTGGGAATTACTATCGAGTTGTCCAAAGAACGAAACGAAGAACAGGAATCTTCTGGCTGGTTCGATCTTGATTTTGATTTCCCGATATTGCCTTGCTTCGGAGTGAATATATTCTTTCATTACGATTTTTTACCACGCTATAAAAAAGGTGCTTAAAAATGAAAAAAATTGATTGTTATTGGTTAAGTCCGTGCGCGTTATCCTGTGATACTTGCAGCATT
Source organism: Cloacimonetes bacterium SCGC AAA252-N17 (assembly GCA_000404785.1). Lineage (GTDB taxonomy): Bacteria > Cloacimonadota > Cloacimonadia > JGIOTU-2 > JGIOTU-2 > Celaenobacter > Celaenobacter polaris. The sequence goes on from ASNI01000012.1 coordinate 53,187, forward strand.
CATCTCAGAACAGACGAAGAGCTGGCATACTGGAAAGAGCAAGAAGTTGACCTCGATACGATCAGATGCGATGGGTGCAGGTCGAGTTTGGAAGGGAATCACTGGTCTCCGCGTTGTCCGATATTAGTGTGCTGTGTGTATAAGAAGGAATTAGCTTATTGCTCTCAGTGTGATGAATTTCCGTGCGATATTTTAAAGAAATGGGGCGCTGAGCACAAACATCATGCTGAAGCTCTTGATCGATTAATAGAAATAAAGGAACAGGGTGTTGTGCATTGGCTTGAAGAACACGGATATTAGTAGGGGATGGATTTATTGTAAATAATTGCCTTTAATCAACCTCAATACTCTCCTCAGCAAGCAAAACAAGTTTGTATTCAGTCTTTGAGTTGCCACAGACCGGATCAAATCTATAAAGCATCACAATATCGAGCTCGGAACCGGTCCACTCTCCAGGATTTATTATGAGAAAAGTTCTCACATCATGAGCACAATACTCCTCATCTATCCATGAGCCGGAATTCGCATAGATGCTTGTATAGCTGTATGTGGTTGGATAAACTGATATATGAGGATAGTGTGAATGCCCGAATGCAATGATCTTGTATGGCTTAGTCGATTGATTCGTCATATATTCTATTATAGGAGCACCCGAAAGGTCAACTCCATTCCAGATCCCAATTGCAGCACTTGTCGGAACCGGAACCTCATTAACGATTTGAGTTTCCTGCCAGAGTGTCTCGATGCTGTCCGCATACATCTCATAGGCACCATTGAAGGAGAAGGGGTCAAAATAGCTGTCAATTCCGCCCATCTTTATTATCTCATCATACAATGGAGGGCAGTCCATATTGAAATTGGATAATACTGTAAGGAAAGCAAGCGTCCATCCGGTAAAGAATTCGAACGACCCTTTTTCATTTATCAATTTCTGCGGGTCATATGGAGCTTGTGATGCCATACCCGTTGCATAAAGGCGCGCTATAAAGTATCCGGGTGGTAATTTATGAGAAGGATTGATCAGGGATTGAGGGCAGTTGAATAAGTCGTAGCGATGTCCGTGTTCCATGATAATTCTATCAACTGGTGAATATTTACCAAGTCCCGGCACATCGCCCATCCATGTTATATTTGGAATTATCCCATTCAGAATTTCATGTGTGAGCAGCATGTCATGATTGCCCGGCACATAAATAAGTTCTATCTCACCTTCGTTTACGATAGTTCTGAATTTATTGAATATCTGCAA
>ASNI01000013.1 GCA_000404785.1 Cloacimonetes bacterium SCGC AAA252-N17
CCGAGGATACAGAACAGAAAAAGGGAGTTATCCTACGGGGTTTATCCGAGTTAGGTTAACGAATCAAAAAAAAGACCTTCGAGAGCGAATCACGAAGGTCTTTACTTAAATTACAATAAGATTACAATCCGATTTCAACACCAAGGTTAATGCGACGACGAGGTCCAAAGAAGACTTCTGCTGCACTGGATGTATGAGGATACCACGGTACACTATAATAAAGAGCTGGATCATAATATCCGAAACAATTATATCCACTGTTATCAGTTGCATCCTGAATATAAACTCCATCCAAGAGATTAAACACATGAGCAAATATAGTCATTCTGAGACCTTTGACCACTGTAGGAATTTGATACATTAGATGAAGATCCACTGTTGAGTAGTTAGGAACTTTCCAACTTTGAGTTCTGTCATTCGGGTCATCTCTGTCGAGAGTACCCCAATTACTCCAGAAGTCCATATAGTGTTTTCCAACAATCCTGACAGCAAGTCCGTCAAAAGGATACACACTAGCTGTAAGAGCGATCTGTGTTTGGGGCTGACCACCGACTTTCAGGTCTTTAACGTAAACGTTGATAGTATCATTGGGTCCGGTAGTGTGTTTGATCACCGCACTGACGTCATCGGTATATTTCCAGAATCCTTTTGAAGCATTGAGCTGGAAGTTCAGGAAGTCTGCTGCCTGGAAATTTGCTTCAAACTCAGCACCCATGTGGCGGGAATCAAGTCCGCTGATGAAAACAGCTTCTTCATTTCCAGCTGCTGTATCAAGAATAACCCACTCTCTATAAACCTGATCCATCCATTTTGTGTAATAACCACCAACTTTGATATTTAGAAGTCCATCTAAACCAACCCAACTGAAACCAGCTTCACCACTCATGAATTTTTCATTTTGAGGATCGTCTGCTTTCTTTCCATCACTGTCATCAATGACTTCGTCAAAGATAGGGGCTTTTGACACATAACCGGCATTTCCAAACACGCCGAGATCAGGCATCACGAGGTAGCTTAATCCGCCCTTGATCTGGTAACCAGGGATATATTTAGTCTCAGTTGTTATTTCTTTACCGGCATCATTTTTATGGAAGTGATCCGTAAAGGTGTATTTCACTGCAGAAAGTCCGGCAGAACCAAAGGCGGTAATAGGACCTTTCTTGTATTCACCCTGAGCAAATCCACCCATCCAATCGACTGTGTTTGTGCTGTTATAATCGATCTTGTCACCAAGCAGTTTTTCATAGTAGGTTGTATCGGGATCAAATTCATTTCCGGTCCAGTAGTAATAGTCACCACCAAGGAGGTCTCTTACCTCTCTGAAGTGGTCGATCTCAGCAGTACGCCAGTCAATGCCAATAAGGGTATTGATCTCCGGGCTTACCTCGTATTCCGCTTTTACAATAGCGCCGATAGTCCACTGCTTGTTTACACTATTTCTGAGAATACCTTTAGAGCCATTATCATTAGCTAGATTGTTTGCAATTGTCGCATCCCAGTCGATGACACGTGAAGGAAAAGAATAATCATCCCATTTCAAACTGCCGAATGTGCCACCACCACCACCAATTCCACCAGAGTAATAAACTGTAGAATATAGATTTAATTTCTCGGTAAGCTGGCTGAACCAGTTAAGGTTAAGCTGTGGTTTGTGATAGTAGTTTTCACTTTCATTCAGGAAGCTGTAATCATGGCGTTCATGATATTCACCGTCCCACCACTGCTGTCCATGATAAGCGGAATTCAAAGTATTGAAGTTCTCATTGTAATTCCAGCCCATCTCGCCGAAAGTATCAAGATACTCTTGCATGTTATGGGTACCACTTTCTGATAGATTAGATAATTCCTTAGCTTCCTTATGACTGAACGCAGCAATGTTCTGTAAGTATCTTCTCTGACCATGGATTTGAGGAGCGCCGACCGCATAGAATTCCAATCTGTTTTTATCATTCAGATTGTAGGATGTGGCAAGATAATATGCATAGGCATCAGTCCATGTACCATCTGCTACACCATCACCTTCTTTGCGAACAAGTGCAAAGCTGAGTGCATATTTGCCATCAACAAGACCGGTATTTCCAATAAGAGTTGATTTTCTGAAATTACCGGAACCATATTCCTGTTTGAAACGTGCACCAGAAGTCATTTGTGTGGGATCAGTAATGATATTCATTGTTCCACCGATTGAAGGCACTGCAAGGTTGATTGCACTGAGACCTCTCTGTACCTGGATCGAGGATGTTGCATCACCGACTCCATCCCAGTTTGACCAGTAAACCCAGCCATTTTCCATATCATTGACAGGAACACCATTGATCATAATAGCGATATTTCTCTGGTTAAAACCACGAATGTACAAACCTGCATCACCTGCACCGCCACCCTGATCTGTAGAATACACACTTGGTGTACTTTTGAGAACCAGTGGAAGGTCGCGAGAACCGAGATCCATTACGATCTCTTCCTTGCTTACATCAGTATAAGCAACAGGGGTTGTTTCTTCTGCTCTGTCTGCAAAAACAGTAATACCTGGAATTCCGATATCTTTGATTGAAAGAGCAAAATTGACTGTGAAGGTCAAGCCGTCTTTGATCTCGACTTCTTTTTTCATAATTTCGTAACCGAGATAGCTTACTGCAACGGTATAGGTGCCTTCTGGAATATTCCTCAGAAGGAATGTCCCATTGTTGCGTGTAAGCATACCAAACTCGGTACCTTCAACATAGATGTTTGCATTGGCGATCGGATCGCCATTCTTTTCGTTAGTAACTTTACCCGCCAGGTTGCCAGCGCCTGCTGCAAAGGCAAAGGAGGTAATCATAAATAACGAAACTAATAGAACAATAATTACTTTTTTCATAGGTGTACTATCCTCCCTATATTAATTTGTGTTAACAAAAACCACTCATCCGCCAGCTGGCGGATGAATACCTATCAATGATATTAACATGCCTATTTTCTTTCTTATTGTCTAAGACCGTGAGATCGTATAGTGTATATGTAGATGGATATAGTATTTTTAGCAACTTTTTGCATTTTTTTAACTTCTTTTTTCTTAAGAAATTTTTCAAAGCTATTACTAAACTCCTTTTATTAGTTTAGATAAAACTTTGTCTACCTTAGCAATCTTGTTAATTGACTGTCAATTTTTTTTTTATAAATCTGTAAAATACAAAATAAGTGTAAGTTAAATCCCCTCATTCGGGATATACTCCGTCTCCTCTATTTCCCATTCCTCTTCTAACTTCCTTCTATGCCGCTGTTTGCCCATATATGAAACTAAAAGAAGTATCGGAATTATTATCCAAAATAATCCAAATCCGGAATAAAGAATTGCAAGAACAGAATGGGATGAAATTGACTTCCGAGCAGCATCAAGAAAGGATTGAACAGATATTCCGAAGGCTTTAGTAAAGGATGTTTCAAAATTTTGTCCTGCTTGAATATGATCAATAAACTGATAATATTTCTCTTTATCAAATCGCTTAAGCAGATATCTGAAAGTGTAATAACTTTGTAGATAAAAGATCTCGACTTTTTTTTTCACCTTTGGGTAATGATAAGAATAGGATTGCAGATCGAGCACATTTCCCTTTAGTGCATCAGTAACAAATTGTACTTCTCTATTGATGTTCCATTCTTTTGCGTAATACTGCACAAATCCTTCCTCAAACCATAGCGGCAGATAAACCTCCAGTGCGATTGAATGAAGCAAGATGTGAAGATATTCATGAGTCAGTACTTTATAAAATTCCGTGTGAGGTGGAAGTGTTTTGGGATTCTGTAAAATAATTTTAGAGAGCATAGGAATTGCCATTGCAATACTGTTCTCGGGCAATTTGCCAAGTGTCACATACTTATCAAATTCTTTTTGGGAATGAGTAAGCACCAGTTGAATGACAGGTATATCATAAAATCCGACTTCCCTATTTATTTCAGGAACAATTTTTGAAAAATTCTGTAAAATATCCTGAGCGATCTTCTCGTCACTCTTATCATAGGAAATGATGAAATATTCATCATGGCTTAATTCTGAATAAGCTGGATCGGTAAAAACAGAAATAAAAACAAGGAAAAATAATAACCAAATCAGTAATTTTTTAACTTTCATGAGCTTGGGAAAAAGATAACTCATATGAAATGTATGTCCATGTTTTCATTGATAAATAAAATTCCCGATGGAGGAACGATCGATTTCATTGAATGATCAATTCCCCATCGGGAATCCAGATTCTTTACTGATTTAAGTCAATCGTTATAAAATTATCGGGTATGGACGTTTTTATTCTTCCTGCTATCCGCCAGCTGGCGGATTCGACTCCTCGTCATTGCATTCCTCAGGAGCTGAATTACAATACTGGATTTCCGCCAGCTGGCGGATTACATATTAAAAATAATCACAAATCATCACAAAAGGGCGTTGTCATTCCCTCGAAAGAGGGAATCCAGTATTTAATTTTATTCTGGTTACCAAGCCCCAGCTTGGTAACCTATAATTTCCTATTAGAATCATAACACATTCCCAAGCTGGGGCTTGGGAAAGAGAACGAGGGTAACTGGAGCTTGGGAAAGAGGATAAATCTTTTTATTTATTTCAATGTTCCCAGCTTCCGCCAGCTGGCGGATTACATATTAAAAATAATCACAAATCATCACAAAAGGGCGTTGTCATTCCCTCGAAAGAGGGAATCCAGTATTTAATTTTTTTTAACCACAGAGAACACTCATTTTCATTTCATTACGCCGTGGCAGGCAAATTTACCCCAATACAGTTTACCCAGTTGGATTTTTTTATCCAACTGGGGTCATTCTTCCTTACGATTAAAAGATTAAGCAAAAATTACTTTGACATTTAAGTTTTGACATTTTATTTGACATTAGAAATTATGATCTATAAATTAATTTAAATCTTACTCATCTTTCAAAGAATATATTTTAAAAGGTTAAATATGATTTTTTTAAGTAATTTCCACACTTGCGAAATTTGAATAAATAATTGAGAGGAAGGTCAATGAAAAGATTATTTTTGATATTAATTGGATTTTTACTTTTTATGAATTTCCTTCTGGCTGAGACTGAAGATCAGGACTCCGTCCTGGTTGAAATTCCTGACATTGATATCTATGATGAACAAGCTGGAAATTTTCTCGATATCAATCCCGATTACTACCTTTACTATGCATATCAAAATTATAATGATGATAATTTTGAAACAGCAGCCAAATTCTATCTCCAGTATCTTTCATACCAAAATTCTGATGCGAACTCAATCTATAATCTTGCATGCTGCTATGGACTTCTTGGAATCGATTCACTTGCTACGATCTATCTCAAGAGGGCGTACGCAGCGGGTTTCGATGACATACAGCATATCAAAGGAGACCCGGATTTTGATGGAGTGAAAGATTCCGTTATCTTCACAGCATTGATCGACAGCATAGAAAGTATCGAGCATCAAAAGATAGAAAAAAGCGGAAGCGTGCTCTTCATTCCAGCGAAAATACTTCAGGAATGCAGAGTAAAACTGCCGGAAAACTTTGATCCTGCACAGTCCTATCCCTTACTCATCGGATTGCACGGTTACGGTGATAATAATGAAAATTTTATAAGCTTATATCAGGATTTTCCATCGAGAAATTTTATCTTTGCCGTACCACAGGCGCCCTATGAATTCGGTGTGGGTTCCAATATCGGGTATAGCTGGATTCCACAATCAGATGAACCGGCAGTATTTGATGAAGCAGTTACACTCACTGAAAATTATGTTAATAGCGTTGTAACATATCTTCAAAATCAGTACAACATATCCGAGATCGTATTGATGGGCTTCTCACAGGGATGCTGGCTCACTTATTATACAGGTATTAAAAACCCCTTGCTTTTTAAGGGTCTTCTCTGTTTCGGTGGAGACCTTCCTATTGATCTTTTGGATGACGAAACCTTTGAAAACGCAAAAGACCTTCCAATCTATATTGTTCACGGTGAAAATGACAGAAACATACCTGTCGATGCTGGAATAAATGCAGCTTCTGTTCTACAAGAAATGGGCTTTGAAATTGAGCTATTTATCTTTGACGGTGCACACGAAGTTCCGAAAGAAGGGTTGGAAAAAGGTCTGCTCTGGCTGGGTCTCATCCAATAATCAAATATATAGGTAATACTATGAAAAAATTATTAGTTACGTTCTTTTTGATATTCTTGATCATTCCCACTCTTTATGCTAATGGAGAACGGGATACGTTATATATCTTAAATACAACAGATATCCACGGATCCATCCTACCTTATGATTACATCAGGGATGAACCGGCTGAATACGGACTGGTAAAGGTTTATACAAGGATAAAAGAGTTCAAAGATAAATATGATAATGTTGTTCTGCTTGATTGCGGAGACCTTTTACAGGGCAATCCGTATGCGTATTATTTCAACAGGATCGATACTTCTGGTGTCCACCCGATCATCCAAACAATGAATTATATTGGCTACGATGCTTTCGCAGTCGGCAATCATGAAATTGAACTGGGTGTGGACACCTACACAAAAGCAAGAGATACCTCAGATTTTCCATGGCTCTCAGCTAATGCTGCACTCGATGACGGGTCTACCTATTTCGAGCCCTATACAATTTTGGAAACAGTCGGTATTAAAATTGGCATTCTTGGTTTGACAACGCCCGGAATTCCAACTATGCTTGACTCGACCTATTATCCTGGCATCACATGGAAAGATATGGTGGCAACGGCTCAACAATATTCCCCAAAACTTCGTGACAGCGTGGATGTTCTTATCGGGATTTTTCATGCCGGATTTGATGCACAGGAAGATAAGTATAAAGAGGAACTTTTTGGATTACCTGTTGCGAATGCATCCGGACTGGTAGCAGAAAGAGTTCCTGGATTCGACGTTGTTTTTGGAGGTCATTCGCATCGTGTGAATCCGCGAGATACAATTATTACGATACGAGACAGTACCACTCTGAAAATGATCTCCGGCTCTCATGCTTGGGGACTTGGGATTGCCAAGATCGTGCTGGAAAAAAGAAATGGAAAATGGCAAGTTATCGAAAAAACCGGCTGGATCGAGCAGGCAAAGGATTTTCCACCATCTCGGGAAATTCTTGTGCTCAATGAACCGTATCATAAGAAAGTAGTTTCATTCTTCAGAACCCCTATTGCTTTGAATAAAGAAATCATCACTACAGAAAATGCCCGTTTTGAAGATTCACCGATTCCTGAACTCATCAACAGAGTTCAACTTCATCTTACTGAAGCAGACATTTCTCTTTCTCCGGTATTCTCAACCGGGCTTGTCATTCCAGCTGATACAATCCGTATCAAAGATGTGTATGCAATGTATCCCTATGAAAATACCCTCAAAATGATCGAAATGACAGGTGAGCAGTTTGTTGATTATCTTGAATATTGTGCTAACTATTATGTATATGAAAATGACTCGCTTTCAACGAATCCGGACATGGCTGGCTATAACTATGATATGGCAGAAGGCATTTCATACACTATTGATGTTCGCGAACAGCCCGGAAGCAGAATAAAGAATGTGACATTTCTTAAAACTGCCGAACCCATTGATCCTGAAATGACCTATACAGTTGCACTTAATAGTTATAGGGCAAACGGCGGAGGTGGACATTTGAAAGCAGTTGGAATTGATAAACCAAACGTGATATATTCTTCAGAAACCGACCTCAGAAATCTTATAATTGACTACTTAAAAGAACAAGAAATATTAGAAGCAAAATGTGATAATAATTGGCATATCGTGCAATAGAAATCTTGGCATTCAAGACTAATAAATCAAGAAAAATAAGCATAAATATCCCAGGAGGATACAATGAAAAAAATTAGTATAATTCTATGTGTTGTCATTTCTTTCTTAATGGTTTCATGTTGTTGTATGAAAACAAAAAATGCACCACCCCCAGTACCTCAAAAGCATGAAGCACCTAAATTCGTATCTGCACAGCCCAAAATAGTTTCGATGGATGCTATCACTTTTGTCGGAATGGAAAAACGTTTCACCTTTGATGCAATGTCTGGAATTTCTGTATTCTGGATGAATTTCATGAAGGTTAGTGATCAAATCCAAAATAAAGTTGATCCCGAAGCAGCATGGGGTGTTTCCTATGATATGGATTACTCAGTTCAACCCGGAGAATTTACCTATTTCGTAGGCATGGAAATCTCAAATACAGAAAACATTCCGGATGGCATGATCGTTTATGTGGCACCTGCTTCCAAATATGCAAAATTCACTCATTACGGTTCTCTGGACAAGCTTTCAGAAACCTATACTTACATCTACAATGTTTGGTTTCCCCAAAGCGGATATGATATGGGAATGGTAGATGGATTAGAGCTTTACGGCAAGAATTTCGATCCGCAAAGCAGTAAATCAGAAATGTATATCTTTGTTCCAATAAAATAAATAAGCTTAAAGGTGAAAATGGTAAATCCTAAAAAAATCTGAATCCTGCAAAAGAAATTTTCTATTATTTCATCAGGATCATTTTCTTTGTTTGAGAATAATTACTTGTATCCATTTTATAGAAATAAATTCATGGGCTAACCTGATTGTCGTTTTCATCTTTTCCATCTCACTCTGCACTAAATCCTAAATCCTATCCACTGGCGGGCATCTCTTCTTATTTTAAAAATTCCCGCATCTATGTGTGAAAAATTCCACGTAGAAAATTTTGGCGAAATTGCGACCTGAGCAATTCCCTTTTTAACCAATGCTATATAAGGGTAAGGATGAAGTGAGAAACGCAGCGTTCACCGAGTTTATTTTTGGTGCCGTTTGTTAAAAAAGTAATAATCCAGAACTCCCAACTGCAAAGTAAATATTTTTTTAGATGATTCTTCAAGTATTTTTTTTGAGTTCAGACTTTTTAATCCATCTGATATCTTTGCATTCTACCTGTTGAGCTTTGGGTTCTTTATCCTCAACTCTGAAAATAAAGACAAAACCGATCCAGGGTTTGCCATCTTTAATCTGTTGTTGAGAGCAAAATGCATGGAATGTAAAAGAGCCATCATCTTTTGGAGAATATTTTTTAGTTTTGATATCGGGAAATATTTATAAAACATTTAATCCGGTTTCTTCAAAAACTTCTCTTTTAACTGCATCATACACATTCTCATATCTATGGATCCAACCTGCAGGTATTTCTAATGCTCCAGAATACTCTGGATCTATCTCGGGTTTACATCTGGTCTGAACTAAAATTTCAGTATCAACATTATTTTCTCTCTCAATAATGGCTTAAACAACCGGGATACAAATATCGATTATATCTATCTCTTACAGCTCTTGCTTTTTCATTAAAAAAAAATTTCAATACATCCATAATCTTTTGTTTTAAGCATTTCAAAACAACCATCCATTGCCCAGAAGTTTTTCCTTCTGCCGATATTCCCTTGCTGGATCACCTCGTATATAGTGGTAATTCTCTTATCGAGATCCGCGAACGCATAAAATCTTTTATTTTGTGAGTATATTTCTTCAGCTATGATTTTCCCATCAGAACTCATAATGGTGGTCTTCCTATCAGAATTCATAGTAGTAGAATAGGATCCATTTGAGGAACGTATTTGCTTAATTGCTGCTTGTGATGGTTCATTAGCAAAGACCTGTCCAATTAACAAAAATAAACCGGTTATTAATAAAAATTGAATTCCTGCTTTCTTCATCTATTCATTCCTTTTGTAGTGATTAACAATTTCATATAACGGTTCACAGTTATGCGATTGAGTGAGCGTAAATAAAAAAAAGCTGGTCAATCAATAACCCAAAACCGACTAAAGTCATGGAGTGGTCCATGACTTCTCACAAAACCGAACGATCAAAAGCATTTGATGCGTCCCCGAAGAAGGCTTTGGGAACGAGGGGATGCCTGTTTTATCAAGTGTTGGTTGCCACTTTATTGAACATTTCCAAAATTCTATTTTGTTCGGCTTTCACTGATTTTCTTTGTTGTTTTAATGTAATTTTTTCTTTATCAATATCTCGTAAATCTAGTGGTATTGAGAAATATTTTTGGATTGAATCCCAGTCGATATTTCTTATTGTTCGAGGTTCATCTAAATAAAAACTTATCCAACAATCACCAATTCTTGAATTAGTTTGAACATCATGAAGTTTACTATTTGCAATTTTAACATATTGTTTATCTATTTCAAATCCAATGAATTTTCTTCCTAAATGTTTGGCAGCAACAGCAGTTGTTCCTGTTCCCATAAAAGGATCCAGAACAATATCATCTTCATCGGTTGTCATTAATATCAGTCTTTCAAGTAAATGAATAGGAAGCTGGCAAGGGTGAGTATCTCGTCTTTTATTATGTTTGATTCTGTGAATATCTGTCCAGACATCGGAAACTAATGGACCGAAAGGATGTAAAAGAGCTTTTTTACCACCATAATCTTTAAGTAAATAACCTGTTTTTCTATCTCTTTTGTGAGGATATCTTACTTCATAAAACTTTAATTCTTTTTGGGTTTTTGCATAAAATAGAATTCCATAGTGAGAAGGCTGCAAAGTTTTTCCCATGGGAGCAGTCGGAGCATCCCAGGAAATCCAATGTTTAAAATCTGCTTTTTGATTTAAAATCGCTGCATAATAAGTTAACCATTTTGGTATATTATGAACAAGAATCGAACCTTTTGGTTTTGTTACTCGCACCATTTCTGAAATCCATTTTTCACACCAATCGAGATATTCTTTAAACTCCAATGAATCTTTATAACTGTTATATTTCTTTTTTAGATTAAAAGGAGGATCAGCGAAAGTCATATCAATTGAGTTATCAGGGATTTTTTTGAATAAATCTAAACAATCTCCCTGAATTATCTGGTTAATATATTTTTCAATCATTTGTTAAAACTTCCTTTACTAATTCTCTGAATCGTTGCAATTCATCCTGATGAAGAGTGAAAACATCTTCATAAGCTGCAACCATTCTTTTCAAATCTTTCTTTCGTACATACCAGCCAATCCCATCAACAAAACCGATAAACTTAGCTTTTGGATAGTGTTTTTTAAGAAGCGCATCAATTGAAATCTCTGTTTTTGATTTGTCTCCCTGACCGGAAACCAGAATACAGTTTCCTTTGCTTCCGCTTGCTAAAACTCGTACTTTCATAATGATTGATAGATGGTTTCCCTGATGAGGGGATGGTTGTCAATAAAAAGAGATGGTCATTGGTTAATTAGTGAACTGGTAAATTGGTTAATTGGCGAATTGTTTGATTGGTAAAATTGTGAACCGAATAATAAATCGTTTTATGTATGTATTATACTTGATTATATTCACCTTCATTAATTTCTGCGCCTGGCTGCACATTAATTATATCCGTTGTTAATGGTTGAGATTCTTTTTCTAAATCAATATATTCATAACTTACACTTGCTGCAAAAAGGTCTTCTTTAATAGTTGCAAGTTTCTTTTTTGCCGCTTTTATAGCGTACTTAGAATTATCAATCCCAATCCATTTTCTGCCATTTATTTGTGCAGATTTCAAGGTCGTTCCTGAACCGCAAAAACAATCCAAAATTATACTGTCTCGATTTGAAGAAGTTCTAATGATCAAATCCAATAATGCAGAATTCTTTTCAGTAGGATACGCTGGATATTGTGGGTCTTTAAATTCCCAAATATCTTGAACTCTTTTCCCTTCACGTTCGTCTGCAAAAATGATTTTTCTTGGATTTCCTTTTGAAGACCATTCAATTAATCCATCTTTGTTCCATTGCTCCAAAGTTTTTACATCTGTTCTCCAATGTCTGCCTTTAGGTGGTAATATGCCTTTAAATGGTTGATTGGATTTTCCATTTTCTGTCTCGCCGGGAGCGTGAATTGGAACAGTTGTATATCTTCTGCCCAGTTTATCAATTTTCGCGAACAATGTTGCAAGGTCTTTTTCTGTATATTTTTTACTTGGTTCGTTCCATATCGGTTTTGTACTTTTAGAATAAAATAAAATCAAATCTTTAATATTACCATAGCCAATTCTTTTGAAGTTTTTCGGATTACATTTAATCCTTGTTATGTCGTTTCTGAAATTTTCTATTCCAAAAACTTCGTCCATCATTACTTTTACATAATGCCCAATTTTATAATCAATATGCAAGTAAATTGAGCCTTTTACTGAAAGCAGTTCTTTAATAAGGACTAGGCGTTGTTGTAGAAATTCAATGAAATTTTTACCTTTTAGTTTGTCGGAATAAGCAACATCTCCATTTCTTGAATTACTGATAGTAGAAGCTCTGCCATCAGTAATTGTAAAATTACCACCTGTTGCAAAAGGGGGGTCGATATATACCAAGTCAATTTTACCTTTTAAATTTTTATTTTTTAAAAGGTACTGAAGACCTTGAACATTATCTCCTTTTATCAAAATATTTTTCATTTGAATTAAACTTGGTATAAAAATTCGCGTAATAGCAATGCACTAAAAATGTAATAATCTTTATAAGGATTTGAAATATATTTATACATTTTTGACTTGCCAGGTATATAAAGGACTCCATCGAGTATTCCGATCTGTATCGCATTAACATTCTTTTCCTCGATTGTTGCAATAGCATCTTCAAATTGAGTATTTTGATGACCTCCCATATCTGTAAGGAACTTAGCTTCTCCAATGATATATTTACCGTTGAAACGCGCAACTAAATCCAGACCTTTATTTCTATTATAATTCAACTCCTTTTTGGCGAAATCCATCATTGTTTTATCGCCTGCATCAAGAATAGCATCTTTATTATTAGCTGAAAAATGATCTATATCAACAGGAGAAATTCCAAGAGATTTCTTCCTTAACCAATCACGAAACATTGGTCCTATCTGGCGATTAGTTTCTTTTGGTTCACTGCATTTCTGAAAAATTTTATCAAGCCCCATTTCGTAAAGTCTTCCACAGATGCGATTAATAGTTCTTGGATTCCTATCTATGGCAGACTTGTCCCGTTTTAGGTAAGCAATGTAGCTGTCTTTTATGGGGAATAGTCCAAGTTTTAACAACTCCTTGATTAAAGCGATGTTGTCTTTAAGCTTAAATGATGTTTCTATTTCGGTCCAAATTGCTTCGTCAATGTCTCTTATTCCCTCGGGGATTGTTGAATAAACTTGAAACAGATCGTCAAGATATGATCTTTGATTGGCGTATTCAATACTTAATTTAGTCCAATTATTCATACTGGTTTCTCCATATTTAACTCATTTTTTATTTTTATTTAATTGCTGTCAACCACTTCGTGAAGCTTCCATTATATTAGATTTATGAATAATACTATAACAATTCTTTCAATTGCTTCATTCCTTCTCACAATTATAAACTTCTATTTCCACTTCTATTAATAATTTAGAAAATATACTTCATTCGTTGTCAATAAAAAAAGCTGGTCATTCCATAACCCAAAACCGACTAAAGTCATGGAGTGGTCCATGACTTCTCACAAAACCGAACAATCAAAAGCATTTTCCATTTTTCATTTTGAATTTTACATTTTCCATTTGTACTTACCAAAAGTGCCCAACAGTCCGAACAGAATAAAATACGGTGCATACAGCACTTCGACAAGGGGAAATACCAGTAATGAGCTGTATTCTCTGAAGAGCGTGGCGCCGCGCAGGAGTATAAAAAAATCGAATAAGCTCTTTGTGAGGAATACGATAAGGAAGGATCTCCATGTCACGACTCCTGCCAATGCAATGATGAATGTAGTCAATAATAATAAAAGAAAAATGAATGCAAGAAGGGAGACGCATTTGATGAGTGCGGTATAATATCGCCACTTGGAACCGCGCCGCTTTTCCTGCTGAAAAGTCTGAGAATGGGATTTTTCTTCAACTGAAAGAACATAGCTGTCCGGATGAGTTGCAAATCCTATTTTGCAAGAATGACTTTTACTTATTTTTTGAAGAAAGAGATCGTCATCCCCTGAGGGAATGTGCCCGATCCCTTCATATCCTTTTAGTGATTCAAAGACCTTCTTTTTGTAGGCGATGTTTCTACCGGTTGCAGTTATTCCCCAATTCCAGCCGATGCTGCCTGCGGAAAAAGTGAACATTGCGAGCCGTTCAAGTTTCTTCAGAATGCAGATAATCCTTTTGTCAAAACTTTTGCTCTGACATTTCAAGGGAGAGTAGCCAACCACCATATCAAATCCTCTGGCAAAAACCTCATTCATTGAACTGACCCAGAATTTTCCGGGTCTGCAATCCGCATCTGTGAACATCAGCACCTCGCCCTGCGCATGTTTGATCCCTTCTGTAAGTACTCGCTTCTTCCCAATAAGATTTGGTAATTCTTCAGTAATGGTGATGTATTTTATCTGAGGATATTTCTTTGAAAAATTTTCAAGAATATAGTCCGTGTTATCTACAGAGTGGTCATTCACAACAATTATTTCAAATCTAACTTGCGGATATTCTTGTGCCAGTAAGCTATTCAGCAATGAAGTCAAATGCTTCTCCTCATTCCGTGCAGCGACAATGACTGAGATAAAATGATCTTTTTTCTCTGAAGAAATGGTTCGATTAATTCTAAATGTCCCTATAATGAGAAATAATAGAAACAAGCCGTACAGCGCAGTCAACGCATATAGAACATAGAAAAAGATCATAATAGTTTCATACCCTTCACTGATGAGGCATTCAGCTCGAGAGAAGCAAATTTTTTCTTTTTATATTTGAATTGAGCTGCTGCGCCTATCATTGCAGCATTATCTGTGCAGTATTTTTCTGAGGGGTAAAAAAGTCTGATGTTGCTCTCATTGCAATAGTTTGTGAAAGTGCTTCTCAATTCGGAATTCGCTGCAACTCCACCCGCAAGTAAAATAGTTTTCAGTGAATGCTTTTTTAAAGCTTTGATCGTTTTCTGAAAGAGCACTTCAACGATCGCATGCTGAAAACTTGCAGCAAAATCATGAGTAGCATCTTCGTCGAGTGTCCCTTTTTCTTTGAGATAGAGCATGCCTGCAGTTTTCAATCCGCTGAAGCTGAAATCAAAATTATCATGCTTGAGCATTGGAAGCGGAAATTCGATAGCAAGCTTATTTCCACCTTTAGCAAGAGAATTGATAAAAGGTCCGCCCGGATAGGGCAAACCAAGCAGCTTGCCGATCTTGTCAAATGCCTCACCGGCAGCGTCATCGACGGTTTTTCCGAGAATTGTATATTCAACTGACGAAGAAAAAATTACCAATTCTGTATGTCCACCGGATACAATGAGAGACAAAAAGGGGAATTCTATATTTTTATGCTCCAGGAAATTAGCGAACACATGCCCGAAAATATGATTCACAGCTATCAATGGTTTTTGAAGACTGAATGCCAACCCTTTTGCAAAAGAGACGCCGACCAGCAAAGAGCCGATCAATCCCGGATTTGCAGAAACTGCGACAGCATCGATATCCTTCAACCTGATTTCTGCTTTTTCAAGAGCCATTTCCACGATTGGGATCAGGGTACGAATGTGTTCACGGGATGCAAGCTCAGGAACAATTCCCCCATACTTTGCATGCACTTCTTCCTGAGTAGAGATCACATTAGAGAGAACATCACAATTTCCATCGATAAGTGCTGCGGAGGTATCGTCGCAGGAGGTTTCTATCGCAAGAATGAGGGGTTTCTTCATGAATTATTCTTTAACTGATTTTATGCGCACTTTTGTAGGAGTTTGTCCCAGAAGGTCGATTCCGGCCGGTAATTCCACGCTTATTGATACTTCATCATCAACTTTGAAAGAATCCGGCAATTCAATTGTTACAAAGATATCCTTCTCTTCCAGAATACTCACAAATTCTTTATCACCCGACACCTTAATACTTACCGAGGAAGGAAAAATCTCTATCCCCTTCGGCTTGTCTATAGAAATAAGTGAAATGGTCTTCTGAATGATCTTCGGCTCCATCTTTATGATATCTAGTGTATAAATATCATAGGAAACCATCGGATCCTTGAGCTGGATAATGCTAAGGTACGGGTCGTCAACATGGATGTCCTTATCATAAAGTATTGTGATCACTTCTTCGATCTGGGTAATAATGGATTGAGGACCTGTTATCTGTATCTCCTCCGGTTTGATTTCAAGTTCATTTTCTTCAAAATATTGCTTGCTCTCATCGTCTGCAAAGGCAAGTTCAACAGGAACGATCATTGTATTCATATTGTCCATAACTATGAGCACGTCTTTCATAGGAAATTTGTGAACAATAGTGAGATTGAATTCCTCAAGTCCATCAAGATTCTCATAATCTATTGGTAAATAGTTTTTTCCATAGTGCACATCTTTCAGGTCAATATGATAGACATATTTTTTCAGATTATAGCCCATCACAGACTGACCTTTGCCTTCGACAGTTATATCGATAGTTTCGGGTTCAATATTAATAGGGACAAGCGCAGAAGGTGCATTGGAGATCGTGATAGGCACCTGTATATCTACTTTCCGTACCTTCGTAAGATTTATCTCAAACCAGATAAACGCAGAAAGCAAAAGCGCAAAAATAAAAATCCATATCTTTTTGTTCATCATTTTCTCTCATCCTTATTAAAAATTCTTCTTAATTTTTCTGATACAAGTGTAATATAAATATTCAGCGGGTCTATCTTATGAGCAATGCTGAGATATTTCTTTGCGTTGTTAAAATCTCTTTCTGCAATGTATATCTTGCTCAGATCGATATAGGATTTGATGTAAAATATATTTTTTTGAATGCTTGTCTTGTAGTTCTCGACTGCCTTATCAATATCCCCCATATTATAGCAGCAATTTGCAAAAATGTTGTGAAATTCTGCACTGTTACAACCCAATCGCCCTGCTTTGTCATAACACACAAATGCCTGTATCCAGTTCTTTTTACTATCATAGCATTTGCCGATGAGGAGTGCAACTTCTTTGTTTGTTGGGAATTTTTTCTCTGCACTTTTCAACACAGAGATCGCATTATCCCATTCCTTGAGTGCAATGTATTGTTCTGCGAGAAAGGTATAGGTTGAAACAAGATTATTAAAGTATGGCATGATCTCTTTAAAATAGGTGATCGCTTCTTTTCTTCGATCCAAATACACGAGGGCAACGGATTTATTAAAAAGCATTTCGGGAGTTTCTACTGTGATCTTTGAGTACCATTCCAATGCTTTGTGCGCTTTTCCCTTTTGAGTGAGATATACATTTCCCATAAGAAAATTTAGCTGGTTGCTGTCTGGAAATATATTAAGAGCTTTTGCAATGATCTTCTCAGCTTTTTTGAAGAGGGCATGCGTCATATATATCACGTACAGCATCTCATATGCATTGAAGGTATCGGGATGGTCATCAATAACTCCCTGCATGATCTCTTCTGCAAGAAGCCAGTTTTTTTTGATGTGATGCTCTGCTTCAAGGAGCTTCGCTTTAATATAATTATCCATTAATTACACTCTTCTCAAATGAATTAATCACGTCAACAATCTCGTTTTTTGTTATAAGATGATATATCTTATCGCGAAAATGTGATGAGCCGTGCAAACCCTTTGTATAAAAGGGAACGAATTTTCTGAACAATCTGATCGCAGTTGTTTCTCCATAAAATTCTACACTTGCAAACAGGTGCTCTTTCATCACTTTAATTCGCTCTTTAGTCGTGAGTTGCAGACTTTCCTTCTTATCAATTTTATCTTTTATCTGTGAGAAAAGCCAGGGATTTCCAAGCGATCCTCTTCCAACCATTATGGAATCACAACCAGTTTCCTGGAACATCCTCACGCCATCTTCACAAGTAAGAATATCTCCATTTCCGATTACAGGAATTTTTACAATTTCTTTTGCTTTTTTAATATAGTTCCAATTACTTTTTCCTGAAAACAACTGGCTGCGTGTTCGGGGATGAATGATGATTGCTGATGCACCTTCGCTTTCAATAATTTTGATAATTTCCTCAAAATGTTCATCGGAATCCCATCCGATCCTGATCTTTACTGTGAAGAGTGCATCTTTTAATAATTTTCTTGTTTGACGAACGATAGAAGCGATCTCGTGAGGGGATTTCAAGAGCGCAGCGCCAGCGCCGTTTTTTACCACTTTCTTGATTGGACAGCCCATATTTATATCAAAGAAATCGGGATTGAATTTTTGCATGATCCGAATACCTTTTACGATCTTATCTGCCGTATTGCTGAAAACCTGCAAGCCGATCGGGTGTTCGGTTTCATCGAAATCTGCTAATACTTCAGTTTTCTTATTCTTGTGTATTAGTGCATCTGCGCTGATCATTTCTGAGAGCACTACGTCTGCACAAAATCGCTTGCAAATCTTACGATACACATAATCGGTATATCCTGCCAGAGGAGCAAGCCAGAGTTTTTTGTCGAAGAGTTCTTGTGATTTCATATTATATTAATAAGGTAATGACCTGAACTTGTGTGGCAACTATTTTAGAAATCCAAATTTCAAATTTCTAATTTCAAATGGAATGTCAAAGTTTAAATGTCAAAATTATATGGATTATGTCGCAAAATCAGACTTGCTTCGTGGCGAAGTATGAAGCGAGGATGATTAATATACGCTTCGTGGCAATGCATCGGGATGAATCAAGAATAGCTTTTATTGGTTTGGTTTTTGGTTATGACACGCTCTTTAATTGAGTATAATTCTGAATGGTCACTTTTTTGTAACGTTCCGGCAACTATTCAAGATTTTCAAAGATTTGTCAACGGTGGAAATAAGCTGCAAAAACGCAAACACTTTCATACCAATAAATTACAAAAAAACTAATATTAACTCTACCAGCCCAAAAATTAAAACCCATCTGCGTTTTTGTCAGCTTCATTAGATTGTTAGGCGTTGCTATTTATACTTATTTTAATTCTCCAGTAAATACCCAGAAATCTACACAATCGAAAAATGTAAACCAGAAAAACCCATTTTGGGAATCTTTAGTATGAGTCCAAAAATATTTAAAAATACCTTTAGCAAATGTTTTAAATTTTCCTTTCTTTTCTAAACTTCTTCGATCGCTTCTTACAGTTGGTTGCATAAAGTTAACATTAATTTTAGAATCTAAAGGTAAAATCATTTTTGTTTCATGGTAAAATATACCTCTAGTTATTCTTTCAACTTCTCGTTTAATCCTATTTGCATCAATGTGTACTACATCTCCTGAGCCTAAATAGATTCCTTGAGGTGTTGAAAGTTCAATTGGATGAATACTGTTTAAGATATACTGTTTATATTTTTTACTCTTTTCATGACTTATTTGCTTGATAATTTTCATATTCCATAATTCACGGGCAGGTTTGCTTTCCCAAAAACCTGGAATTGAAAGAAAAAGTCGAAAATATTCATCATCCTTTTCGTAACATTTGTTGCAGGAAATATGAGTTGGGACGGTTATTAAGTCTTTACCAATATTGCGGTACTTCTTTAAGAATATACTTTTAGGTGAAATATGATCAACAGAATTAGCACCCGCTTCTCCACAAATAAAACAAATTTTTTTATCGTAATCAGTCAAAATACTTCTTCCGCTTTTAGTGACACCAAACTATGTATTAACATGCGAACTGGCTTGATAATACTCCCTTTTGATTTCTGTTCATATACATTCACCTATATTCCTAGCTCTCTAAGCATTCTTGCTATTTCCTTGCCGTTTGGCACGTGTCCATGAGGGTCTATTTCTTTCGCTCGCTCAAGAAATTTCAAACATTTCTCAGGTGGAAGCATAACTCCCTTTATGCGTAGGATCAATGCTACGGACTCTGCTATTTCTTTATTTTCAAGTGCGATACTCACCTCTCTGCTCAGGAGTTCCATATTGGCTTGTCTGAAAGATAGAACTGGATCTTTCTGATTAGCCATAACTAACTCATTGGTCAAAGCAGCAACCATTACATCGATATCTTCTTGAGAAAGACTTGGGAATCTAGGTTCAATTTCTTTCGATAACGCTTCGAAAATTCCAAACATGCCGAAATCGATAAGTTGTAATAATCTTTTGTGAAATTTTTCTTTTGAACTATTCAAAGTGTTCTTTTTATAACGTGAAATCTCCCAATCAAAATAATCACTAGGTCCTAAATACAGAGCTTCTCGTTTAGGGTCAAAATTAGGAATTTCCTCTATTAGTTTTTCTACACCACTTCTTCCTTCTTCAAATAGTGTCTTCATCCAATTCATTCTTGAAATTGATATTTCTGTATCCAAAAAATGGAAAGCGAAATAAGAATGACTTAAAAGTATTTTACCTTCATTTTTCTTGTATATGGCTAGCTCATAAGATGGGGTAAATTGAAATGGGCTGGCTTTGAAAATTCTTGACAATAACTTTCGAATGAATCCCCATCTTACGAGGCTGAAGACATAGGTTTCATCATTGGACGAAATATTTAAAGATATTCCCATAATTTTTTCCCCTAACTATTTATTATCCCGCCACCAAGCGTGATAATATCCTTATATCCAAGCTTCATTACATACTTCCATACATTATTATTAATAAAAACCTACTTTGCGAAAAAATGGAATGGTGTTTCCCTGTCAACTTTTTCACACCACCGCCCCTCGTTCCCAAAGCCCCTTTGGGAATGCAATAACAAAAATACTGGATTCCCGCGTTCGCGAGAATGACAGACTTCATGACTTGCTTCGTGGCGAAGCATGAAGCGAGGATGATTAATATACGTAATTCTCGATTCATGCTCTCTGCGTTCACTACGAATCAAGTCTTGCTTGTAGGAGTTTTCTTTTCATTATTGATAATCAGTTGGATTTATTTCATAACAAGTACCAAAACTTTTCGTGATATTTCGTTGTTAAAATCCCCCTCGTAGATAAATATCTTGTCAATGTTAAACCCATTCGGACACTTGGTACATCATGAAAAAAGATAAAGCGATCGTACTCCTCAGCGGCGGTCTGGATAGCTGTGTAGTAACTGCAATTGCACAGAAGGAGTATCAGGTTTGTCTTCTGCATGTGAATTACGGACAGAGAACTGTTACTCGAGAAGAACAAGCATTCAAAGATATAGCTGCATATTATAAGATAAAAGATTTTCTGAATGTAGATATTGGTTATCTGCAAAAAATTGGCGGATCGAGCTTGACGGATAATGAGATTCCTATTCCTGATAAAAGTTCTGATAATAAAATACCAACAACCTACGTTCCTTTCCGAAATGCAAACCTGCTCTCCATCGCAACAGCATGGGCAGAAGTGATCGGTGCAACTAAGATATTTATTGGCGCTATGGAGGAGGACAGCAGCGGTTATCCTGATTGCAGAGAGCAATTTTTCAATAGTTTTAATAAAATCATAAAAGAAGGCACAAAGCCGGACACCAATATCGAGATAGAAACTCCCATCCTTCACAAAACGAAAGCTGAAGTGGTTCAATTAGGCATAGAATTAAAAGCCCCGCTCCATCTCACATGGTCATGCTATCAAAACGAAGACAAGGCATGCGGTGTGTGCGAAAGCTGTAAACTTCGGATAACTGCCTTCCGACAAGCCGGTTACCCGGACCCAATCCCCTATGCAGTACCCATCCAATGGAAACATTAATTCAAAAATACAAAGAATATCTTATTTCTCAAAATTACTCCAAACACACTCTGCGCGCTTACCTCGGAGATGTTGAACAGTTCATAGATTTTATCAAGAAATTCTTCCCGAATGAAAAAGTCGTTATCGAAGATATAAACAAATCTATGTTCCGGGATTTTCTTCAGCATCTGAGCGAGCAAAAGGACGGCAACAGAACCCTTGCCCGAAAGGTCATCTCGATCAAGGCATTCTTTTCGTACCTGATACAGAATGATCTTACAAAACATAATCCTATCATAGAAATAAAAATCCCAAAATTTGAAAAATACGCTGCAACTTTTCTCACAGAAAAAGATATGCGTTTCGTTCTGCAAATACCCGACCAGGAGGATGCACTCGGCATTCGGAACCTCGCTATCCTCGAGCTGCTTTACAGCACAGGTATTCGTATCGGAGAGCTTGCCGGATTGAAGATCAAGGATGTGGATTTCATACAGAGCCAGATAAAAGTACTTGGCAAACGCTCTAAAACACGGATCATTCCAATGGGAAGCTATGCAATCAATGCGCTGCAAAAATATCTCAAGATAAGGGAATCCTTCATAAAAGATAAAGATGTCCCTGAAGTATTTGTTTCTCATAATGGCAATCCCCTCTCAGCAGACGAGCTCAGATATATTGTGAATAAATATCTAAAAGTTATTGAAAAATCCAAGAATTACAGTCCTCACACCCTTCGTCATACCTTTGCAACACACCTGCTCAATCACGGCGCCGATCTGCGTTCTGTGCAGGAACTTCTCGGTCATAGCAGTTTAACATCAACAGAAATTTACACCCATACTTCCATGCAAAAACTGAAAGAAGCATACAAAACAGCGCACCCTCATGGCGACAGAAAATAATCCGAAAATTGACAAAATAAAATTTCAGAAAGCTAAATTGAAAATACTATGAAAAAAAATATTATTATAGGAATCGCAGGCGGCACAGGTTCGGGAAAAACGACTTTGGCAGAGAGGATCATTGAAGAACTTAATGAACCAAATGTATTCATCATCAAACAGGATGCCTATTATAAATCTTATTCAGCACTTAGTTTTGATGAACGTAAAAACATCAACTTTGACCATCCCGATGCTTTTGATACACCACTTCTTATGAAGCACCTTAATAATCTCAAGAACGATTTCCCAATCGATATGCCACAATATGATTTTGCAAACCATCTTAGGAAGAAAGAGACAATCCCTATTTCACCCCACAAGGTGATCATGCTCGAAGGGATCCTTGTTTTTGAAAATATGGAATTACGCAATTTTCTCGATATTAAAATCTTTGTAGATACCGATGCTGATGTCCGCATTCTCAGAAGGATCAAACGCGATATTCAAGATCGAGGACGCACTTTTGAATCCGTGTATAATCAATATATGAATACCGTGCGGCCTATGCATCTGGAGTTCGTGGAACCTTCCAAGAAATACGCAGATGTCATTGTGCCCGAAGGCGGTATGAACATTATCGCGATCGATATGATCGTTTCAAAAATAAAACAAATATTACAGGAAAGCGAGGAATAATGAAAAAATATTTCCTAACCTTAATTGGATTTTTCTTAGTGAGCACGCTCGTATTTGCTTCGACAGATATGACCGTGTACAACCAGAACTTTGCCACTGTGCGAAGTGAACTTTCTATTATTCTGCAAAAGGGATTGAATCTGTACAGTTATGATGATATTCCTGCTGCGATACAACCCACTTCAGTTCATCTTGAGCCCGTTAAATCTTCAGACAAAGTGATCATCACACTTCAAAATTTCGAGTATGATCTGGCGAACACAGAAAAAATTCTCGAAAAATATCTCGATAAGAACATCGAAATTATTGTAAAAAGTGGTGAACTTTTCACAGGTATTCTCAAATCTTTTGATCATAAAACGATTGTAATCCAGAAAACGGACAAGGGTATTACTATGATCAGCATCGATGAAGTGCAGAATTTCAACCTTGAAAAAATGCCCGAGAACTTCTTCACCAAACCTACTTTGAACTGGGAACTGCTCTCCAATAAATCCGGCGATACTGCTTGCAAAATGAGCTACATTACCAATAATATTTCCTGGGATGCACAGTACGTGGGCATTCTTGATAATGAAGATGAACATCTCAATCTTTCATCATGGATATCTCTGAAGAATAATTCCGGAAAAGCATTCAAAGATGTAACGCTTAAACTCATGGCTGGTGATGTAAATTTAGCTCCGGTTTATCCAACTATGCAGCGCGAAATGGCTATGAAAGCAGATGGTCTCGGCGGATATGCAGAACCGCAGATCACAGAAAAGGAATTTTTTGAATATCACCTCTACACGCTTGAAAATAAAACTGTGGATATAAATAACCACCAGCAGAAGCAACTCTCACTCTTTGATCCAACTGATGTGAATGTCACAAAGATATATCGATACAATACCAATTATGGAAATGATATTTCAGTGCTCATCAGCTTCAAGAATGATGAAAAATCCGGTCTTGGCATTCCTCTGCCAATGGGAAAAATACGTATATTTAAAACTCAGGATAATGATGCTGCTGAATTTGTAGGCGAGGATCGCATCGAGCACACTCCAAGAAATGAAGAAGTTGAGATCACTATCGGCACTGCCTTTGACATAAAGGGAGAATGCACTCTTGTTGAAAGCAACCGTCCAAGCCAGAAATCCCGTGAAGAAAAATACGAGTGCGAGATCCGCAATCAAAAGAAAGAACCAGTAACCATTGAAGTAACACGAAGTCTCGGCACAAACTGGACGATCACAAAATCGGACATTGATTATACAAAGAAAGATGCCTACACCATAGAATTCCAGGTGAAGATTCCTGCTGAAGATAAAGTCAACTTCAATTTTACGGTGTTGTATAAGTATTGAGGTTATAACGCTCCGATATATCGTAGTCCCCGATTGCAATGACTGTTTGAATTTTTGAAATTTCAGATATATTATGTAAATTTTTAAAAATAGTTCGAACTTTTTTAAAATGGATTTCAAAATAGTTCGGACTTTTTTTAAATGGATTTCAAAAAAGTTTTGACTTTTTTCAAATATATTTAAAGATTATCTTGACATTTTTTAATGCGGTATAAAATATCTCACAAATTCTGATGTGTAAATATACAATAAAAATATTTATTTCAAGCAAATAATGTTTAATAGAAATTTAGAAAAAGAGATAGAACCATTCCTTGATGAACATCAAGCTATATTCATTTTAGGTCCCAGAAGATCAGGGAAAACAACACTCCTCAAACTATTAAAACAATTAATTTCAGATAACCCAATATACTATTATGATCTTGAACGAATTTCTGACAGAGAAGCATTTTCGCAAGGTACAGATTATTTTATAAAATATTTCATTCAATCGGGTGGGAATATCAATCAGAAAAATGTTATTATGATTGATGAAATTCAATACCTTAAAGATTTTGCATCATTTATCAAGATTATGGTTGACCATCATTCAGATAGTTTTAAACTGATTTTAAGCGGCTCTTCAATTGCTCAAATAAAATTACAATTTAGCGATTCTCTTGTTGGAAGAAAATTCGTTTTTCATCTATATCCGCTAAACTTTTCTGAATTCCTTCTTTTTAAAGGATATGAAAAATGGAGTAAGTTAGTTTCAGAAGATTTTCAAACCATTGAAAACGACCCACTCTCTATACATCATAAGGAATTAAGAATACTGTTTGATGAGTTTCTCATATTTGGTGGATATCCTGAAGTAGTTCTCGCTAACTCAAAGAAAAAGAAACTTGCTTTTTTAGACGAGATTACAAACACATATCTTACAAAAGATATTCAAAATTTAAACCTAATTGAAAATATTGTTGGTTTCAATAAATTAGTAAAACGATTGGCACTTTCCTGCGGTTCTTTAATGAATATAAATAATATAAGTAATGATGTGCAGCTATCCCATTACTTTTGTCAGAAATATATTAAAATATTGGAAAGTACTTTTATTATCGGCACAATCCAACCTTTCCATCGTAATAAAATTAATGAAATAAAGAAAATGTCTAAAATATATTTTATTGATATAGGATTGAGAAACTTCTTACTTCAACAATTTCAACCCGTTAATGAACGTATTGATAAAGGAGCAATTCTTGAAAATTTTATTTTTTGCGAATTATCTAAAAAAGTCTATTTGGGTTCAAAACTCCATTTCTGGCGAACAAAGAATAATAAAGAAATTGACTTTATTATTGAAAAAGGAACTGAATTGATCCCAATTGAAGTGAAAGCCAAAAAAGTTAATATAAATAATCTAAAAGAATTCATTCTTGAATATCCAGAAATCAAAAAAGGTTATATGTTATACGATGGAAAATTTGCTCAAGAAGATAAAATTACTTATATGCCTATTTGGCTTTTTTAATTGAATAATGAAATATTTTTATTTAAATTTGGAGGAAGGATGAAAAACAAAATAATATCCTTTATTGAAAATATAAAATCAGACAGAAGAATTGAAACATTTGATGAAGCTGCTACAAAACAAGCAATTATACTCAAAATACTAAACCTGCTCGGTTGGGATACTTTTAATATTGATGAAGTAAAACCAGAGTATTCTGTAGGTTCTCAAAGAGTTGATTATTCTTTGAGAATTAATAATAGCAACAAGGTTTTCATAGAAGTAAAAAAAATTAGTGAAGATTTAGAAAATCATCAAGCTCAGTTGCTCAATTATTCTTTTCAGGAAGGTGTCAAACTGGCAGTTTTAACTAATGGCATTACCTGGTGGTTTTATCTTCCACTAAACGAAGGAAGTTGGGAACAAAGAAAGTTTTATTCAATAGACCTAATTCAGCAAGAATCTGAAAATGTTGCTGATAGATTTATTGATTTCATTTCTAAAGAAAATGTTTCGTCAGGACATGCAATAACAAATGCAGAAGCAATTTACACAAGTCAGAAAAAGAGAAACATCGTTGAAGCAACTATTAAAAAGGCTTGGTATAAAATTATTTCTGATCCAGATGAATTACTTGTTGATTTATTAAATGAGACAACGGAGAAACTTTGCGGATACAAAGCAACTGATGAACAAATAGAAAATTTTATTTCAAAAAATAAAAGCAATTTAATCTTATCAGAAATACAAGTTCCAAAACCTATTTCATATCCAAGAAGGGAAAAAATACAAAGGGTATTTACTAAAACAAAAAGTAGATATTCTGGGAAATCAATATCTTCATTTATATTCAGAGGCACTGAGTATGAGGTTCGTTTTTGGATAGATGTTTTAATTACTTTATGTGATGTTCTTGTTTCTACTAATAAAAATGAATTCGATAAAGTTTTAACGCTTGTTGGTCGTAAGCGCCCATATTTTACAAGAAATGAAAATGAATTACGTATTCCTCAAAAAATTAAGCATACTAATATTTATGTTGAAACAAATCTTGGTGCAAATAATATTGTAGATTTATGCTATAGAACCATTTCAGTTTTTGGTTATCCAAGTAATGATTTAAAAATAAATGCAAGGTAATAAATACATAAATTTATGAAAGAAACATTATCCTGCCAAGTCTGCACAGCAATACTGATAAAAACGGTAATTAACGGAATTACTGTTTATGAATGCCCAATTTGTGGGCAACTTCATAATGAAAATGATGAAATGATTGAATGCAAGGATTTATACTCAAAAGATAAAAATGAGTGAACACACCCTGATTCTCATTCCCGCGATCCCCAATTTAATTGGGGAGGGAATCCATAATCAATTCTTTATTTGTTATTTGGGAAGTAGTAAAAATAATAACCCAAAGACTGGATTCCCGCGTTCGCGGGAATGACATGAAGAGGAGTGGGAATGACACTGGTTTTTTATTTTTCGTTTGGTTATGATGAATTGGTTTACAATGTTTAATAATATTTTAGCTTGGTTTCAATTATTGGTAACTTTTTTGAACTTTATTATTAATGCTCATGAAAGTAAAATTCTTCCCATTTGTCATTCCCAACTTGATTGGGAATCCAGAAATGTTATATAGTTAGTTTAATCATATGGATAAAAATTACTTCGTGTACATACTTGCAAGCAAACGAAACGGCACGCTCTACATTGGAGTTACAAATAACTTAGAGAGCAGAATGTACCAGCATAAGAATAAACTCATTGATGGTTTTACCAAAAAATATGGTGTTGATAAACTTGTTCACTATGAAATGACAAATGATGTGAGAAGTGCGATTCAAAGAGAAAAGCAACTGAAGAAATGGAATAAAAAGTGGAAACTTGAACTTATTGAGAAAGAAAATCCTGAATGGAAAGACCTTTCAGAAGAATGGTTTGATGAATGAAGCTGAAAAGTTATATCATGCAAATAAAAACACTCATTGCATCAGTATCTAATGAAAATACTGGATTCCTCCCGACAAATCGGGAGGAATGACACGGTTTTTGATAGATTCAACATGTTAACAGGAGAAGCTAAAACAGTGATAAATACTATTCTGCATTTATACTTTCCATTATTTTTTGTTGCGCAGAATTGTTAATTTTCCTATGAAAAAAACAATCAGTAAAACAATATTTTATATACTCATTTTAAGCTTATATCTTTTATGTTACGGATCCATTCTATTCGCAAACGAATTAACCATTAAAACAATCGAGATCTCTGGCAATTCCCACTTCACCAATGCTGAAATCATACAAGCTCTTGCCCTTAAAACTGGAGACCAATTCTCCTATGACAAACTGAATGAAAACATTGAGAACGTGCTTCAGCTCTATTTCTCCAGAGGATTTTACCTCACAAAAATTCCACCTCCTAAAGTAGAACCATCCAACGACGGAAAAGGTGTCTCGATAACTATCGCTATCGATGAAGGGCAAAAACTTTTCGTTGCATATATCATATTCAAGGGCAATAAATATTTCTCACAGAAAAAATTGAAAAGCTTTCTTTCGATGCATAAGAATTCTCCATTCTCCATTCAAAAAGCCAATTATGACATGAGAGCCATCGCTGAAATTTATTCCGAAAAGGGCTACCCATTCTGCAAGATCACTCTCGACAGCATGAGGATTGTAGAGGATTCACTCTTTCTCAATTATAATGTTCATGAAAACGAGTTGGTGCGTATTTCGGATATTATCTTTGTAGGAAATACGGTTACAAAAGAAAAAACACTCGAACTTCTTCTGAACTTTCAGGAGAATGAGATATATGATTCCAGAAAGATAGAGCGGGCAAAGCAGAATTTGCTTCATAAAAAATATATCGAATCGGTTGAAATGGTACCTTTGAATAACTGGCAGATAATGATCATCATAAAAGAGAAAAGCATGAATCATTTCCAGGGTGTGCTCGGGCTGGCTTCTTCAAAAGAGGATATCACATTTGCAGAACGCCTTACCGGTTTTATCGATTTTTCCTTTCTTAATATTATCGGGACTGACAGAGAAGTGCAGCTCAAGTGGAATAAGCTTACTTCCAAATCATCAGAATTTTATATATCCTACCGCGAGCCCTTTATTCTTGCTCAACAGATTTCAGCTGAAGCATCTCTGCGAAGAAGAACTGTGGATACAACATACGTTAATACCGACCTTCAGATCGCATCCTTCTTCACTATGAAAAATTACACCAAAATAGGACTCCAATACACCTACAGCAGCTCGCTTGAAGATACTGTCAGCATTGACAGAAATGGAGTAGGAGCAATTGCTGAGATCAATAAACTCGACTATCCTATCAATCCGAGAAAAGGTTATAAAAATACGACTAATTATACGATCCGCTGGCGCTCGAAAAAATCCTATGATCAGCTCATTTCTGAAGAATTGGAAGTGCTCATACCGATAAATTATTACAATGTCTTTTACATAAAGGGTCTCACCAAACTCATCTTTACAAAAAATGACACCCTCTCAATCTATGATAAGTTTTCCTTTGGAGGGTATGAGAGCTTAAGAGGATTTGTTGACAACCAATTTACTGCTTCAAAATTCGGTATCATCAGTTTTGAATACAGATACTTACTATCACGGGATTCACGTGCTTTTGCATTTGTGGATTATGGCTATTGCGAAGAATATAAAAGTCTGATCGGTGTTGGTTTGGGAGTTCGTCTCAAAAGCAAAATCGGTATTATCAAAATAGATTACGGAATCGGCTATCAGGACGGCACTTGGACAAATCCCCTGCAGGGCACGGTGCATTTTGGATTGGAAACAGGATTTTAAACTTTTTATAAGGAGTTTCATTGAAATTGTCTCAACTTGAAATTGTCGGTTTCAAATCATTTGGCGAACCAATTAAACTTAGTTTTGCTAGGGGACTGACCGGCATTGTTGGACCCAATGGTTGCGGAAAATCAAATATTTCTGATGCGATTCACTGGGTTCTGGGCGAGCAGAATGTGCACAGACTTCGCGGCGGAACCATGCGTGATGTTATTTTTAAAGGTACACGAAAGCGAAGTGCGCACAGTTTCACAGAAGTCTCTATCATTATTGAAAATGACAAGAAGATCCTGCCTGTTGAATATGAAGAGGTTAAGGTTACGCGAAAACTCTATGCTGATGGCGAGAGTGAGTATATGATCAATGGACAGGCTTGCCGCCTGAAAGACATTCTCAATCTCTTTTATGACACTGGTATGGGACGCAGAGCATATTCCTTCATAGAACAGAAAATGATCGATGATCTGCTCAATAGCTCGGATGAGGACAAGCGATATCTGTTTGAAGAAGCTGCCGGCATAATGAAGTATAACCAGAGCCAGCGTACATGTGAGAACAAACTTAATTCCGTGGAAAATGACCTCATCCGGCTCGATGATATTATTTCTGAAGTCAAATATCAAGTTGGCTCACTTCGACATCAGGTTGGGAAAGCAAAACGGTATCAAAATCTTAACAACAAGATAAACACAATTAAGATTCAATTGGCTGGAATCGAATTCTTCAAAATGCACAAACAGGTCGCTCCAATGAATGAGAAATTTCTCGCTCTGGAGCAGAAGATCACACAAAACAATAAAGAACTCACTGAATGCGATAGTGAATTTACTAAAAAAGAACAAGCACTTCTTGCAATCGAGGATAAGCTCAAAAAGGAGCAGGCAAGGCAGCATGAGATCGAAGACGCGATCAATTCCTTTGAAAAGCAGATACTTCTGAACAAGCAACAAATTACAAATAATAAAATTAAACTCGAAGATACTCACGAACGAATCAAAGCGATCAAACTGCAAAAAGAATCCGGCTCAGATGTTCTTGAAAAAGAATACAAAAAACTCGAAGAGACAAAAGAATCTCTTACTCTCCAAAAAGAACAGACTGAAAAATACGAGAAAAAACTCGCAGAGATCAAAGAAAATGTTCATAATCTAAACAAAGAAAATGATGAGATCTATCATAAAATAAATGAATTCCAGTCCAAAAAACAAAAAATACTTAATAAAAAAAATGAGCTGGAAACCAGGCAGCGCTTTATTTCTGAACAGCTTAACAGGATCAAAGTTAAAATTGATGATTACGGCACAAAATATGAGAAATTTTGCGAGCTCGTAACAGAGCATGAAGAAAAGCAAAAGCAAAGCACACAATCGCTTCATGCACTTCGTGAAAAGAAGCTCTCTCACGAGAAAAATATGGAAGAGATCAAAGCGAAAGAGCAACAACTGGTTGATGAATCTCATGATATTCTTCTGCGTATAAAAGCTTTTGAGAATGAAAAACAGCAGCTCAAAGAATGGGAGAAAAATTTTGCAGGATATTCTGACAGCACGAAGGCACTTTTAGAAAAATTCAGGAATAAAAACATTACTACTCTCGCAGAAAATATTTCAGTGAAGGATGAGTTTATCGGTCTCGTTGAACAGACACTAAGAAATATCCTTCTTTCTGCAATTTGTGAAGAGCAGGATATTCGGGAGATCATCTCCTTTTTGCAAGAGAAAAAGCTAACCTCTCAGCTCATCATAAAGTATACAAATCATAAAAAAAATAATGCAATTATAAAGATCAAAAATGCTGTTCCTCTTGCAGAAATAATTATTTTAAAGAACGAGATCGTGCATCCGAAACTGCTTGAAAATTATTACATTGTTGAGAACCGGGATATCGCTCTCTCACTTGTTTCTCAGTATCAAAATGATGATAATATTTTCTATTTTATAACTAAGGATGGCGAGATATACTCCAATCGCGGAGTGGTAACTACTCACTGGATCGACGCCTCTTCAAAGGGTCTTCTCAGCCGCAAAGCAGAATTAAAAAATATTGATAAAAACATAGCCACTTTGCAAAAGGAACATTCTCAACTTTCAGACTCGATCGAGGATATTTCCAAGAAAAAATCGGAGCTTACAAAGAAAATTCAGTTCGTAACAAAAGATATTGTTGTTACATCTGAACTCCTTGAAAAGGAAGAGAAACAGCTCATCAATATCACTATTCAAAAAGATAATTTCCAAGAGCTGGTGAAAGATAATAAGCAGCAATTTACAGAAATGGATACCCAGCAAACTGAGATCTTTAAAGGTTTGAAATCAGTTGAGGTGAAGCTCAATGAAATCCCTGAACATGAGGAAAAAGCCCTTCAACAAAAACTGGAATCTGTTCAGGCAACACTAAAGACAACCCGCAGAGAGCAGTATCGTTATGAAGGATTGGTGAATGATCAGAAAATTGAAGTCACCAAACTCGAAAAAGATATGGCATATATCAAACAGAACATTATTAGAATAAAGGAAACTGCACTTGCAAATGAACAGGAGTTCGAGAAATTGCAGAATTCGATCGAACCTTTGAAAGATGAGATTGAAAATCTGCAGAAAGAAACCGAGAAATTTGAGGTCTCTTTTAAAGAAAAAGTGGATGAACTGCGTACTTTCAAAAATAAAAATGTATCCATTGAAAACGAATTCCACGAATTAAGAAAAGAACTCAATACGCTTAAAATGAAACTTCATGACCTCGAATTCAAGAAAGAAGTTTTTTCCCGAGATAAGAACGAGGTCGAGCTTAAAATCCAGGAGACAAAGCTGAAGATCGAGCATTTGAAAGATGATGTCATCCAGCATTATCATCATGATCTATCACATGATAAAACCGAAGATTATGAAGAGCTTGATCCTGCTGAGCTGCGAACAGATAGAGAAAAACAAGAAAAGCGTCTTGAAAATCTGGGACCCATAAACCTTGCTGCGATCAATGATTATGAAACTCAGAAAAAACGATTGGAATTCCTTAATGAGCAGAAAAAAGACCTGGTTGATTCCAAAACCAATCTTCAGGAAGCGATATCTCAACTCAATGAAACTGCAGAAAAGATGTTCATGAAAACCTTCACAATCATTCAGAAAAATTTTGATACGATCTACAAAGAAATTTTTGATGGCGGCAAGGGCGTGCTCAAGCTGGAAAATCCGTCAGATCCACTTAATTCAAAAATTGAGATATATTCAAATCCAAAAGGAAAAAAGATCACGAATATTAACTTACTTTCAAGTGGAGAAAAAGCACTTACTGCGATAGCGTTGCTGTTCTCGATATATCTTGTTAAACCAAGTCCCTTCTGTATTCTCGATGAGATCGATGCGCCCCTTGATGACTCCAATATAGGCAGATTTCTTAAGCTGTTGAATAAGTTTTCGTCTGATACGCAGTTCCTTATCATAACACACAACAAGCGGACTATCGAAGCGGTCGATTACCTTTATGGCATCACAATGGAAGAAGAAGGCGTGTCCAAGATAGTCTCTGTAAAGCTTGAATAGATTCATGAAAAAAAACATATTCCTTCTGCTCTTGCTCATAATTGCAACATGCCTTCATGCTCAGTATGAGTCAACTCCTATTGTTGATGAAGATACACAAACCCACGATTCAGTGCTCGTGTTCTTTTCAGGAAAATTACATTTTGATAATGAACTTTATGATCAAGCAATTCAGGATTTAGAAAATTATGTTCATGGCAATCCGGATGGGCTATTTGCTGCTGAAGCAATGTACTTTGCCGGCAAATCCTATGTTGCTTTGGATAGCACAAACACTGCGATATCAGTATTTGATAAAAATTATGAAGATTATCCTTTTGATGACTACGGAATACTGTCTCTGAGGGAGATAGGAAATATTTATTTTTCTCTAATGGATTATGAAAAAGCAAAATTATATTACACACATTTTATATATTTTAACAGCTCCTTAAAAGACAAGGATCATGCATTCCTTCAGATCGAAAAATGTAATTATTATCTCGGATTTTATGATAATCCAACCGAGATATATACCCAGTTTATAAAAAAATATCCAAAAAGTTCAAAGGTGCCAAAGCTTCATTTCGAGCTTGCAAACTATTATGTAACAATACAAAACTATGATGAAGCAATAAAGGAATATACCTCATTAATTGAAACATACCCTCACAGCACGTGGCTGGATTCTGTATATTATAATCTTTCAATTGTATATAAAACACAGAACAAATGGGATAAGACAGTCGAGACTACCATCGCCCTTCTCAACCGTTTTCCTGATTCAGATTTGAAATCAAATTCCTATGAGATGTTTATCGACGGACTTTTAGCGAATCAGCAATTTCTTTATGCCATTGACACACTTAATTATATTATTGAAGTTGCCCCACAAGAAGAGAAAAATGAATACTACCAGCTCTTAGCTCAGATATATGAAGAGCTAGGTTTAAACAAGGAGCTTGTCTATATATATCAGATAATGATCCAGAATGAAACCGATGCAGAAACCGCTGCATTATTGCGCCTAAAACTTGAATTGATAAAAGCAAAAACGGGCACTGATGAAGATACCTTGAAACCAATCGATCATGAACTGGATAGATAGAAAAAATTTGACATCAATTATGCTCATCTTAGCTTTTAGCCATTGCCGAAGTGGCGAAATTGGCAGACGCACTGGACTCAAAATCCAGCGAACCTTGGTTCGTGCCGGTTCGAGTCCGGCCTTCGGCACCAGATAAAAAATTATTAGGAGTGACATATATTGTTATTTGTTAGGTCATAACATAACTCGTGAACCTCACACGGATGTAACGCACTTTGAGGTATTTTCTCATGAAATTTAAAATTATAAAAAGGAGTTTTTATCATGAAAATAAAAAATAAACTCGGCATATCGCTTCTTTTAATCGTTCTTTTTACGGTAACTTTTACACAGTTCGCTTTTGCAGGTTCAGAAGCAACATGTATATTCCTTCTTATTGACCCCGGCTCACGCCCAAACGGTTTGGGACAATCCTATGTTGCTATTGCTGAAGGAGGTTTTGCATCCTGGTGGAATCCGGGCGGACTTGCCTTTCAGGATAATTCTGAACTCGGTCTTATGCACTCAAAGTGGTTTGGTGATGTCCTCGAGGACATGTATTATGAATATCTTGGTTATTCTCAATACTTTGAGGGTATTGGAACACTTGGTTTGAATATTACCTATATGACATACGGCGAACAAGAAGCCTATGACACTGACGGAGTGTATCGTGGAAGCTTTAATAGTTATGAAATTGCTGCGGCCGGTTCTTATGGAACGAAGTTGAATGACGAACTTGGTGTTGGTATCAATCTCAAGGGTGTTATCAGTGATCTGGCACCACTTATCGAAGGAGTTGGTATGACTGCAGCAGGAATAGGTTACACCTTTGTTGTTGACCTTGGGCTTCTCAAAAAGAATTTCTTTATTCCCAAACTCGACTTTGGTGTGAACATTCAGAATTTCGGTCCGGATATGAGCTACCAAAATTCAGAATCAAAACAGCCCATGCCTCTTAACCTTAAGCTGGGTCTTTCCTATAGAATTTTAGACGACAAATACAATAAACTCACTGTAACCGGTGATATCAATAAAATGATGGTTAATAACGACCCGCTCTGGAAACGTATTTTCACTTCCTGGGGCGATGACGGTTTCAAAAATGAACTTGATTCAATGATCGAGAATATTGGTGTCGAGTATAAATACTACAACCTTATCTCTCTTCGTGTTGGTTATGTGAACGACGTTGCGGGTCATATTCAAGGTATCTCTTTCGGCGGGGGTATCAGTTACGAATTCTCAAAAGGAAAAGATCTCTATTTTGACTTTGCTCTTCAACCTGCCGGTGAGCTGACTACTAATAATAAGACCTTCTCATTAGGTGTTACATTCTAAACTAAGTATAAACTACATAAAGAATAAATTGATTCTACATCACAGAGTAGAAATAATAGTGGAACGTCACGTATGAAAATTACAAGAACTCTCATATACACATTGCTCTTTCTCTCTATCCCTCTGTTTCTTTTTGCCAAGTCTCCGTCTTATACATTCAAACGGTTACCGGCTCAGGAAATGCAGAAGAGATATGAGAAATTGAATAAACTTCCTTATGAAGTACATCAAAAAATTTATACTACCCAGGGATTATCTAAAAAACTCTCCAGTTTAACAAAAGATGGTTTTGAAGGGGTGGATTTGCTGGTCATACTCGTGGATTTCATTCCTGATGATAACCCTAAGACAACAGGAAACGGCAAATTCGATTTTGGACATTGGGACTACTTTGAAGTTAACGGTGTAAAGGATTCGATAAGTACTATCGGCTCTCCTCCTCATGACTCAACCTTCTTCCATCAGACTGTTAAGGCAATGCAGTACTATTACCAGACTGCAAGTCTCGGTGTGCTGAACACTTTTAATCCTCTTCAGGAGAAAAACTTCCATTTTAAGATATTCCCTCATCAAGCTGACACTGCATATCAAATGCCTCAGCAGATGGCGTATTACTGGCCTGATACCGAAGATTGGGATCTAAAATCTGACCGACTAATCCAGTATTTCAAGGATGCTATTACAACTGCGGACACAACAAAATTCGAACATACTCCTGGCATCATATTTTCAGAATATAATCACATTATGATCATCCATGCCGGCTCGGACTGGCAGCACGATGTTTTCTGGGATACTCCCTGCGATATTCCTTCCTGCTATTTCCATCTGAAAGATGATTCTATTGCGGTCAATGGCAGCACTTATTTCGTAAAAGCAGGAGCTAACTCTCCTGAAACCATTTCTCAAGATTTTTATAAAAGTAGACATTTCATCTACGGATTTGGTTCTATTAATGCAGAATTTTTTCATGAATTCGGTCACGGGCTTGGCTTTGTGGATTTATATAACACCTCCAATATGTTTCCCGCAGTCGGGTATTGGGATATTATGGACAGCGGCGGTTTTGGATCCGCAGTTCTGATAGACACGATGCAAACTCCCCCTGATTCTCTTGTCATCGAAGCAGTGCTCCCAACCCTTCCATCTGCGTGGTCACGTATTTTGATCTGGGGAAACGAGTTCGAAGCATCTGGAAAATTTATCACAGTAGATTCGCCTTCGGATATCACTGTTTCTGCTGCGGAACTCCCGGATGCAGTTCATCCTCAATTCGTAAAAATTCCCATCAATAATAAAGAATATTTTCTTATTGAGAATCGCGAAGTCGAGCTGGATAATCAGGGAGCGCCGGTCATCAAAGTAGATGATATTACAGGACGGGTTCCCCTTTATCCGATGAATCCTGTAACTGAACAAAACAACCACGAATTTGATTATTTCCTTCCAACAACTGATATCTATCTTGAAGCAGAAACAAACGGCGGATTATGCATCTGGCACATCGATGATTATGTTATTTATGATGAACTCGTTAATGTTGATGATGGATGGTATAACCGCTTTGATGCAAATATGGTGAACGCTAAATCCTCACGTCGCGGGGTGAAGCTCATCGAAGCAGACGGCATCGAAGACATTGGAAATCCCTATTCCTATTTCCCCTACGGAACCTGTTACGAACCCTTCTTCAAAACCAAACCCGGCACATGGACACCAAGTGATACGAATCGATATCACAACTATAAACTTGCCCCTAATACAAGACCGAACTCATTCAGCAACGACGACATAAATTCTCTGCTCGAAATCAAAAACATCAGCAATTACGGTGTGGAAATGTCCTTCACATTTCAGTATCAGACCTATGACGAGATCACATCCTACAAACCGGCTCAGAAATTCAATCCTGAACATGAATTGATTGTTTATAAAAACGACATATTCGATACTCATGTTATCGCAATTGCATCAGATTCTCTGTTGATGTTCAATGAAGAACTATTTGGTGATACCACTATAGCTTTTTCTAAGCCTATCACACAACCTCTCTCTCTGGCAGAGTTTGAACAAAAGAAATATGTAATCCTGTCACTCGAAGATTCTCTTGCCTTTATACGATATGACATCATGGACAATCCACCTATAACAGCTTACGGCATCAAGCTCGATAGATGGATCACCGATTCTCCAATTCAAATTTCAGAAAATGATATTATCGTTCCAACTGATCTTGGTTTGAGAAAAGTAAGATTTGATGGAGATACCCCATCTGTTATTGCTCAGGAAAATACGCATATTGAGAAGATCGCTTTTAATCCAATCCTTCATGAGCTTGTTGCACTTACTCATGAAAACACTGTAGCAATTTATGATACTTCTCTTACAATGTGTGAAGAATTTCCTTTAACAGCTCAGATAGGCAATTACTATCCGGTTATTGAGAGCTTAATGAAAGATTTTGTTCATGAACAGCGAATATATGTTCAAGATAATTCCGGTTCGATACATGTCATTGCAGATGGCATTGTAACTCAGATATTTGATTCTGCCACCTATCCTGTCTTAAATCCTTCCAATATCTCCCTTGGTGATGTGAATAATGATGGCTCACACGACTTGGTTTTCACCTGCGATGATAGGATCTTCATCTTGCAGCCCAACGGTTCATTTTTGAATAAAACCCCAATCATGCCTTATGATGTATCCTATTCAGGATCCGTTTCACCAATTATCGGGCAGAATTATTTGGCTGAAAATATTTCACTCTACCTTCCCACTTCCTCGAATTGGACTCAGGCAATTGATAACAATTGTGTAGTTCAGGACATGTATAGTTTTGCGAACGGGTTAGCTCTTGCATCTCCCTCAATTTCTCAGAATGGATCATCCTCGATGCTGTATCTGCCGATCTCCGATTCTCTCGTTCAGATGTATTCGTTTACTCATATTGATAATTCCCCTGTAGAAGTCTATTGGAACGGATATAAAAATGGACCTCAAAGAACAGCTTGTGTAACAACTCTCTCAGATGGAAATCCTGACTCAACATCAACCTTTACGATACTTACCTATCCCAATCCAGCTGAATCCGGAGAAGTCAGGATAAGAATACGTTCAAATCAAGATGCCGCTTCCTCAATAAAGATCTATAACCTCGCTGCGGATATTCTATTCAGTGATGAGCTATCAATCACAGCATATATAAATAATGAATATGTGTGGCCGATTGACAATGTTTCTTCAGGCGTGTATTTCGCAATGGTCAAGGTTGGCGGAAAAAGCGAATTAGTAAAGATTGGAATCACAAAATGAAATACAAATTTTTAATCATCGTACTTATTCTCGTATTATTAAGCTCTTCTATACTTCATGCAGAAAAGCCCAAATCAAAAGCTCTGGCTGCACTGATGTCATTTGCCATTCCCGGCACGGGCGAACTATACGCCAAGAATACTTCTTCGGGAGTTGCAAGTCTCGCTGCAGAGACGCTACTGTGGCTTGGCTATTTCGGTTTTCTGCAACAGGCAAAATGGACTGAGAACGATTATAAAAAATATGCAGAAGCTTATTCAGGAACGCAGATCACAGGTGCTGATGACTTATACTACACCCTGCTACAAGATTACTATTGCAGCGCAGAATATAATAACTTTGTGTATTTGTATGCAAGAAATGCATTATATGGATATTATAATTTTACTGAACCTTGGACCCAGGAAGATTACGATCAATTCATTGAAGAGTATCTCTATATCGGCGATCAAGCATGGGATTGGGGTTCCAAAAATGTGTGGTATCGTTATGGCGAACTTCGTCGCGAGAAGAACAAATATAAGATCATCTCAAAATTTACTATTGCAGGAATGCTTGTAAACCGGCTTGTCAGCATGATCAAAGCAGTCCATTCCGTGCATCTCTATAATAAAGGGATAACAAAAGAAAGCTCGGTATCGCTGAACTGCGGTTATGATCACCTACTTCAGCGTTTTTCTCTATCATTAGAAAAGCGATTCTAATATGGTAACGATCTATATCGATGGAAATTCTCTAACTCTCAAACAGATTTACACAGTAGCCGAGAAAAAAGCAAAGGTGGTTCTCACTGAGGAAGCAAAGATAAAGATACAAAAGTGTCGTATATGCGTAGATAATATTATCAAAGAAAATCAGGTTGTGTATGGAGTTAATACCGGCTTTGGCGCTTTCAAAGACAAACTAATTGCTCCTGAAAAATTAAAAGAATTACAGCGAAATTTGATTATCAGTCATTCCACAGGCGTGGGGAATTATCTTCCGGTCAAAGTTGTGAGGGCAAGCATGCTGCTGAGGATCAATTCACTTGCAAGCGGCTACTCCGGCATCAAACTGAAAACTCTTGAAACGCTTATAGAAATGTTGAACAAAGGAGTTCATCCTGCAGTTCCTGCTCAAGGTTCTGTGGGTGCAAGCGGTGATCTTGCGCCAATATCTCATATTATGCTTGTGCTTTCTCGAGGAGAAGACCAGGAGCTGGAAGAATATAGCGGAAGAGTGATCATCGAAGAAAATACCGATCGTGATAACTATACTATAAAGACCATTTCTGGATTGAAAGCAATGCACGACGCAGGTATCGAGCGTGTTGTGCTTGACGCTAAAGAAGGGCTTGCACTGAACAACGGCACCAATGTAATGACTGCGATCGCTGCATTGGCGCTTGTCGATGCACAAGTCCTTCTAAAAAATTCGATTAAAATTTTTACTGCATCTCTAGAAGCATTACGAGGTGTGTCCGATGCGTTCCAACCAAGGATTCATGAATTACGCAGGCAAAAAGGTCAGATCGAGATCGCTCGCAAGGTCATGAAATATATTGAAGGCAGCGCTCTGATAGATTCCAGAAAATCAGAGGTACAGGACAGTTACTCTCTACGATGTTTTCCACAAGTGGTAGGACCAATTAAAGAAATTTTCGATTTTGCTGCAAATATTATTGGACGGGAAGCAAATGCAGTTACTGATAACCCACTCATCATTCCTGAAGCCGAGAGACCTATCAAGGCATTTTCAGGTGGAAATTTCCATGGAGAACCCATTGCTCAAGTCTGCGATTTTTTGAAGATTGCAATTGCTGAACTTGGAAATATTTCGGAACGAAGAATCTTTAAACTTACTTCTCAATTTCTGAGCCATGGACTTCCCAGCATGCTAACAACAGAGCCCGGATTGCAAAGCGGGATCATGATCCTGCAGTATACTGCTGCTGCTCTGGTTTCGGAAAATAAAGTACTTGCGCATCCTGCAAGCGTGGATTCCATTCCCACAAGTGAAGATGTCGAAGACCACGTGTCCATGGGCACGATCGCTGCTCGTCAGTTCAGGGAAATTCTGGAAAATGTCCGCAAGATAATTGCCATCGAATATATCACTGCATGCCAGGCATTGGATTTGCGTCTTCGTATTGACCCTGATTTCCTGAATGAAACTCCAAAACATACTTTTGGAAAAAAAACCTATGGCATCTACACCAAACTACGTAAGGCAGGGGTGGATTTCTGGGATCGTGATAAAGTCGCATATATTGACATAGAAAAGACACTTCAATTAATAATAACAGAATTATAATATAAAGGAGCTTACCATGGCAATTGTTTTGAATGGATATGATTTAACTATTGAAAAGGTCGTGAGGATCGCTCGAGAAAATGAAAAAGTTGAAATTCCTCAGGAAAGCATCGAACGAGTCAAAGAGTGCTGCTCAATGCTGGAAGAAAAGATCAAAGCCCATGAGATCATGTATGGAGTAAATACCGGAATCGGCGAATTTTCCGAAGTAGTACTCAGCGATGAACAGATGGAAGACTTTCAGCGTTATTTGGTATACAATCATGCTGCAGGAATCGGTGATCCGGCTCCTATTGAATACGTGCGCGGAGCAATGGTCGGCAGGATAAATGTGCTTGTGAAAGGAAACTCCGGCTGCCGTCCTGAAATTCCACTTACACTTGCATCAATGTTGAATAAAGGTGTAACGCCCTTTGTTTGCCAGAAAGGTTCTGTGGGTGCCTGTGGAGACCTTGCTCCAATGTCACAGATCGCACTTCTTCTTCTTGGAGAGGGAAAAGCATATTATCAGGGAGAACTTCTCGAAGGCAAAGATGCAATGGACCGAGCAGGTATTCCAATTCCCGGACTTAAAGCTCGTGATGGGCTTGCTGCGATCAATGGTTCTAACCTTTTGACTGCTATGAGTGCTATTATGCTTTACGATGCAAACCGATGGCTCAAACAGGCAGAAATTGCAGCAGCAATGTCCCTCGAAGCACTCAAAGCAAATATGAAGCCCTACACTCCCCTGCTTCACGAAATTCGTGGATTTAAAGGTGCAATCCGTTGTGCAAAGTCAATTCAAAAGCTCGTCAAAGGCGGCGACCTTTCAGAAGGAAGAATGAAATGCAAAGTACAGGATGCCTATTCCATGCGCTCCACTCCGCAGGTAATCGGTGCTGCTCACGATGCAATTGCCTATGCTCGTTCACAAGTTGAGATCGAGTTGAACGGAGTTGGTGATAATCCTGTATTCTTCCCGGATAGAAAACTGCAACTTACAGGAGCTAATTTCCAGGGCTCTCCAGTTTCACTTCCAATGGACATGATAAGCGCTGCGATCACAATGGTTTCCGTAATGTCCGAACGCCGCATGAACAGATTGAACAATCCGGCATTAAGCGTTGGATTGCCGGCGT
Organism: Cloacimonetes bacterium SCGC AAA252-N17; assembly: GCA_000404785.1. Lineage (GTDB taxonomy): Bacteria > Cloacimonadota > Cloacimonadia > JGIOTU-2 > JGIOTU-2 > Celaenobacter > Celaenobacter polaris. The sequence continues at coordinate 42,511 of ASNI01000013.1, forward strand.
TCCTCACAAAAGGTGCCGGCATGTTCTCCGGCTTGATGCTCAGCCAATACACTGCGGACATGCAAATCGTTGAACAGAGAATTCTTTGTGCTCCAGCTTCAATTCAATCCATTCCTGCTGCTGCCGATCAGGAAGATTTTGTCTCTATGGGAATGAATACCGCGATCAAAAATTTCCAGATCATGGACAATGCATATGGGATTCTTGGTATTGAATTCATGGCTGCGGCACAGGCACTTGATTTCCGCGAAGAAGAATATAAATTTGGCGCTGGTGTCACAAAAGCAAAAGAAGTTATACGAAGACACGTTGATTTTCTTGATATTGACAGACCTCTTTATCCCGACCATACAAATATGAAAGAACTGGTGAAATCCTGCGAAATACTTGAAGAAGTGGAACGCGTGGTGGGTAGCTTAGAGTAATCTCGAAAAATGAAAACACGTATACTTCTCTTAATTATTTCAGTCTTGCTGGTGCTCACAGGTTGTGTCTATTATAATATCTTTTATAATGCGAAAAAATACTACGCAGAAGCGCTGAATGCAAAAGAGAAGAACGACGGAAAGGTTTCGCCAAGTATTGATTCGAAATTCGAAACATCCATTGGCAAGTGTACGTATATCATACAGGAATATCCCACGAACAAATGGGTTGACAATGCGATCCTGCTGATAGGGCAATGCTTTTACGAACAGGAAAATTACATAAAAGCACTTCGAAAATTTCAGGAATATGAGAAATATTACAATAAATACGAGCTCTATCCTATTGCAAAACTCTATCTTGCAAAGACCTATCTTGCAATGAAGGAATACGATGATGCGATGAAGCAGTTTTCTGCGATCTTTACCAATCCAAGATTTCAGGAAGTTCGCACAGAAGCATACTTTGATCTTTCAGATTATTATATCGAGAGGGATAAATATAATGATGCAAGGAACACAATTCTGGAGCTGCTGAATACAAATCTTAAAAGAAAACCTCACCTCAAAGCAATGTTCCTCTACGCTGAAATTGAGTTCAAAAATGGTGAATATCGTAATGCGGAGCTTGCTTTTCGGAATCTACTTGCGGAAAAACCGACCAAAAGATGCCAGCTGGATGTTTTATTTTATATCGGCAATATATATGTCGAGATCGGTAAATATAAAGAAGCTCTTCTTGTTTTCGAAAAACTTAATGATATTGAAGTCGATTATGACAAACTTCCTGAGATAAGGATGTATATGGCTATCTGCGAAGCTCATCTGGGAAATACGGAAAAAGCATTTGACATGTTTGATAATATCATCAAAGATAACAAGGGAAAGAAGATAATCTCTGAGATCAATTATTACTGGGGTAATATCTATTTTGATGTGCTGCAGGATTATGAACAAGCTGTGGAAAAATTCAATGCTGTCACCGTAAAACATCTCAATGAAAAACTGGTTAAACAGACAAAAAATAAATTAAAAATCGCCCAGGAACTTATCGGTTATCAAACAATTCAAAGCAGTAGTCAGATAAGCCAAATCGTTGAATTCCAATTTCAGCTTGCGGAATACTATAATTTTGACCTGAACCAGCCGGACTCAGCCCTCGCAATGTATGATAATATCATCGAGCGGCTTCCACTACTCAGGCAGGAGCTTGATTCCCTTACTATTATGATACTGTACTACCCGGAACCGGACTCAATTGACACTGAGAACGACTCCCTCTTTATTTCAGATTCTCTGGAAATAGATATCCCAGTTCAGATGGAAGATTCTGCTTCGGTAACTGAAGATTCGATTTCGGCATTTTTTGATACTGTCGCAATAATTCAGATCGAAGATGACTCAATCTCTATTGTTATACCGGACTCATCACTTGCAGACAGTCTTAGAGGATTATCAATTATTGATACAACTCTTACAGACAGTGTTCTTATTGATTCCACAATGGCAGACAGCACTGTAACAGAACCTGAGAAAGTAGTTGTTGTTACCAAGCAGCAGCTTCTCGTAAAAATAGAGAATCTTCACAATACTATTCAGGAATTTGAGAAAGAGATCATACCAAAAGTTCTCTTTATGAAGCTTTGGACTTATCAGGAAAAACTTCAGGATACAGATAAAGCTTCAGAGATATTCCTGCTCCTTGAAACCGATTATCCCGTTTCAAAATATACGATTGCTGGAAAAAAACTTATCAATAACGAGCCCTTTGAGCTTGTAGATCCGGAAGAACACTATGCCCGGCAGTATTTGTATAAAGCGCTGGATTTTTACTTTGATTCTGTTACACTAGAGCAAAGTTATGCATATTTAGATACAATCCTCGCTTTGTATGATTCCACAGAAGTGTATCCGCAAGCATTATATTTGAAGTCCTACCTTTTTGTGACAGAAAACCGGGACACAACTTCTGCCAGACCCTATCTTGAAAAACTTTTCACCGATTATCCCCAACACGAACTGATAACCGAGGTTTCTGATTTCTTTGATGGAACACATTTCCTTTCTTTTGAAACAGTAGAAGATACTATAGTTATAATCGATTCTACAATTATATTTCCGGACAGCACTTTTATTCAGGATTCATCATTTACAATTCAGGATACCTCCTCGATCATAGATTCTGTTCTGATCACAACCGAAGAAGACAGTATTTTCATTTTTCCGGAACCAGAGGATAGCGTGGAGGTTCCCAAACAATAATTTCTCCTCATGCTTAACCATCTAAATCCACTTGTCAAAATATTATTTGTTATCTCACAGATCATTTTTCTCTTCTTTTTCCATCCGCCAGCTGGCGGATTGATATCTGTGCTCATTATTCTGGTGTTGTCTTTGCTGATGTATCCAAAAAATCTTATCGCAGTTACAAATACGATCTTGCGTATATCTTCTCTTTTACTTACAATTTTTCTTATGGGTTATGTATTTGGCGATCCATGGCAAAAGGATCTAATGATCATTGTATCTATTGCCATAATGATAAGCTATACAGTTGTGCTGGTGAAATCAACTTCGGCATTCTCATTCCTTGCACAATGGCACAAAGTAATCCCGCAGAAAATACGTAATTCGTCAACGCTCTTTCTCTATGGTATTATCCGATTTCTTCCTATAATTTATCATGAATATTCGCACACAATAAGATTGTATAAGTATCATATAAAAAGAAAGATAGGACTGAATGAGATATCCGAGCTTTTCCCTCTTATTGTGAACAGGTCACTAAAAAAAGTGCATAAGTGCTCAGCAACTGCGGAAAGTCTATTAAGCAGTGAACTTTCATGCTCTTATCATCCCTGCGATCTTCTATTGCCAGCTCTGCTGCTCGTGCAAATAGGATTTATCTTATTATGAGAAAATTTCTAATTCGCTTCTGTTATGACGGTCATTCTTTTCATGGCTGGCAGATACAGAAAGACGCTCTTACCATCCAGCAGGTCATGGAAAATGTGCTCGCACAAATTTTTAAAACTAAAATTCCTTTGACCGTATCCGGTAGAACCGATGCGAGTGTGCATGCACTCAACCAGTATGCTCATTTTTCAGCAGAGACGAGAATGGAACCGAAAAATATCATAGCTGCGATCAATAGTATTATTTCTATAGCGATCTACATCAAGGAATGCACTGTTGTGGATGATGATTTTCATGCGCGATTTTCTGCAAAAAGAAGGATGTATATGTATAAGATAATGAAAGAATTCTCTCCCTTTGAACGGTTTTATGCTTCTTATTTTCCGCAAAAAAAGATCTCTTTGCCGCTCCTGCGAAAAGCGTCTGAATATTTGCTCGGCACGCATGATTTCAATGTCTTTGCTCAAGATACATCGCAGCTTCCTTCAACGCTGTGTACGGTTGATCGTGCTGAATGGAGCGAAACCAATACACATTTCATCTTTAAGATAAGAGCGAACAGGTTCATGCATAATATGGTTCGAAGAATAGTCGGCACTCTTTTACACATTTCCAACGAGGGAATAGAACCAGATTATATAAATAAAATTTTATCCACTCAGGATTATAGTCTCCTTGGCATGACCGCTCCACCTCAAGGGCTTTATCTATTTGAGGTTACATATTAGTTATGCAAAAGTTTAAAAAATTTGACGTTCTGGCACACAGTTTGTAGATTTTGTTTCGAAATATAAAAAAAATTAATAGATACATCACAATTAAATGGTGCTCAAAACATTGGGAGGTAACCATGAAAATCGCCCACTTCAACGATGTCCTTCTGGAAGACGTGAATGTCGAAGGTGCAGACAAAACCAAGATCAGATGGCTTATTTCAAAAAAAGATAACGCTCCCAATTTTGCCATGCGCATGTTCGAGATCGAAGCTGGCGGACACACACCATTTCACTCACATGACTGGGAACATGAAGTATTCGTGATTCAAGGAACCGGTGTATTGGTCACGGAAGAAGGTGAAAAACCCTTTCAACAGTGGGATGTCATCTTTGTGGAACCACATCTGAAACACCAATTCAAAAATACTGATGACACTTTGTTGCGCTTTCTCTGTATCGTTCCCCATTCTCCACAACCTGCAAAAGTCTCAAGCAATCCTCTTGGAGACAAACCCGTAAACAACTGCTGATATGAACATTCTTGCTTTTGACACCTCTACATCCTACGAAAGTATAGCACTTTCACACAACGGACAGATCATTGCGGATGTGACTTTGAATGCAAAAAGGACTCATTCCGAACGTCTTTTGCCAACTGTGGAAAACCTGCTTTCTCAAACAGAGCTGAAATTAGAAGAGCTCTCCGGCATCGCAGTATCAATCGGTCCCGGCTCTTTTACCGGACTGCGCATCGGGCTTTCCACTGCTAAGGGGCTCTGCTTTGGCTTGAAACTACCACTATATGTGGTCTCAACTTTGAAATCACTCGCGAACAATGTTTCTTTGGCTTTAACCAATATCTGCACACTTATGGATGCAGGACGGGATGAGCTATATTACGCAGTATATTCTCCGGACCTTACAGAGATTCAGAAACCTGCAATTGCAAAGATAGAAAAAATATTATCTGTAGTTGATAAAGACACTATTTTGGTCGGACCTATCTCTTCAAAAATGAAAGAAGCATTCTTAGATGCCAACGATACAACATCCTTTGCCAGAACTATTAATTGCTACCCAAAAGCATCATCACTTATTGACATCATAGAAAACAAAAAGGGGTTCGAGGTGTATAAAGCTGATGACATCTCTAAAGTTGAACCTTTATATATTAGAAGATCGGCTGCTGAAGAAAATTTCAAACCCAAACAAAAAAATAATAGAATACAATAAAAATTCATAAATATTTAGGAGTATTATGGAAGATCTAATTGACCTCAAAGAAATGCAAAAAATGAACCTGCCCGAACTTCATAAGATCGCAAAAAGTTTTGAGATAAAGAAATTCAAAACCATGAATAAACAGGATTTGATGTTCGCCATTCTCGATGCACAGGCAGCGAATGAAGGATTGGTTTTCACCACAGGCGTGATCGATCTTACACCCGAAGGATATGGTTTTCTGCGTTCGTCAAAATCAAATTATCTGAGCGGACCCAGCGACATTTATGTGTCCAAAGCTCAAGTTAAAAAATTTCACATCAAGCAGGGAAACATCATATCCGGACCTGTTCGTTCACCAAAAGAAGATGAGAAATATTTCGCACTCATCCGGATTGATGCGATCAATGATGAACCACCCCTCCGTGCCTATCAAACCCCAAATTTCGATTCTCTAACACCACTTTATCCCGAAGAAAAACTAAACCTTGAAACCACTAAGGAAGAGCTTTCAATGCGAATCATCGACCTCTTTACACCCATTGGAAAGGGACAGAGAGGACTCATCGTTGCGGCACCGCGAACAGGAAAAACAGTGATTCTGCAAAAGCTTGCAAACGCGATCCTTACTAATCATCCAGAAGTATATGTGATCATTCTTCTTGTTGACGAGCGTCCTGAAGAAGTCACAGAGATGAAACGTATCGTTAAATCGGGAAATTCAGAAGTAGTGAGCTCAACCTTTGACGAAACCGCATATCATCATGTGCGTCTTGCTGAAATGGTCATAGAAAAGGCAAAAAGAATGGTTGAATACGGACGCGATGTGGTTATACTTCTTGATAGTGTTACCCGTCTTGCCCGTGCTTATAATACGCTCATGCCTGCTAGCGGAAAGGTGCTTTCAGGCGGTATCGATGCCAATGCGCTTCACAAACCAAAGCGATTCTTCGGTGCTGCTCGCAACACTGCGGAAAGTGGAAGTCTCACAATCATGGCAACTGCGATCATTCATACCGGAAGTAAAATGGATACGGTTATCTTTGAAGAGTTCAAGGGTACAGGTAACATGGAACTTGTGCTCGACCGCTCCATCAGCGACCTACGCATGTTTCCGGCGATCGATCTTATCATTTCAGGAACACGCCGTGAAGAGCTTCTTCTTCCTGAAGAGGTTCGAAATCGTGTATTCATTCTTCGTAAGATCCTCAAAAATCAAAATCCCTACGATGCAATCGAACTCCTGAAAAACAAGATGAAGGGAACAAAGAATAATCTGGAATTCCTGAAGTTAATGAGCAGCTAATATCCAATATATGAAAAAAACTATCTGCCTGATTATAGTCTTTTTCTCCCTGTACACGATACCTTTATGGGGGCAATCCCTTTCAGCAGTATATAACCATATCTTTAAGAGCGAATATGCCATTGCCTTTCAAATATTGAAATCCATGCTCCCTCAGTGCAGAAATCACGAAGGAGAAGTCGAAATTCTCTATCTTTTAGGACAATGTGCAGACAATGCAAATGATGCTTCCTTTTACTATAAAGAGATATTGGGAAAAAAAGAAAATGCCTATACCGATAGAGCGCTCCTAAATCTGGCTAAGATCAGTCTCACACACGAGGACTGGACAGCTGCAATTAAGTATTCAGACAAACTTAAAGCGAGTACCTATTCTTTGTACTACTCAGAAGCACTATTCATCAATGCTCAGGCATATTTCTGCAATGAAGAATATTTTCCTGCGATCACTTCATATAAAGAATTTATCAATATCTCTCTTGATTCTGCTCAGCGGGAGCTGGCTATGCTGAATTGCGGAACTGCATATTATGAGCTCAAACAGTACTCGAAAGCAATTGAACAGTTCTCACAAATGCAGGAAGAAAATCCAAAAAGTAATTTCAATCCCTACATGCTCTATTTGCTGGGATTATGCTTTGAGAATAAAGCACAGCACACCGATGCGATAACACATTATAAAAAACTAACTAATGATTATCCCTACTCGCAGTATTCAGCTCTGGCAGAACAGCAACTTGTGTCTTTGATCGAACAGGGATATTACTCATCTTCACTTACAACTTTGCCACAGATAGATGAACTTCTCAACAAAAAATATATTGTTCAGCTTGCAGCTCTCGAAAGCTCTACCAAAGCCCACAAAGCACAGGAAGACTTTCGTGACATGGGTGTGAAAAATATCTTTATCTTCACAAAATCAGTTAATGGAAAAATTTACTACGCTGTCGGTGTTGGTCCCTATGCAACTAAGGACGAAGCTCTATATAAAAAAAACCGGCTGGCAGAAAAAAAGATCAGCTCGTATATCTATAAAAAACCATGACAAAAAAGATATCGCCAGAAGCGGTGCAAGAGCACACACCTCTTATCCAGCAGTTCCTTTCTATCAAAAAAGAGCAACCGGATGCACTTCTGCTGTTTCGAATGGGAGATTTTTATGAAACCTTCTTTGAAGATGCTAAGAGAGCTTCCAAACTTCTTGGAATAACCCTTACAACAAGAGACAAAAATAAGAAAAATCCTGTTCCCCTTGCCGGATTCCCCTATCATGCTCTGGAAAATTATCTGAAAAAACTACTGGATAACGGCGTAAAAGTTGCTATTTGCGAGCAGGTCGAGGATCCGAAAAAAACAAAAAAATTGGTAAAAAGGAAGATCGTCGAGGTTATAACTCCGGGCACTATTCTTGAAGAAAACTACCTTCAAGGAAAAGGAAATAATTATCTCAGTGCAGTGTATGAAGGAAAATCAAGCTGTGGAATCGCTTCTATTGATATTTCAACCGGTGAATTTTCCTGCACAGAAGTTCCACTTGCCCGGGTTGTCGATGAGATCGCACGAATTCATCCTACTGAAATTCTGGTGCCGGAAACAATGGAGTCTAACTTCAGAAAGAAAATCAGCGTCTTCTATAATCCTGCATTTACAGAATATGAGACCTGGCGATACGAATTTCCTGAAGCTGAGGATGTTCTAAAAAAACATTTTGATGTGATCTCTATTGAAGGATTTGGGCTTTCAGGGAAAAACATCGCTGTCTGCGCATCTGCAGCAATCCTTTCTTATATTAAAGAGCTTAAAGGAAGTGATCTTTCACATATCAATGCACTGAGTTTCTATTCAGAAGGGCAGTTCATGCAGGTTGACGCGCTTTCCAGACACAATCTTGAGCTCACAGAATCCATGCGCACACGCTCGCAGCACGGCACTCTTCTTGAGGTTTTGGATGAGACGAAAACCCCAATGGGTGGACGAAAACTCGTCAATTGGATGCTTAATCCGCTAATGAAAAAGGAGCTCATAATCCGGCGTCTCGACAGTGTGGACGAGCTGTTTGATAAAAGCCACATACGTAATAGTATCATTGAAATTCTTTCTGAAATTGGTGATATTGAACGCATCATCAGCAAGCTGGGAACAAATAAGGCATACCCCGGTGACTTGATCGCTCTTAAAAACTATCTCTCTTTTGCTCAGCCGATGGCAGAACATATTTCAGATTGTGATGCTGAATTACTCAAATCTTTATACGCATCAATTCAAAATTTTGATGAAGTCATACTGATTATCGAAAATGCACTTATAGAAGATGCTCCCCTCACCTTGCAGGATGGCGGGATCATCAAAGAGGACTATAATGAAGAACTGGATGAGCTGAGAAAAAAGAGCAAAACCGGCAAAAAGTGGATCGCTGAACTTGAACAAAAAGAGATCAAAAGAACCAATATTCCTAAGCTGAAAGTGCGTTATAACAGCGTGTTCGGTTATTACATCGAAGTAACCAAATCCTATTTCGACAAGGTGCCGGAAGATTATATTCGAAAGCAGACACTGGTGAATGCAGAACGCTTCATCACTCCTGAACTAAAGGAATTCGAGAACCATGTACTCGGCGCTGAAGAACGCAGTACTCAATTGGAATACTCGCTTTTTCTTGAAATCCGGGAAAATTTGAAAAATTTCATCCCAAGATTCCAACAATTCTCAGAGGTTATTTCCACCCTCGATGTGCTGACAAATTTAGCACGCATTGCCTATTACAATCATTATGTACGACCTGAAATTCATGATGGCAATGAAATCCATATTGAAGAAGGAAGACATCCTGTTATTGAAAAGCTCTCTGCCGGCAACGAATTTATTCCGAATGATACATTTCTAAATAACTCGTCGGATAGGATACTGCTCATTACAGGTCCGAATATGGCAGGTAAATCCACCTATTTAAGGCAAGTCGGTTTGATCATAATCATGGCGCAGATGGGCTCATTCATTCCTGCTGCTTCTGCAAAGATCGGTATTGTTGATAAGATATTTACCCGTGTGGGCGCTTCCGACAACCTGGCGCTGGGGCAGAGCACATTTCTGGTAGAGATGATCGAAACTGCGAATATCCTGCACAATGCAACACCCCGAAGTGTCGTCCTGCTCGACGAGATCGGACGTGGTACCAGCACTTTTGACGGACTGAGCATTGCATGGGCAGTGGTAGAATATCTTCATGAAAATAAAAAGATCGCAGCGAAAACACTTTTTGCAACACATTACCACGAACTCACAGAACTTTCCAATGTGTATAAGGGTGTAAAAAATTATAACATTACTGCAAAAGAGTACAAGGATAGGATCATCTTCCTGAGAAAAGTCGTGCCCGGCAGTGCGGATCAGAGTTATGGAATTCAGGTTGCAAAACTTGCAGGCATTCCTCAAAAGGTTATCCAGCGTGCTCAGGAAATTTTGGAAGAGCTCGAGAAAAGCGAGTTCAATGAGTCCAGCATTCTGGAAAAGACAAAGAAAAAAAAAGCTGAGATCAATCAAACCTCTTTTATTGAAGTGCTTTCTCAGAAAACAAGTAATGAACGGGCACTCATCGAAAAACTGAAAAATCTGGATGTGAATTCCCTCACCCCTATCGAAGCGCTTACTTTTCTCTCGAAATTAAAAGACAAACTTTGATTTTACATCACTATAATTTCTCGAATAACTCTTCCAGCTTTGCAGTTTGTTAGGGGTTGTCCCATTTGTTGAAACGTTGTGCGACATACATTAAATTTTCGAGACAAATCACACACTATCTTTTTTCTTCTACATAAATACGATAAATCGTGTTACAGTGTAATGGATATGGGTAGGTCTTCTTATGAAATAAGATAGAATTATCTCCCTCTTTAATCATTTTTTTGATCCCTAACTCGGATAAACCCCGTAGGATAACTCCCTTTTTCTGTTCTGTATCCTCGGATATAAGTAGTATCCAATGGGGTAAACCGAAACCAAAGAATTAGCAACGAACAAAACGAACAAAATCTAACAAAAA
>ASNI01000014.1 GCA_000404785.1 Cloacimonetes bacterium SCGC AAA252-N17
TATATCACACTTCAAAATCCAAAATCCAGATATTTATGCTTTGTTGAAAGATGAAGTACAAAAACATACCGCTAATCCCCCAACTGGGGTTTTTAAAGTGAACTCATGAAATTATTCATATTATAAATGTAACTCATTCAGCTTTATTTCCTGTCAAGAAGTTTGCCCTCCTGTTTACAATTAATCAAGGAAATTTATAGGGATACAATTACTGTAAATTCCGTGCCAAATGTAAAAACAGAATTTACGCTGAGGTTTTAGTTAATGATACAATTTCAAAAGCAAACATTTTTTATCGCTTCTGTTTTGTCATTAACATTTAATTTGTAGAAATAAAAACCTGGACTAATGTTCTCGCACTGCCACGCTGTCAGGTGTGGAGTGCTTTGTTATCGGTTGGACTTTGAAGATTATTCACCCTTTTTTATCTTTTTCTCTAACGACGGAGCTCAAATTTCGTTGCGACAGTGGAGCACCGATAATCTGAAGCTCATGGTTTGACTCGTTCGGTCATTTTACTGCGATAGGCCTTGGAATTGCATTGAAACACAAGAACTGCGTACGCCACGCAGCATACAAATTCGGCGATGTGAACAGCCAAGGACGGCGGCCACCATTTGAAGGCAAGCCATGTTATACCACAGAAGATCAGAATACCGGGCAAAGCTGTCAAGTAGATCCCGACATGAACAATGCCAAGAGGATGTCCAGCCTCATGCCAGATCTTTCCTGACTCCCACAAGAACACGACATCATCCTCTCCCAGTCTTGCGCGCAGCTTCTTGGCGATAACTTCGCAGTAGGTGCCTATGGTGTTGCATGTCGCTCCTTGAAACAGCATCACCATTGTTGAGAGAAACATGAGAGATGGAATTACATAAAGAAATTTGACGTTTTTGAGAAAGCCGCTGAATGAAACAACCGCAGCAATCATCACCACGCCTGTCTGAAAGCTTGCGCTTATCATGCTGAGTGTGTTGCGGATTTCCGCTCGCATTTCTGCATACTCGCCAAGCAGAGCTTGGGTGACTTTATCTTCTTTCATTCTTCACCAATCCATTGCCGAACGATCAGCCTGACACGCAAGCAATAGCCGCGTCCGCGTGGCTATTGCTTGTCGCTGTCCACGCTTTTGTTAGGGGATTCTTCATCAATCGGGTTGATTCCTTTGGGAACTCTTCGACCGGAAAGGAAGGCCAGGAGGCCCAGCACGGAGATGAGCACCAATGGCACACCCATGGCGATCAATGGACGAGCTGACGAGTCGCAAATGCCCCCGATAATCAAACCAAGACCGAGAACAAGATATACGGAGACAGCGATGACCTTGAACGAGCGTGACAGCATCACGCTTGCTATTCTCCTGACAAACCGTTGGTCGGGTGTTGGGGAGTTCTGCCGCAGTGGATTGTGAGCTCCTTTGATTCGTCCCTCAACCCACACCCTCGTTTTTTCCTTGCCATTGTGGACAATTTGAACTAGAGCACCGTCACCACGATCAAGAAAATCGAAGCTAACGGGCACAGTTGTGGGAGCATTGTCGTGTTTCTGCGGTTCGCCGATTTTGAATTGATTGGCTATGTCGATACGCTTCAGGATTGTTGCATTCAGCACCTCCACACCTTCATCAACAACGATAGCCAGGGGCTTGGCTTCCGCAATATCCTGACGAGCGATGGTCTCGGTTCCGTGATTCCAGAACGCGACTTTTGCCACCGTGATGACTTCTTGTACGGCTCCATTGAATTGCACGGACAGGCCGGGCAATAAGGGGGCACTGTTCTCGATAATGCTCTGCCTTGTCACGCTGTAGCACGGAGTCTTGTCACGGCGAGACTTCCTGTAGAAAATAAAGGCCGCGACAAGGCTGGAAGTAGCAACGGCAAGGCTTGTCAGCGCAAACCATGTATTGGCTGTAATGGTTTCGATTGTCATCTATTACTCTCCCTAACATAAGATTAGGTGTACTAATGGAAATATAAAATGTTGCTTTCCATGACTACCTAATATCATGTTGCTAAATTTTGTTAATTGATTATTATTATTTAATTTATGCATTATTCTTTCCTTTTTTATACTTAGTTTCTGTTGCTCAAATGAGCAAGCTAAACTAAAAATCTGCAGGACTTCTTACGCCTTGTCCTCCTTTTTTAATCACATGTGTAGAAATCATTGTTGTCTCCACATTTTTATGACCTAATAATTCTTGAATATATCTGAGATCAGTTCCATGCTCTAAAAGATGTGTTGCAAAGCTATATCGTAATGTGCGAATATTTGTCTTATTTCTTTCTCCGGTTTTCATGATTATCCTGTGTATTTTTTTTGTTTAGTTTTGTATTTCCTGTCAAGAAGTTTGCCCTCCTGTTTACAATTAACCAAGGAAATTTATTGAATTTTACTTGTCTTCCGGAGAATATGTATGAGTTAATCTTTATTTGTTATAGCTTGAACAAATTCCTGGGTAGTTCTGACAACCCTTTTTGCAAGCGAATCATTCAAAGAAGCGCATATCTTTGCACAAATCGACACATCATCCTTTAGGAGTTGGAGAAGATCATAATAGGGAAAACGGGCGATCTCGACATTTTCAAGAGCTTTCACATAGGCAGTTCGCTGAACAGGTATAATGAAATTTATCTCACCAAAGGTTTCACCGGTGAAGAGCGTCGTTATATGCTGTTCTTTCTTTTCTTCATCAAGACAGCATATAGAGACTGAGCCCTTCTTTATCACAAAAATATCACGATTTTTATCCCGTTCTTCAAGAATAAAAGAACCGGATTTATAGGATTCTTTTTTTGCGAGTTTTTCGAGCTTTTTCAATTCATGAGCATTAAGATACTTTAGAAGTTCATTGTCGTTCTCTCGTATGAAAATATTCATGTATTAGTCACTTAATTCTATAATTCTATTATATTTTGGCAAAATAATTTTTAGCAACTAACAAGCACTAACAATAACGAACTTTTATATTTTTTGTTAGATTTTGTTCGTTGCTAATCTTTTTGGTCTCCATCTATCCAAGTTAGGTTGTTGAAAAGAAAGGGGACTGTGTGATATCGCAATCCCCTCATAATATTTATTTGAAACTATTAACGATCTGGGTGGAGAGTTTATTTAATTCCTGTACTTGAAGTTTTGAATAAGTTTTATCTTCTGAGGAATAGATAATATCCTTAATTCTGCTCACATCCATAATTGCATTCTGATAATACTGCTCACCAAGTAATTCCTGATCAGAAATGTTCGGCAGGTCGTGAAGCAGCGCATTAACGACAGATTTATTCGCAAGTATTGAAGTGATCTGAGGATTGGTGAAATTATTCATGATGAGAAAGGAGGCATTTTCCAGTCCTCGGATCCATCCACCAAATTGGATCAGAATAACGGAATCAAAATTATCAAGATGATAAAGTTCATCAGTCACATCGCTTTCATAATCCTCGATCTTCGTTTCAACTTTCTGCCAGTCATTATCGTCGAGAAGGATTTTGAGCGAGTCAGATAATTTGAGAAATTCATCGCTGACATTCAGTATCTCAGCATAATGCACCAATTCTTTGGTGATATTAAGGAGCATGTCTTTGTTCTTAGCTTTTACAGCAATAAGCGCATCTGCAACACCGGCACCCAGATCAAAGGAAACCTGGGGAAGTGTTTTCGGTTCAGGTTTGATCCTGCCCTTCAACACACTATTAAAGCTCACGCCTTCAAGTGTCGTGAGATCTTCCAATATCATGGAAAGTGGAACATGCTGAGTGTGATAGATTTTTACGATCACTTCACCTTCACGCTGCTCCTGCTTCGGCGTTTTCTCTTTTTTTGTACAGCCGATTATTGCAACAAGTACAATGAGCACAATACAAATTAATTTTTTCATTCGTCCTCCAAAATCATACAATAAAATTAATTGCTTCTGTTTTATAAATTGGAAATATCAAATAATTACTGTCAACAATTCTGAAGAAATGCACCAATTATTTGAACTTGAACCTGATGATGATGTAGGTCAGAATGTTGATTAAAAAACTGTAAAGAAGGGCAATTACAACATTTATATTATATGTATTATAGATTTTACCAAAGAAAATCTTTTTGCTGCTCAGGAAATGATTTTTCGGATCATTCAGGAATCTGCCGTCAATTCGAGAAACCGCAATGTTGATGTCTTCATTAATATAATTATCAGGATTGTTGTTGAATAACAGTTTAGCTTTTCTTTCACGCACATATTTTATTTCCTGGTTGAATTCAGAAATGGAAATCTCCTTGTCGGATTTTTGCTGATACAGTACATTTTCGCGGTTATTGAGGTTTCCAAGCTTTCTTTTATAGAAATTTAATTTTGCCTGTGCTGTAAAAAGTCCTTCAAAAAGCCATCTCGACGGCATAATATGGCAAAATTCAGGTATGACTGATTCTGGATTTACTTTTGCAACTCTGTTCATTTTTTCAAACTCGATAACAGCACCAGCGAATATCATTTGTGGGATAAGTACAATGGGAAGGATATTGATCATTGCTTTTATATCCTTTATCAATGCAGATGCAAGAAGTCCAAGTGAGAAACCAATAACAGCAGAAAGAATCAAGTAACCCACATAGACAAAAAATACACCGCTAATTTCAAGAATAACACTGGAAATTGCGAAATATATCACCGCTTGAAAGAACGCAAAAATAGCGAGTGTGAGATTTTTTACCAGAATGAAAAGCCCGCATTTAATACGCAATTTTTTCTCACGGATGAGAATACGTTTCTCAGAAATAATTTCATCAAGACTATTTGAAAGCCCAAGAAAGATGAACACGATGATCGAGATGAATATGAAGATTTTCATGTTCACATTTGCGGCAAATGAGTAGCTCTGTCCGGGCGGAGAATATCGCAAAACAAATGATATGAGTATCGCAAGAAAGGGAGCTGCAATAAAAGTAACAATAAGGTTCGTTTTGTTTTTTAATTTATTCAAAACATTGCGCGCAAATAGGAAGTAGAATTGAGAAAAATATTCACGAATGGAAGTTCGCTTATGTGAGATAGTTTTTTTACTAACAGGTTCCTTTTCTTCCTCTGATTTATCCTGCATTTTTCTTTTCATCAGCTCAAAAAGCTGGTATTTTTCAAACTTTGCTTTCCAGTAATTGGGAGGAAATTTCCTGAGCTCTTCACGAGCTCCTTCAATTGAGTTTGAACGCTTATAAACAGGATTTCCTTCTGAATCTAGAAGAGGGTACTGTAAGATGTCAAAAAGATATTCCGCCATTTTCAGCTCTTTTTTCCTCAATAGATTTCCCAAGCCATAGCTGATCTTCTCGAGCTCATCATTAAAATAGCTGAACACCTCTTCAGTATTCCCAAAGAACACTTCTGTGCCCTGTTGGTCAATTAAGAGCACCTTGTCGAATTTCTGGAAAATATCAGGATTGGGTTGATGGATTGTGGCAATGATGATCTTTCCCTGCTCCTTGAGCTCATTGAGGATATCTGTAATTTTTTCGGAATCCTTTGAAGAGAGCCCTGAAGTAGGTTCATCCAAAATTATAATAAGCGGTTCAGCAAGAAGCTCAAGAGCAATGTTGAGACGTTTGCGTTCTCCACCACTGAGTTTCTTATCCATGATCGACCCGACCACGAGGTCTCTTTTCTCGGACAATCCGATTTGCATGAGAATATTGTCGATCTTCTTCTTAAGCTCCCTGGCATCCCTGATATGAGGAAGCCGAAGCTTGCCGCAATAAAAGAGGTTTTCATACACAGTTAGATTATTGAAAAGCAGGTCGTCTTGAGGTACATAACCGATATATTTCTGGAAATAGGAATAATTCTTAAAAAAATCAAAATCATTTATAAAGATGGAGGCAGTATCGGGAATGATCTCACCTATCAGGCATTTTAACAGTGTTGTTTTACCACTTCCGCTTGGTCCGAGAATAGAGAGAAATTCACCGCGCTTTACATAAAAATTTATCTCATCCAGCGCAACCTTATTGTCATCTTTGAAGATGTAATGAAGGTTGTTTACCTCCATTTTGATAACTTCCAGTTCGACCTTGTTAATATCAAAGAATTTATTGAAACGGATCGTTGTTTTACCGATTGTAACCACATCCTTTGAAAGCTCAAATGCTTCTTCTTTCTCAAGAGGTTGATGATTAAGATATATTTGAGGTGTTTTTATCAGAGGTGAGATCACATGTTTGTCGTCCTTTTGAGAAATTCTAAGAAGTGCATGAGGAGATTTATGTTTATTCATCCGGAAAAAGTCTTCGTAACTTTCAAGAAAGAGTGTGTCAAAGCGCCGTTCGTCTCGTGCAAAGGTTAGTTTTTCCGTCAGGATATCCAGCGAAGAGAGCTTGATAACATCATTAATAATCAAGCGATCTGTAATCATAAATTCATAGGTCGAACCTTTAGTGAGGAGAGTCTCATCCTGCATGATCTTTCCGTCGAAAATCTCGATCTTAAGTTTATTTTTATCCTGTTTGAAATCGACACCAAAGCTCTCTTTTGTGTATTTGATAACTTTTGCCACTTCCTCGACTTTATTATGATAGAGCTTCAAAATATCATGATAGGAAATTTCTGTAGCATTATTCCCAGTGTGGTTTTTCAGAATGATGGTTTCGTCTTTTTTAAGTTTGAAGAGCACATTTTTCTTTAGCGACTGCGAGCCGATCCTGTACATGTCATCAACATAACTTCCCACAAGAATTAGGTCTTCGATAATCAAAATTATGATCTTGTAAGGTGTATGATTTTCATCTCTGAGTAGAATATCGCAATCGGTACTTTCTCCAAGCAGAAGAAAATTCATGAAGAGGTTTTTTTCGATATTGAGCAGGAATTCCTGCAAACTGATCTCGATAAAGTCTTTCTCTTCTTCAATGACCTCAATGATCTGTGAATAAAGCCGGATGTCTATTTCCAGCAATTCAACAACTTCCAGAATATCCAATCTGTCCATCACAGAGAAATCATCACTGATATGTGCAATGAGCAGCAGGTTCATCAGCAGTGTTATCTTGTCCGGAAAACGCAGATCGTTTTTGATAATACTGATCGCTTGTTTGAGAGGGAGGGGATTTTCGATCAGGCGCTGAATATGATGAATGTGAATTTCTTCCTGCTGGAATGTGGTTTTGATAATGTTGTATATTTTTTCTATATCATTCTTGGAAAGCTCCTTTTTGTTAAAAAGGATAAGAGTAAGATATAATGCGACGACTGCGTTGATAATATCGTCGATATTTTTTACAGGGGCTTTTTTCATCATAGAATTTCCTTATCGAAGCTGCGGATTTTTTCTTTCACAACTGCTTGGTAGGGGAGGGCGTTTTAAATGTCAAATTTTTCGGGATTATTACCAAAAAGCATGTCATTCCCTCGAAGCTTGTCCGCCAGCTGGCGGAGAGGGAATCCAGATTTTGATTATAATAAAACGAATTTGAAAACACGACTCAGCTTGCCAAGATGAGTCGGGATGAAATAACCCGAGTCGTTCCCTTCATGACCGACTCGTATGGTTGCTGGATAAAAACCTTGCCACTATTCGCAAGTTTCACAAATAAACATGTCTGCCCACCAGCAGAAACTTTCGCAAAGAAAAATGGACAAAAAAAATAGAACTTGCATTTACAGCGATAGAGGTTTATGAAAAAAATAATTTTGATAGTAATCGTGATACTTTTCATGGACAGTGTCTATTGTGATGAAAAGCAGGACATGAGTACCATCTTAAATCCACACATTTTTAATAATAACCTGTATGCACAAAACGATCTTCTTACTAATAAAACAAATGATGCTCAACATGTTACAAAGGAAACAATCTCGATTACACCAATGCTGAAAAGACCCAAAACTTGTTTCTCACTCTCACTCGATACGATCATATTACCGGGCATACAGTTGGGGTACGGATGGATAGTCTATGATTCCACCTACACATCGGAAGAGTTCATAACGATACATGCTAATACTCTCGGAACAATAACTGCTATCGGAATATACTTGAAAAAAACTAATTTTAAAAATGAAGAAAGAGTTGGATGGTTTGGATTTTGGAAGTTAGGTATCGATTATGGAATCACTGATTTATTTATTGCTGGTCCTGGTGTTGCAAGCTCGTCAAGTGGAAATAAACCTTTGATATTTCCCATCATCTCAGCAGGTTTGGGATATAGTTGGAAAGTAGGGAATAATTCATTTTATAGAATAACAGGAGATGTTGGCATTAAATTACTTATTGCAAATATAACATTGTCTTATGTATTTTAAGGACTGTAATAAAATAATTATTTTGAATTTATAATAGTAGAATTATGATTATAAATTCTCACAAAATAATAAATTACTTGATTAAAAATTTATCACTTCCAAATCTTTAACAAATATTAAAATTATTATAAATAAAAATATATTCATGTCAGGAGGAAAGGTGAAAATAAAAAAAGTCATCTTATCTGTAATTGTATTTTCCATCACTCTTCAGCTCCTTTTCTGTTCATCGGCAGCAGTTGCCAAAAAGAATGAACCCAAAGAAGGAGTCCGCGTTGCCGTGTGGGGCTTTCATTACAATGATCTTGATAGCCGTACTATGTGCAACAAATATCTCCCCCCTGATTTTCAGGAAGTAGGAAAAGAAAATCCCGGGATCATTATGATCTCTGAGAAGGATGTGGATAAGGCGCTTGGAAAAATTAAGATCGAAGAACTTGATCAAGCCATCGTTAACAACCTGGCACAAAAGGTCGATTCCCAGATCAATATCTGGGGAAATATCTCCCAGATAGAATCCACACTTTACAATCTTATTGTATTCATTTTTGATGTTCAGACCAATGAGATCAAATATGAGCAGATGCAGGTAGAGAAGAAGAAAGAAGAGCGTCTGAAAGCTGCCCAGAAAGTTATTGATATGGCTATCGAAATGTGCGGTTCTGCAGAAACCAAAGCTATGGAAATCGCTATGAATTTCTTCAATTCGGAGCAATATCCAGATGCAAAAAAGGCGTTCAAAAAAGTGCTGGAGCTCAATCCAAACGAAAAGGAAGCACATCTTTACCTTGCTTACATCAGTGCACTGGAAGGAGATTACACAACAGCGATCGAATATTATGACAAAGCGCTCGATATCGATCCAAACTATATCATAGCTCTTGAAGGACTTGCCTGGTCATATAAAATGATCGAAGATTATGAGCTCGCATCAGAAACCTATCGACAGCTTGCAGAACTTGAAGAAGGCAACATTGATTATGTGCTCTGCATTGGTGAAATCTGCTGTATGACCGACAATTTTAATGGTTCCGTTGATGCATACAATCTTGTACTTGAAATTGATTCCAATTGTGTTAAAGCTCATCAATCACTCGGAATTCTTTATTTTGAAGAAGATCAATACGATGATGCGATTCCTCACCTTCGTGCTGTGATAGATGTAGGTGTAGAAGATAGTGATATCCTTAAAAAACTGGCTATTGCGTATCAAAAAACCGGTCGGATCGACGAAGCAATTCAGCAGAACATTGAGATCGTCGAGAAAAATCCGAATTCTACAGCGCCCTATCTGAATCTTGCTGCCATTTATGTCACTCAACGGGATTTCACAGAAGCTCTCGATGCATTGAATAAATACATCGAACTCATGCCTGATTCTGAGATCGGGTATAACCGAATTGCTGATGTGTACCGTCAGATGAAGGAGTATGATAAAGCTATTCAGTATGCACAAAAATCAGGAGAGATCGCACCAGGACGTCCCGAACCCTATCTCATTTTGGGCGAGATAGATAATGAACGCGGGTATCAAAATTATCAGATTTTTATCAATTATGATGAAAAGGCAAAGAATCCTGAATTCAGTGCTGAATATGATAAATATAACAAACTGCGTATAGAAAATAAAAAGAAATCAAATGCCTATTTTACATCTGCAAAAGCATATTACGAGAAAGCAAATACATTGACTTCCGATTATTTCATGCAGGAGCGTTTGAAGGATAAGATCGAGCTGGTAAGCAAACTTATCGAAGAAACAAAGCATGATCCCTTCTACGATGAATAAGCCCTTGACTTTTCAGCAGATAATATTCCATCTACAAAAATTTTGGGATTCACAGGGCTGCATAATACGCCAGCCCTATGATGTAGAAATGGGTGCAGGCACTTTTCATCCAGCTACCTTTTTCGGGACTCTTTCCAATAAAGATGAGCGGATCGCCTACGTTCAGCCATCAAGGCGTCCCAAGGATGGACGTTACGGTGATAATCCTAACCGATTGCAGCATTATTACCAATTTCAGGTCATCATCAAACCTTCGCCTGATGATATTCAGGAGCTGTATCTGAAGAGTTTGGAAGCCATCGGAACACCAATTAAGGAACACGATGTGCGTTTCGTGGAAGATGACTGGGAATCACCGACACTTGGTGCAGCAGGTCTCGGCTGGGAAGTGTGGCTTGACAGCATGGAAATTTCGCAATTCACATATTTCCAGCAGATCGCAGGATACGAGCTGAAATCTGTGCCCGTAGAACTCACTTACGGTTTGGAACGGATCGCTATGTACATTCAGCAAGTCGATCATTTCAAGGATATCAAATGGAATGATACCATGACCTATGAAGATGTGTATATGACGAGCGAAAAGCATTTCTGCGAGTTCAATTTCAAAACTGCAAATGTTGATATGCTTTTCAGCGAGTTTGACCGCTATGAAAAAGAAGTTTCCAGGCAGGTGGAATTCGGTCTTGTATATCCCGCCTATGATTATGTGCTCAAATGTTCCCATGTATTTAATCTACTCGATGCACGCGGTGCGATCAGTGTTTCGGAAAGAGCATTGTATATAAAAAGAATAAGAAATCTGGCAAAAAGTTGTGCGAAAGCATTTTGGGAAACTGGAGAGTAGAAACTTGACACTTAATTTCTTAATGTCCAGCTTCAATTGCCAGGTTTCAAATATAGGGAGCTTAGATGCAACAGAATTATAAAAAAGTTGGAGGAAGAAATGAAAAAATTTGCATTAATATTAGTAATACTTTTTTGCATAAAAATAACAATAGCCAATGCTGTTCCCATTGAAATAGAATGGGAAAAAACGATTGGAAGCTCTAGATATGATGGTGCAAGTAAAATAATACAAGCTATTGATGAAGGATTCGTGATATGTGGATGGATTGACGGTGACTGGAATCCATGGAAAAGTGAAAGTAACTATTCAATTTTGAAGCTAGATAAACACGGTATTATTAAGTGGGAAAAAAGTATTGGGGAGCAAGGGGGATATGGAGGTACTAGTGATTATGCAAATTGCATGATACAAACAAATGATGGAGATTTAATTATATGTGGGTATTCAGAAACGATTTTTTCATGGGAGTCTAATTCTGAATATCATAGTTCTACACAAGATCGTGAAGGTGTTTGTCGAGTTTTAAAAATAAGTAGTACCGGAAAAATAATTTGGAATAAGCGATATGGAATGTCAGATGTACGACAACATGCAACTGGAAATTCTATTATCCAGGCCAATAATAATGAATATTTAATATTGGATGATATTTCGATATTTAAAATCAACAGTAAGGGACATCTCATTTGGCAAAAGTTAATCCCTGGAAAAAATAGAGGGAAAAATAAATCTTATCCAAAATCAATTACTAAAACAATTGAAGGTGGATATGCTTTATGTGGAAAAGTTGAGGGTTGGGGTGGGTATAGTTCATCCTTTTGGACAATTAAAATAGATGATGACTGTAAAATTGAATGGGAAAAAACATATGGTGGTGATGGTTATGAAGGAGCTAATGAAATAATTCAAACTATCGATGGTGGTTATGTGGTTTGTGGTTATACATCTTCAAAAGGAGCAGGGGGAAAAGATGTTTGGATAGTAAAATTAAACAAATTGGGTGAAATTGAATGGGATAAAACATTTGGAGATTGTGGTTATGATTTAGCTAATTCAATTATTCAAACATACGATGGAGGATTTGCAATATGTGGCAAGAAAGAAGATGGTTATATTGAAGAAATCCAGAGCTTCATTATCGAAAAAAGATGGAATTCAAAAACTGATAATTTCTGGATAATTAAATTAGATCGAAGCGGCACATTAGAGTGGGATAAAATGTTTGATAGTGGCTACAATGATCAGGCAAACTCAATCGTTCAGACTAATGATGGAGGATTTGCTATTTGCGGGTACAGAGATTATGATAGGGATGAAAAGGATAGTAATATTTGGATTGTAAAATTAGAAAATCCAGACTTCATATCTAAAAAAGAAAATTTGCTAATTCAAAAAAAAGAGGAAATGAGAAATTTAGCAAACTTCTTTTTAAAAAAAGGTGAATTTGAAACCAATGACGAATATAATGAAAGAATAAGCAAAGGTAAAAAAGAGAAGCAAGAAATTGAAAATAAATATGAATTAAAAATTGGCAAAGCAAGAGAAGAATTTAAAGAAATGCAAAAAGTCGAAATTGCTAGAAAGGAACAAGAAATAAAACAAAAAATTCGTCAATCTCTTGCTGAAGCAAGTTTTCAAATACATTATTTAGGAACATATAATGCTGAATCAGAAACTTTTCCAATTACTATTAACAATAAAACTGAATATATTAAAATTCCAAGAGCTGAAGCAAAAGATTTTAAAGAAAATTGGCAAAACGCTGAAATCCGTGGAATGAAACAACTGAGAAAAGACTTAGAAACATATGAATATTTTAATCTTGTAATTGTTCATCCGACAACAGGTAATATGTATAAGTTTGGTGAGCAAAGGAAAGACATTGTTGGTCTTGAAGAACTCTCAACTCAAATAGTTTCAACTAAATCGGTTATTCCTCCTTCCCTATCATTAAGAGCAAGCCTTTCTGAAACAAATAATAATAATTTTTTAGATGCAGAAGAAAAAGGAAGAATTCTCGTAGAAGTATCAAATACTGGAGAAGGTACTGCTTTTGGTGTTATTGTTGACCTGAAAAATAAAACTAATGATCCTAATGTATATTATTCAAAATCAAGAGTTGCAGGTGAAATCCAACCAGGAAAAACAAAAACTCTTGAGTTTGAGGTTGAAGCAAAAGTTACAGTTGAAAGAACCTTTCAAACTTTTATTATTTCTGCTGAAGAAAGTAATGGTTTTAATCCTGAAACGATAAAACTTACTTTTGAAACTTACCCTTTGCTTTTACCTGAAATTTCTATGATTGACTATGGTGTTTCGACTGCATCGGGAGATAGTAGAATTATTCCAGGTGAAACAGCAAATATTAAACTTCGTTTTCAAAATATTGGCAAAGGTGATGCAAATGATATCATATTTAAGATGAATTTACCTCTAAATGTATATTTTGCTCCTGAGAGTAAACAAGAATTTTCTTTTACTAAAATAAGTTCTGGGAAATATAAAGACCTTGATTTTTCAATTTTAACAAGTAATAAAGTAGGTAATCAGGTTGAAATTACTGTTTCAATGACTGAAAAATATACAAATAAAAAATTCCCATTTACTTTGGAAATTGATAAACAACTTCAAACCATTCAGGAATTTGTTGAAAAAGGAAAAGAACAAGAAATTAAGCCAATTCAAATAGCTTCAGAGCTTACAGTAGATATTGCTAAAAATATTCCAATAACTTCAGTAAAAAATCATGATGCTATTGCAGTTGTTATTGGTAATCGTGACTATTTGAAAACAAAAAATGTGAATTTTGCTATAAATGATGTGAGTTTAATAAAGGAATATTTAATAAAGACTTTAGGTTATAAGGATGGCAATATTTTCTTTATAAAGAATGCTTCAAAAGGTGAGTTTGAATTGTATTTTGGCACTAAGGACAATTACTTTGGGAAACTATATAATACAGTAAAGGAAAACAAATCTGATATTTTTGTATATTATTCCGGGCATGGTGGTCCTGGTTCAAAGGATGAGAAAGCTTATTTTATTCCTATAGAATGTGACCCAAATTATGTTGAATTGGGCGGTTATTCATTAGATACATTTTATAGGAATCTTTCTAAAATACCAGCAAAATCAATAACAGTTATTTTAGATGCATGTTTTTCCGGAGTAGATATTATTGAAAGTGTGTCACCTATTATACCAAAAGTGGATAATCCGATAATTACTTTGGAAAAAGGTATAGTATTCACAAGCTCTAAAAATGAAGAATATTCATGTTGGTATAATGAAAAAAATCATGGGATGTTTACTTATTTCTTTTTGAAAGCTATTCATGATAAAAATGCTGATAATAATAATGACAATAATCTAACTGTAAGTGAAATTTATAACTTTATTTCTGATAATACAGAAGGCATTCCATATTTTGCTCGAAGAATTCATGGACGTGAGCAACATCCAATGATTTTTGGACAGGATAAAGAAAGAGTATTTATTGAATATAAATAATAAATTATTCCTATAAATATGAAAGAAATTATGAATAAAACAATATTAACAATAATAACATTATTTATGCTATTTTGTTGTTCACAAAACAATTCTATTATATCAAAGCAACTACATAAAGTTGAAACTATTTACCTGTCAGAAAAAGAAGATATTAAAGATTTAGGGAATGGGTGTTTTGAAGTAACCAGTTCAGCTATCATACAAAACATATCCCCTGAAGAGGCAAGGGATCTTGCTATTCAAAAAGCTTGTAAAATTGCAATTGAATATTACAGTGGCGTTGAAGTAACAGGTAGAACTTCTCTTATTCAAGCTGAGAGCAATGATAGAATTCAAATAGATCATTTCTCCAATCTTATTAATCAAACTTCACAAGGGATTATACTTAAAAAAGAAATATTGGAAGAGAAAACAGAATCGATTGGAAATATTTTACAAAAAGTTATTATAATAAAAGTAAAAATCGGAAAGCAAAAGGGAGAAATTGATCCATATTTTAAATTAGAAGCTAATTTGAATAAAGAATATTTTCTTGAAGGTGAAACACTTGAACTTACTGTTATACCATCACAGGATTGTTACTTAACCATTTTAAATATTACTTCTAATGAGAATGTAACCACTATTTTTCCAAATCAATATAGAAAAGATAATTTTGTAAAATCTAAAGATGTTTTTTCACTACCAAATGATTATGATAAATCAATTGGTTTAATATATGAATTAAGTCTTATTCCAGATAGAACTGAAGATACTGAAATAGTAAAAATAATAGCCACTAAGAAACCAGTTAATTTTAAAGTTGATGGAAATTTTCAAACTGCTTTTGAATCATTACAAAACTGGTTAATTACAATTCCTCGCAATGAAATCGAAGAAGTTGATTTGCAATATTATATCTATAAATGAATTGTTCATTTCAAATATTATGTTTAAATAATAAAATATCAAAGGAATAAAATGAAACAAAATGACAAAAAACGATTTATTAGTCTTGCTGGTGCGGGTATAGTTATAATTTGCTTTTTTCTACCCTGGGTGAAATTTTCGTGTGCTGGAGTTACCAAATATTCTTCAGGTGCTGATTTAGGGGGTGTATTCTGGCTTATATTTATATCAGCATTGGTTATTGTTGGATCATTTTTGTTTTTTAAATTTAAAGAACAAATCGAAAAATCTAAGCCAATAATTATTGTAAGTTCGCTAGTTGCTTTAGGTGTATTATTATTTAAATACATAAGTTTTGCAAGTGGAACAAAAACAGAATTGGGGACAATTTCGCCCAAAGATATAGGGCTTACAATTCAATTTGGAGGTATAGGAACGGTAATAGGATTTTTTATTGCACTTTTTGGCTCAAAATATTTAGATGAAAGGAAAATAGAAAATAAACAAAAACTTTTCACTGAAATTGCAGAAAAATATAAAGCAGTTTTTGTTGAAAAATTGGTATCGCTTTACATATACGGAAGTGCAACCACGGATGATTTCAATGAGAAATATTCTGACATCAATGTTGCGATCATTCTTGATGATATCTCAATTAAGAATCTCATTAAAGCCCGAAGCTGCATAAAAACGCTTCGAAAGAAAAATGTAACTGCTCCGCTTTTTCTTACTAAAGAGTATATCATGGATTCGCTGGATTCCTTTCCCATTGAATTTCTTGCAATAAAAAGTTCTCATCTTACGCTCAAAGGAGATGACCTTTTTGCAGATATCTCGATCGAACCGGATAACATTCGACTTCAGGCAGAGCGCGAACTAAAAGGAAAATTGCTTCTAATGCGTGCATCATTCCTTGAGAATATCGATAAGAAAAATGTATTGAACGCACTTGTAGTGAACTCCTTTTCCGCACTCATTCCTGTACTGAAAGGTATTCTGTTCTTCAAAGGGTCAGAAATTCCTGTAAATGCATTAGATGTCATAAAAAGAGCATCAGAAATATGTGAGATCGATCTGTCATCCTTTGAGTCTGCTTACAAAATAAAGAACCGTTATCTGAAACTCAAAAGCGACGAATTCGTAACCTTTTTTGAATCCTACATATCCGCAGTAGATTCACTTGCTGAACTCGTAGATAAGTTTTAATCTTTCATATTTGATAATGATTGTTGTAAGCACTGTTCGTGCGGTGAAGTAGTTATTATGAAGAGAATCGTAGTCATCGGAGGAGGTCCTGCCGGCATGATGGCAGCGTGCAGAGCTGCTGAATGCGGAGCTGAAGTAACACTTCTTGAGAAGATGAACAAGCTCGGACTAAAACTTTCACTTACCGGCAAGGGCAGATGTAATATCACAAACACCGAACCTCAGATAATGACATTTATTGAGAAATATGGAGAGAACGGCAGATTCCTTATTAATGCTTTCAATACATTTTTCAATAAAGAATTGATTGATTTTCTTCAGAAGCGCGGTCTTGTTTTGAAGGAGCTTTCCGGTGGACGTATCTACCCTGATTCCGATAATTCATGGAATGTTGTAGATGTCTTCGCAGACTATCTAAATGAACTTGGGGTTCACATCGAGCTGGAATCTTCGGTAAAAGAACTGCTGCATTATCAGAATATTATCGGTGGTGTCGTTCATGAAAATGGAACTGTCCTTTGCGATGTTGTCATTGTCGCGACAGGAGGGAAATCCTATTCTAAAACAGGCTCTTCGGGAGATGGATATCAGTTTGCTCGTGTTACAGGACACAAAGTAACAGACCTGTACCCCGGGTTGGTTCCTTTCAATCTGCTTGATATGGATCCAATATTGAATGACTTAAAATTGAAAAATGTCAAAGCAACTGTCACTGGAGATGATGAAGTTCTGTCAGAAGCTTTTGGTGAATTCTATTTCACGGAATGGGGCGCTGACGGTTCTGTGATACTTCGTTTAAGCAGAGATGTAAAAGAAGAAATTCAGGAGGATTACCTGACTTTGCATGTTGATCTTAAACCTGCACTCGATGAACAGAAAGTACATGAGAGAATATTGAGAGAGATAAACAGTAATGGTAAATTATCCTACAAAAATATGCTGAAGGAATTGCTTCCCGGAAAGATGATTTCGTACTTCATCACCAGGACTCAGATGCCGGAAGATACTAAAATTGCAAATATCACAAAAGAACAACGTGAAACTGTTGTTAAGAATTTGAAAGATCTTACTTTTACGATTACCGGCACAAGATCCTTTGATGAAGCCATCGTTACTTCCGGCGGAGTAGAGCTTTCACATATCGATCCAAGAACAATGGAATCCAAAAAAATAAAAAATCTGTACTTTGCAGGTGAGGTATTGAATATCGATGGTGACACTGGGGGATACAATCTGCAAGCAGCATTTTCAACAGGATATGTAGCAGGGGAAAACGCAGCAAAGGAACAAGATAATGAAGAAAATTGATCTGCACATACATTCGAATTTTTCAGACGGCACAAGACATCCCAAAGATATAATTAAAGAAACTAAGGAAATGGGTTTTGATGTGATCTCCATCACAGATCATGATACTCTTGATGGCTACAATGCAGGTAAAAGATTGGCGAAGCATCTGGGTATTGAACTCGTTCCCGGAGTTGAGATCAGTACATACTATCAATCTTTTGATGTACACATTCTCGCCTATTTTGTGAATATTCATAATCGGCAGCTTCTGAATATGTTGAAATATATTCAAAAAGGAAGAATAGTACGCGCTCAGAAAATTCTCGATAAATTAGACGAATACGGCATTAACCTTAAGATCAAAGATGTATTCGAACATGTCGAAAATAAAAAAGTGGTTGGACGTCCTCATATTGCAACTGCAATGGTAGAAAAAGATTATACAACGTATGAAGAGGCGTTCTGGCACTATATTGGTAATGATAGGCCTGCTTACGTACGCAAACCCACTTTCCCTCCGGAAGAAGTCATCAAGATAATCAGGGAAGCCGGTGGTGTTTCGATACTTGCACATCCGGGAGTCATCAAAAATGATTTCATTATTCCTGATCTCGTAGATTTCGGTCTGGATGGTCTTGAAATTTTTTATCCGCTGCATAGTTTGTATCAAAGACAGAATTACCTCGAACTTGCCGAGCGCTACGGACTTCTTGTTACTGGCGGTTCTGACTATCATGGATTTGCCAGAAAGAATGAGGGGTATGGGCAGGCGATGCTCGAAGAAAGCTACTATAACCAGCTATTAGCACACAGGAAATGAAAATATGCCAATTAAAAGATTAGTACTGCTGGCGGAATTTGAGACAAATACCTATCTGATCTGGGATGAGTATTCGAAAGCTGGAGCAGTTATTGATCCTGCAAACAATGCACGGAAAATTGTGGATGAAGCAAAAAGACTTGGTTTCAAAATAAAATATATTATAAATACTCATGGACACGCAGATCATATTGGAGCGAACTCCGAACTGAAAAAACTCACGGGCGCAACACTATGCATACATGAAGATGACAGTGAGAAATTAAGCAATCCTGATCTGAATCTCAGTTCTTTTGTGGGATTTCCTATTACGACCGTAAAAGCTGACCGACTGCTGAAAGATGGTGATGTAGTAAATATCGGAAATATTTCATTAAAGGTGTTGCATACTCCGGGTCATTCAAAAGGAGGGATCTGCCTGCTTGGGGATGGTTTTGTATTCAGTGGAGATACACTATTTTTTGAGAGTCTCGGACGTTATGATTTTCCGGATAGTAATGGCGAGCATCTGAGAAGAAGCATAGAAGAGAAGTTATTTATCCTGCCTGATTCGACAAAAGTATATACAGGGCATGGAGGACCAACCACAATTGGTCATGAAAAAAAGCATAATCCGTTTTTCTTTTAAACTATGATAATAATATTGGATTTCGGTTCTCAGTACACGTATTTGATCGTGAAATCAGTTCAGCAATTGAACGTATCTTGCAAAGTGATGCCTTATGACATTCCTATCTCAGAAATTCTTGAGATCAAACCTGAAGCCATCATTTTTTCAGGCAGCCCGTATAGTGTTCTGGATGACAAAGCACCGTTGTGTGATGAACGCATATTTGAGCTTGGAATTCCAATACTTGGTATATGCTACGGAATGCAACTCATCTGTCATCTTCTGGACGGCAGAGTCGTACATTCATTGAAAAAGGAGTTTGGGTACGTTGAGCTTATTGTTGATGAACAGCATGAGCTTTTTGAAGGACTGAAAACCGGAGATATCGTTTGGATGAGCCATTCGGATAAAATTGAGAAAGTGCCCATCGATTTTGAAACTTTTTCCAGCACTGTGAATACTCCCTTTGTTGCTATGCAAAATAAAGCGAAAAAGATCTACGCAGTTCAGTTCCATCCCGAGGTATCTCATACGGAAAAGGGACTGTTCATTTTTAAGAATTTCTTGTACAGCATTTGCGGACTAAAACCGAATTGGACACCGATTTCATTCATAGAGAAGGCATCAAAAGAGATCAAAGAAAAGGTCGGGGATGCAGGTGTAGTGCTGGGTTTGAGCGGCGGTGTGGATTCATCTGTAACTGCTGCCCTGCTGGATAAAGTGATCGGTGATAAGCTCATTCCAATCCTTGTCGATACCGGCTTGATGAGGAAAAATGAAATCGCAGAAATTCAACAAATCTTTGAGAATATGGGAATCCATATCAATGTTATTTATGCAAAAGATGTTTTTCTCAAGCAGTTAAAAGGGGTTACCGATCCTGAAGAAAAAAGAAAGATCATCGGAAGGTTGTTTATAGAAATTTTTGAAAAAGAAGCACTAAAATTCGACAATGTGCAATTCCTTGCACAAGGCACTCTTTATCCTGATGTAATTGAGAGTTCTTCGTCAAAGACAAAAGATGGTCCTTCTGTGACGATCAAGTCGCATCACAATGTAGGCGGTTTGCCGGAAAAACTCAATCTAAAACTTATAGAACCACTTCGGGAGTTGTTTAAATATGAAGTGAGAGTGATCGGCAAAGAGCTCGGTTTGTCGGATGAGATTCTTTTCAGACATCCCTTCCCGGGACCTGGACTTGCTGTTCGTATCATTGGAGATATCACTGAAGAAAAAGTTGCTCTTCTTCAGGAAATTGATTTCATATTCATTGATGAATTAAGAAAGAACTATTACTATGACCGCATCTGGCAGGCATTTGCAGTATTACTTCCTGTACAAACAGTCGGCGTGATGGGAGACGACAGGACCTATGAAAATGTCTGTGCACTTCGTGCAGTCAACAGTCTGGACGGCATGACGGCGGACTGGACAAAGATACCATACAAGATATTAAGAAGGGTATCAAACAGGATCATTAATGAGGTTAATGGCGTAAATAGAGTCGTATATGATATTAGCTCAAAGCCGCCGAGTACGATCGAGTGGGAATGATCCATTATGAAGAAATATTGTATTCTACTTTTTTTGGTGCTGATACCAAGTTTTGGATTTTCCCAGTCCAATATTGTTGCAGAAGTTGCAGGAGAACCTCTCACATGGCTTGAGCTGCAAAATCGGTACGAATCGGTCTGGCGCGAGTATTTGCATGATCCATCTCTGTTTCCTGAAGTATCACAAAAATCAATTCATGGGGATCTGAAAAAAATTGCTCTTGATCAGCTTATTACAGAGCGGCTTTTTGAGATATATGCTGATGAAAATAATATCTTCATTAATGAGGAAGAACTGGAAACGATTTTCAAGCAGATCTATTCGGATAATGCACTTTTTCTTACAAACGGATACTTTGACGAAACAAAATTACAACGCTTCAAGATGCAGTACCCCACACGATACAGGGAGATCATAGACAGAATTCGCGATGATATGCTCGATGATAAGATCAAGGAGATAATAAAAGAGCAGTTCTATCTTAATGATAGAGAATTGTACGATGCCTATGTGCGTGATAATTCAAGAATTCAACTGAAATATCTCATAATTCCAGACAGTTTAATGCCCACAAATTTTCCTTCAAGTCCGGCTTATGTGAAAGAATTCCATAAAGAGCATAAGTATTCCTATCAAGCGCCGGATAAGGTTCGCCTTGGTATCATTTATATCCAGGATGATGATTTTTTCCCTTCATCCAAGCCATATTATAAATACGTTCCTGCTTACCGTAGAGATGCTCATGCCCAGTCAAGAATTTATGCAGAACAATTAGCCGATCTGCTTAATTCGGGTTATGATGAAAATAGTCCCATTTTCAGCGCCCATCATGTGTTCGAAACAGGATATTTGGAAAAGGGTGATCACATTGGCAAGCTTGAGCATAGCGATGATATCATTAAGAAAGCATTGCAGTTGCGCACAGGAAGATATCATTCTTCTCCTATTGAACAGGAAAATGGCTGGATAATTTTTAAGACAATTGGAGAAAAAGGTGGTGGCATTGCTAATTTTGAAGATGCCGCACTTTCTATCTGGAAGGATTATATCTCAGTTGGGCGTGATTATTATTTCGATTGTGAAACTGAAAATTATTACAAGAATAATATCGAACACGAACTGCTCTTCGAAGTTGATGTGAGTTATATCAGATTTGATGTTGAAGACCTTCAGTTCGATATACATTTCAGTGAGGACTCTTTGTGGGATTATTATGAGTATAATCTTGAGGAATTTGTCACTGTGCGGGACACGTTGCCATTTGAAAAAGTGCGCGAAGACATCGTTGAAGAGCTCACAAAAAAAGCAAAGAAGAAATTCGCAGATTCAACCATAACATACATTAAGGAAAGGGTTTCCGAGCATGATTTTCTTCTTGGCTATCCCAGTGCTGAGATAAAATTATTCCAGAAATATATTGAAAATATGCCCTATTACAGAGAGCCATATCCTCTCGTTCAAGATACAATTTTCAAAACACCTGTTGATTCCATATTTTTCGCAAAAAAAGGAACGCATTATGTGATCGGGCTGGTAAATGACAGACAGCTTGTACTCTCGAAAGAAAAAAACTCACTCAAAAATCAGGTACAAAATCTTCTTGAAAATAAATGGGATACAGATTGGCAGAACGGATTTCAGGAATTTTATTCACAAAATAAAAACGCCTATTTCGAACCGAATCTTTATCGTTTTTCGTATATCTTTATTCCAATTGATACTTCCCAGGTGATTATAGATTCTTCAGATGCGAGAGCATATTTTTCTGAAAATAAGGATAAATTTATTCAATCTGATCGAGTTAAACTGCAGACGATATTCATAGCTGAAAGTCCTCTTATCTATAAAAAAGTTCAAGACATTCAGAACGCAGTGCTTGATGGAGTAGATTTTGAGATCATCTCGGATATGTATTATGAGCCAAATCCATTTGTCGAAAAGGACAATACATTCATTAATGTAAACGATCTCAATGAAATGACCAATTCATGTGTTGACACTCTTGGACTGGGCGAAATCTCTTCACCGATCTATACAAACGAGGGCTGTTTCTTCATCAAATTAGTTGAGAAAGAAAAGAACGACGAGAATATCTTTGAGCTGAAGAAATCGCAGGTTTTTTATGAAATGAAACTTCCTCTTGCTGACAGTATTGCTTATCGTACAGTAAAGACAATTTATGATAATATCTACAGCAATAGAGATATGTTGTTCAATACTCATCATGAGAACACCTTTTATACTGACTACCTGAAGCTGGATGATGAATATACAGTGATAGACAGTTTGATCACCTTGCCGAAAAGAGAATATGATGAGTTGAATTCTCTTAGAATTGGGAATAAATTTCCTAAGATTTTCACAGTTAAGGGTGGGTATGCAATCCTCTTTCTGGAAGATAAGGTCTCAGGCAAGAAGATCACTGGATATGATGCATACACCAAAGCCCGTGATGAATTTCTTTCCAAATTGCAATTCAACGAATGTAAAATTTTCACGGAATACCTTACTCTTGAACTAATGAATCGGCAGAAGGGCTATCTTACCTATATTTTCGGAGGATTACGTGAAACTCCGCTTATCAGTTATGATGACATGATCAACAACCTGCCGGGCAGTAATATCATAGTGCGAAGTGCTTTTACAAAGGAGCCATACACATACAGTCATCCAATCCGATTTACTGATCACGGTTGGGGATTTTATTATGTTGCGAAAAAGAAAGTTGAAACCCCTCAGAACTTCGTATCTATCAAGCAGAAATACCGTCAGGAATATGTTGAGAAGAAGTTCAGGGGCTGGCTGGAAAGCTATAAGATGCAGAAACAGGTGAAGGTTTTTGTGCAGTAAGTTTGGAAAAGTGTAAAACTTGACAGCAAACAGATGGATAAAAAAACAGTGTCAATCGCAATTCTTTTTACAAAGGTTGCCGGGATAGCTCAGACGGTAGAGCAGGGGCCCGAAAAGCCCTGTGTCCGTGGTTCAATTCCGCGTCCCGGCACCATTTTTTTTACACACAGATCATGGCAATAATCGGAATAACGATCGGCGACCCGACTGGCATTGGACCGGAAATTATTAAGAAAGTACTATCTGCATACAAACTTAAACATAAGATAGTTATTTACGGCGAGCTTCCAGATTCAGTAGTATTTGATGAAATTGCAATTATTTCCAATTCTGAAGAGATCAAGCAAGCCGATTCTAATGTGCTTTGGTATCCTGTGATGAAGGAGGAAAAATTTATTTCAGGGAATCCATCGAAAGCAAGCGGGATTGCCGCATACTCTGCAATAAAAAAAGCAGGTGAGGATGCTTTGAATGGATACATCGATGCAGTTGTGACCGCACCGCTTAGCAAACACCATATCCAGATTTCTCATTCGGATTTTATTGGACATACAGAATTCTTCGCGCATCAGGCACATGACGCTGAAGTGGTTATGAGTTTCTTTAGCGATAAATTGAATGTCGGATTGCTGACAACGCATTGTGCAGTCTCTGATATCTCATCCTATCTAAATATTGATAGCGTTGTAGCTAAGATTTTGATTATTAATTATGCATTAAAGAAATATTTCCATATTGCAAATCCGAAGTTGGGACTGCTCGGGTTTAATCCCCATGCTGGTGAGAATGGCGCTTTTGGAAAGGAAGAGATCAAAATCCTCAAGCCGGCAATAAACGCACTCAGAACTCAAGGAGTTGAGATCGATGGACCATATCCTGCTGATACTTTTTTTGCAAGAGATTTTCACACGTTTGATATGATCGTTTCTCCCTATCATGATCAGGGCTTGATCCCTTTTAAGATGTTGTCCTTTGATACAGGAGTAAATGTTACTCTCGGGCTGCCATACATACGAACTTCTGTTGATCACGGCACTGCTTTTGGAATTGCCGGCAAGGATCAGGCATCGGAAAGAAGTCTATTAAGTGCAATAGCACTCGCAGAAAAAATGCTTTCATGATATCAGAATACAAGCATTTTCCCGAATATAAAAAAATAATTGGAATTGATGAAGCCGGCAGAGGACCTGTTGCAGGACCGGTTGTGGTTGCTGCAGTGATATTACCCAAAGATTGTATGATCGAAGGAATTAATGATTCAAAGAAATTATCCGCAAAAAAGAGAGATGAGCTTTTCAAACAGATAACTTTTCGGGCACTTCATTATGAATATAAGGTGGTCGAGCACACAATAATTGATGAAGTAAATATTCTTCAGGCGACATTTTTGGGTATGAATAAGCTTTTACAACCTTTTTTTTCATCACCTCATTTAGCGCTCATCGATGGTCCTCACTTACCCAAGAAAGAATATGATGAGAAATGTAAGTTGATTCTCAAGTCTGTAGTATCAGGTGATAGCACATATCAGTGTATTGCTGCGGCATCGATAATTGCTAAAGTTGTAAGGGACTCGATTATGACCAACTATCATAAAAAATATCCGGCTTATGACTTCATTAATAATAAGGGTTATCTTACCAAACATCATAGAGCTGCGATTGAAAAATTCGGGATTTGTCCGATACATAGAAGAAGCTTTGTTCCAATAAATGTTTATTTCCTGAAATCATTATTTGCATTTAAAATATTAAATCAATTTTAGTAAACTGAAAAAATTGACATTGAGACTTTTTTTTATCTTTTTGCCTTAATAAATAAAATAGCGGAGGTGCTATGAAAAATTATAGATTATTTTTTTTGCTAATTCTGTTAATTTTACTATCTAGTTTATTACATGCCCAAGGTTCCTGGCATCCTGAAAAAACCTATTGGCCAAGAACACTTATTGACAGTAGCCAGACAGCTATTAATGAAGTGAAGGCACGGGTAATAGTAGCGCCGTTCCTTTCAATTTATAATGATATTAAAACAAAATCAGACGTAGAGTATTATACCTGTACTACAGAACTTCAAAAAGCAGTTGTTGCCCGGTGTGCTGCATTTCGATTTTTTATCGACGATGTGACAACCTATGGGGATAAAGCAAAAGAATATCTCATTGTGATGCAACGGGAATCATATTCAAATTTAGAAGAACAATATAAAAACATACTTTGGGATTCTGAAATGCTTTCATTGGCTTGTATTGCGTATGATTTTTTAAAAGGGAATAGCTATGACTTTGCTGGAGATGAAGCAACAGTTCGTGCAAAAATTCAGGATATTGCTGCTGATATGTATTATGATCTTGTTTCGAGTTCTCCATGGTCGGGATTGCATCTTCTGTGGTATATGGGTTTTGGTGAACAGATAAACTACGGTGTGAAGTTCGCATCCGCTCTTGGCATGTGTGCGATTGTTCTCAATACTGAAACTACTGGCGATACTGATAAACAGCCGGAAACCTGGATAAATTATTGCATGCAAAAAACCGATATGCAGTTTAATGATTGGCTTGTGAATGAGCAAGGTATGTGGGCAGAGGGTCCGCACTATCTGTCATTCTCCGCTTCAAGTTTTCTGCCTTTTGCTATTGCTCACAATAATTTTGTTGATGGACAATGGGAGTATTATGATAGCGTATATCTTCCTCCATTAATGTTGGATGATAACTTTCAAGCAATTCCTTCTTGGGGAATCAAAATTCGTCAACCAAATGGAGCGAGACCAAATTTTGATGATAGCTTTCTTGATCCCTGTTATTTTAATGGTATGCTTGCTGAGTTTTTTAATGATGATACTTTGATGTGGGATTATGTTCAATCTATAGAACCTTTTTTTATCGGATCAACTTCAGATAATATTGATGTAGAAGTAATCTGTATGTGTGACCAGAGCTATCCTGGAACCACACCTCCCGATTTTTCTCCTACACAATTCATGCCCGATGCAGGTCAGGCAGTATTTCGTAGCGATTGGGGTGAAGATGCTGTGTATATGTGCTTCTTGGGAGAAAATGGGCAAGCAAGAGAAGGCGGGCGAACACACGAACAGCCCGATAATGGGAGTTTTATTATATACGCTTTAGGAGAACTGCTTGCGATGGATTCCGGCTATATCAGCTGGGATAAAAGAGACAGTGTGCGTTATGCCAAGAATCATAGCATGATCCTCGTCGATGGAGAAGGTCCACCAGCCGCAACTCTTACTACTGCGGAAGGAACAGATGCAATGCTTGGAGAATGTTTTGATACTGATGGCGTAGACCACGCTGAGGAATACACCTTTTATCAGGATACCTATTTCCAGAGAACTGTCTCCTTCCTTAATGATGAATTTTTTGTTATTTCAGATTATGTCGGAGCTTCTTCAACGCATGATTATTCCTGGCTTCTGCATGGCAATGGTGGAGGTTCAACAGGGAATGGATTCTCACTCGGTACAAATGGATCAGTTTATTCTGTAAATGATGTTGACCTTAATTTCTTTATCAATTCCACACACCCAATTACACTTGATAGTTATAATGATTATCACGATGACGGCACCTATAATGTGCCAGCAACTCATGCGGTCACGAGAGCACAAGTGATTGCGGATAGCACTCTCTTCTCTGCATTCCTCATACCATCTATAGCAACAACCAAAGATATAACCTTCACACCCATAAATTTGGGTAGCTGCATTGGCGGAACTGCCGAGATAGGAACAGAGAAAGCAATACATCTCGTTCATTTTGGTGAAGAAACAATTACAACAGATTTCTTCGGTACAAGTGTTGGGTATGATGGTAATGTTCTTGCAATGACCAAATACGATGACATTCCCCAAAATATTCTTATGACCTATACGAAAAATGTTACGTATGGTGCTGTCACACTTATAAGCAGCGATACATCCATTTCAATGGGATTGAATATTGGTGCAACGTCTGCAGACGGATATGTGAGCTATGCATGCACTGTTGAATTCTTTACAGGAAATGCTCCATCAGGCGTAACAGGCGGAACGTTCATCGGTTTCGATCAAGGTGTTTCAACAATCTCATTTAGTGAAGAAGGCAATTTTGAGATCGACGTTGAGTGGTCTTTGAACTATGCAGTAAATCCTGAACCTTCACAAAATACCTATGACATTTCTGTATATCCAAATCCCTTCAATCAGACTAACGAGATTTCTTTTACTCTTTCGGTTCCACAAAATGTAAAGATTGAAGTTTTCAATCTTAGAGGACAAAAAATTAAGATACTTACCGACGAAGATTATGCAATCGGCTCACATTCCATCACATGGGACGGAAAGAACGAGACCGGCAAGTATGTTGCGAATGGAACCTATTTTTACAAGATATATTTTGATAAAGGCGACACAATTTTAAGAAAAGTAAATATCCTAAAATAAGGAGAAAAATGCTGAACCACACGTCTTCACTGCGTTACGCCGATGCAAGCGAAACACGCCAGCCTTTGTTGCAATACGCCTTGGTTTTTTTATTAAACAGGTGTGCTTTTTGCCTGTCACGACATAGCGCAGCGCAGTCGGATGGTAAAAATATTTATATGTAGGAGCAAATATGAAAAAAACTTATTTCTTTATACTCATTTCAGTCGTACTGCTGATCTTTAGTTCTTGTACGATAAAGAAATGGGACCCCCCTGAATGGGACGTCACACTTGAGATCCCG
Source organism: Cloacimonetes bacterium SCGC AAA252-N17 (assembly GCA_000404785.1). Taxonomy (GTDB): domain Bacteria; phylum Cloacimonadota; class Cloacimonadia; order JGIOTU-2; family JGIOTU-2; genus Celaenobacter; species Celaenobacter polaris. Next base: position 28,381 of record ASNI01000014.1, read on the forward strand.
CTGATCAATGAACGGGTCTACATGCACGAACTCGAAGATACGACGGACACGTATATCATTCGATTGGATAACGACACCCTCTTCTTTTCAATGTCTGAGGATATTGAATCCAAAAATGTGGGTGATGAACTCAAGGTGGACGGTAAAACCGAAACAATGGATAAAGAGATTGGCGATGAACTCGAGATCGATGAGCGCGATGAAAGCTTCAGTGTGAGCGTAGGTGATAAATTGAATATTGACGAACAGTCGCAGTATTTTGAACACGCACTGGATAAGATCGAAGTTGATGAAACCGGTAATTCCTATTCCCAAGTGTTTGTCCTTGCTTTTGCCCGTTCAGCAATACCCGGTGCCGGTCCAATATACAACACACCCATCCCGCCGATCTATGGCTTCCCTCCACTCGATACATCATTCTCTGTCTTTGAGAATGAGAATATTGAGTATGTGATAATCGATTCTGGATTTGCATATATCGATTTCACGAATTATACGGAGATCCCCCTGAGTTCTACAAACCCAGCATACTATATGAGTCTTGAGATCTATAGTGGCGCAATACCCACTCTTGACGACCCGATCCTTACTTATAAGATCAATCATATTGTCGCAGCTGGTGCCACGGAGCATATCGAGCTGGACCTCGCTGGCGCTCAGGTATTTAAAGATAATTTTCTTCGCATCTTCCTCTCTACAGATGGTACGAATGGACAGCCGATCGATGTGCTTGAAGATCATAATTTCTTCGTCACTTTTAGTGTGTCTGAAATGATCGTGAGCGAAGCAAGTGCGAAACTTCCCGAAGAGAGGATCAATCATATCGAAGCTATCTCAATCGAGGATGCCGCACAGGAGATCTCGCTTGTCTCAGCCGTAATAGATAGTTGTGAAGGGAATATTCATGTAGATAATTATCTTCCGATCGATGCTCATGTGACCATTGATTTTGTAGAACTCCTCGATGAAACAGGCAGTCCTTATCAAGTTACATTTGATATTGATGGAAGTTCTACGCAGAATGATTTCCCCTTGAATTTAGAGAATTTCCAAATACTATCAACCCGAGAAAATGTTATCGATTCGCTTCATTTCTCATATTTAGTTATAACAGATTCAACTGAGAATTATGTTACAATTTCAGAAGATATGATTGTGTCTACGGATATTGAATTTGGTGAAATGAAGTTCCGGGAAGTGACTGGTTACCTTGTTCAAACATTCACGCAGAATGATACACTTTCTCTTGCAGATGCAACGGATAAAATACTTCTTCAGGAAGCTCACATTCGAAGCGGAATGATGGATATAGATCTGTCGGGTCTGAGTTTTGATCCCAACATCATAATCATCTTTGAGGATATCTACTTTCAGGGAAGTCCAGTTCAAATTACGAATGCAGACTTTAGTGGCTACAGCTTTGCAGATCATCAAATCTTGGTTCTGGAAGATCAAATTGTACATTATCACGTCGATGTCGATATGCCGACTTCTGAACTGATCACTGTTTCGAATACTGATGTAGTTACTGCGGAAATTCATCTAAGTAATCTGATCTTCGACAGTGTTTATGGCAAGTTCGGTGTAATGACCTTAGAGGATGAAAAAGCAGTAGAGGTGGATTCTACAGGAGAATATTCTCTATGCTTTGCAGAAATAGATAGCTGTGATGTATCTGTCAGTATTCCCGAAGCACATTATACCCTTCCATTTGATGCGCAGATTGAAATAACTTTTGAAGAAATATTCAAGCCAAATGGAGATGGAGATACTCTTATAGTAACCCTTAATTGTCCCGGAGATACAACGTTCTCATTTGACGGATATACTATTGGCAATGATCCTTCCTCGACTACACCGATCGACTCACTTCATTACTCCTACATTGTGACAACCGAAGCCACAACGGGATATGAAACAGTTTATTATGAAGATGAGGTTCGTGCTGAAATTGAAATGAGCGAGTTGATGTTCAGTATGGTAAAAGGTAAAATCGATCATAAGCGGTTTGAGATGGATGATATCGAGGAAGAGCTGGATATTGAAGATTTACCAGATAGTATTTCAAACGTAATGGAATTTCAAAGTGCCGAGCTTCATCTCGATGTGTATAATGGCACCGGCTTTAACTGCTGGCTGAATATCGATATGATCGGAAGCAATCCCGACGGTGATACAGCGGTTGTTCATATTGATGAAACAAGCGGAGTGATCCTTCCAAACCAGATGAACCACATCGTCGTAACAGAAGGAGTTTCTGAAATGTTGAGTATTGTGCCGACACATGTATCAGCCACAAATCCCTATGCAATCATCGGCAACGGCTTTACGATCGGAGAGATCACGAAGAATGATTCCATCAGCGGATCCTATACGATCGAGACTCCTTTCAAATTTATTATTAATGACCATACGGTAAAACTAAGCAAACTCACACATCGGGAAATTGTTGAAGACACACGGAATCTCATACGAGATAATTTGGATGGCGTGCTTCTCAATCTTACTGCTGAAAATCTCCTGCCCTTCGGTACTTATGTTGAACTCTGGTTTGCTGCTGATTCCACACAAGTGTGGACAAATCCGGAACTTGTGATCGATTCATTCTATGTTGCATCAGCTACGATAGATCCTGTGCATCATACAAGTGAAGAGATGGTCATCAGTACGAACGAAGTGCTTCTCGACCAAGAACACGGCGACTTCTCTGTCTTTGAAAATCCGGATGTCTACATTGGCACGAGAATGCATATCATCGGAACAGGTGGTGAGGTCGTGATTATTAGAGGCTCGGATAACCTGAGGATATTCGGGTACGCAACCGTGGATGTTCATGTTCAGGCAGCAGGAGGTGAGAAATGAAAAAGTATATACTCATTTTCGCTTTAATTCTTCTCACGAGCTCTGTTCATGCGATCACACTTTCAAATCCTGTCAGTGTTGCATTAGGGGGTGCCTATATTGCGAAAGCTCGGGGATTTGAATCATTACACTGGAATCCTGCCAATCTTGGAATGGTTGAAAATTTTATGACGTTCAACTTATTCCAGGTATCTTCTGATGTCAGGAATACCACGTTAACTCTTGGTTATTACAATGATCTTATGGGAAAGTATCTCAATGCACAAGATAAAGAGGAATTCCTGAATAAAATACCCGACAGCGGTTTGTCCTTAAATGCAAATGTTGGTGTCCATCTTCCGGTATCCTTGTCGATAGGGAAAGTGGCGGTGACATTCAATACAATGGTACGATCTTCAGCAGAGGTTTCAAAACAGTACTTTGATTTGATCTTGCATGGAAACGAGCTTGGTGTAACTTATGATATGCAGGGTAATCGCGGTCGAGCAGTTGCCTTTTTAGAGGCAAAAGTTGGATATGGTGATAGAATTCCAATGGAAAAAATATCTTCCTCGTTCGATGATCTCCCTCCAATATATGGAGGAGTGAGTTTCGGTTTCATTCATGGAATGGGCTATGCACAAATTCTCGAATTTGAATCTCAGTTTGCCACGAATGATACTGCAATGACCGTCTATAATAATTTGCTGATCAGGACTGCCGGATATGATACTGAAAAATCGGAGTTTTATGCCGCCTCAGTATTTCCGGGAGCCGGATTCGGTTATAGGATGAATGTGGGTTTGACCTCTACGATCACTGAAAATTTTACTGCATCGCTCGCGATAAAGAATCTCTTTGGCAAAATTGACTGGACTGAATCTTGTGAAGAGCACGAAATACAAGTGAATGCGTTCGATTTAACAATTGATTCATGGAGTGATACACTTACTGTTGATACTACCTACGCTATTGATGGTTTCACACAGACCATTCCTATTGAGTTACATTTAGGCGGGTCGTATAAATGGAACAGTATTGAATTTTTTGCAGACTATGTTCAGGGTTTCAAAAGAAGTCTCTTCACCTCAGCGAGAGGGAAATTCTCAGTGGGAGCAGAATACTATCCTATTGCCTGGCTTCCTTTACGCGCGGGCTTTGGGTTTGGCGGTGGTGAACGTGCTCATTTTTCTCTTGGAACAGGTTTGGACTTCTCGGGCTTTAACTTCGATTGGGCTGTGAGCTATTATACATCCCCGCTCTATACAACGGCAACAGGAATCAAATTGTCATTTGGGGCGGAACTCGCATTCTGATATTGAGTAATTAATACTATAAAGGGAGCTTCGTGCTCCCTTTTTTATTTTCATATAAGTACTTATCATAAGTCGAAGAGCTTGTGACAAGAACAAAGGAAAATTTCATCCTCCCTATAAGGCAAAACTTGATTCGCAGTGAACGTAGTGAGTGTGAATCGAGTATTGCGAATGTAGGTCTCATCATTCTCGCTTCATGCTTCGCCACGAAGCAAGTCTGATATATTGTTTTTATGAGCAATAAGAGCATGATTAACTATGCACGTTCGATAATATTTTGACAACCTTCAACTTTAATTATATAAATGACCCACACCATGGAGGTGCGTATGAGAATAAGAATTATAGTATTACTTATTTCGCTATTGTTGATTGGGACTATACAGTTGACCGCAGATACAATTGTAGACAGCGTTTATGCTAGTAATGTGGAATTAAGCGCAAGTCTTTTCTTTCGGCAGAGCCTTCAAAAAGTTCTATTGTATTTGTGGGTAATAGGTGCTGGTGATACAGGTGAGTCATTAATAGCATCAGATCCTAATTCAATATTTAGAGGATATGTTAGCTTTACTCTTCCAGAAATTCCAGAAGGATATATTCTAGATAGTGCTTTTATTAGATTATACCAAGAAGGTAGTGTCGGTGATGGTGATATATGGGGTAATCAGGAGCCATATCCACTTTTTTATGGAGTGGAACTTCCCTGCATAATGGACCATATAGAATATGGAAATTATCTTGACCCATCAGATTGGACAAAGGGGGATCCAGGGGCAACTGGAACTCTACACACAAATATTGGTATCATAAGTGATAGTGCTGAAGTTAGTTATCGCTATTTAGATATCACTACTTATGTATTAGATGATTATGATAGTGGTAGAGATAAAACCCAATATCGTATCCGTTTTGAAGTTGATACCGACTGGGACAATAAAAGTGATGGATTAGGTTTTACAACTACCGGTTTTGGACCGGTAACTGCTCCTATAATCTTTCTTTATTTTTCCTACAATAATTTTATTAACGAGGAGGTTGTTCCTGAATTAAATAACATTTCTGTCTATCCCAATCCTTTTATTAATTCTACAACTATTTCTTTTACTGCACGACAGGGACAGGTAAGAGAAATTGGAGTTTATAATCTTAAAGGGCAATTGCTGAGGACATTAGGATTTAGGGATTCGGGTTTAGGATTTAGTACAGAGTGGGACGGCAAAGATGAATCGGGACATGATCTGAGTAATGGGATCTATCTTGTCAGGATAGAGAGTAAAAATGTGAATGTCATAAGGAAGGTAATGAAGTTAAAGTAAAAATTACATTCTCAATCTCTAATCCTGATTAAAGAATCCAATTTGCAAAATACAGCATTCTATTCATAAGTTTCTATTAAAATAGTAAGTAAAGAAAATAGTCTTTTATGATATTTTGCTATAAAAACATCTCCGAATCCATACCAACCTCTTGCTCCAATTATTATTTTTTCTTCTTGAAAATAAATAGGGAAACGATAAGACTGGTGAAAAAATCCCATTGGATATGATAATAATACCATATTCGGTTCCACAAATTCTAAGGTGTATTTTTTATTCAAACAAAGATGTCCTATTATTTTTAGAAGTGATTTTTTTGACAAATTTGTGCTTATTGATAAAATTCTTTTAGGTATTTTCTTTATAAGTTTTTTTCCTGAATAAGACTCATCGATCATAAGTAAGATCACTAACAATATGACGATTACTGCAATATTCATGATATTCATTATTGCACTCCTTATAGATGATCATCATTAATCATCGGACTTGTTTTCCTTTTTCATCGCAAAATATACAAAGGTTTGTGAAATAATTTTGTCAAATTTTTCTGATCTTCCTTGAAAGTATGCACCTTTTTTTTGCTATGATTTTGACATGTATGCACCGATTAATATCTTTCTGAACATAAGAATCTTCTAAAAAACTTGAACAAATTTATACATCATAAGCTATTTCGTACGGAGGTTTCATGGATTTGAAAAAGTTGTTTCTGCTGATAATCGCACTCTTGAGTATCAATTTTGCGGTACTCAAGATCAGTGATATTCATAAAGATAGATCATCCCGAAATGAGATGGTTGAGATTTCTCAAGCAATAATAAAAAACTACGCACTTCGGGATACCCTTGATTTCGAGGAAAGACTGCAGAAGAATGAGATAGTAACTCTCTCTCGACGAAACGGGATAACCAATGCGATAGAAAAGGTCAAACCTGCTGTCGTAAGTGTCAATGTGATACGCACAGAAGTGGTGCAGACCAGTCCTTTTAATTCCTTCTTCTTTGATTTCTACAGGGGATTTTTGCCACGAACTTATAAAAGGGAAGTGCAGAATCTTGGCTCAGGAGTGATAATCAGCGAGGACGGCTATGCGATCACGAACAGCCACGTAGTTCAAAATGCCACAGAAATAAAAGTATTTCTTTCTGATGGAAGAAGTTTTGAAGCTGAGCTTATCGGAAGTGATGTTGTAAATGATATAGCAGTTGTTAAGCTTAAAGACATCGAAACTGAATTGCCGCTTGCTTATCTGGGAGATTCTGACGGAATTATCATAGGAGAATGGGCAATTGCCCTTGGAAATCCGTTTGGATATCTTATTAAGGATTCTGAACCTACAGTCACAGTCGGTGTGGTGTCTGCCATGAATAGAAATTTTCGTAGTAATGAAGACAGAATATATAAAAAAATGATACAGACAGATGCAGCGATCAACCCGGGTAACAGCGGCGGACCGCTTGTAAATATTAACGGAGAGATCATCGGCATCAATACTTTTATATTCTCAAAAAGCGGAGGTAGTCTTGGAATGGGCTTTGCGATCCCATCCAATAGAGTCAAAAATATTGTGCAGGAGATCATAAAGTACGGAGGTATAAGGCCGATCTGGTTTGGTTTCAAAGTTCAGGATATCACGCCTTCGCTTGCAAACAGCTTGCACCTTGAATCATCGGATGGAGTAATAGTTTCTTATATCGATGACAATGGACCTGCTGAAGAAGCGGGGCTCAAACGTGGAGACATCATCAAAAGTATAGATGAGCAGAACATTAAAGATGTGAACGATGCAGAGATAGCAGTGTCTGACCTGAGAATCGGTGAGGTTATCAAACTCGAGATCATTCGGGATGGTAAAGAAATCACAAAGGAACTCACACCTCAGGAATATCAGGATAAAAAAGGCACTTTTTTTAAATTGTAGGAAAGCATGAGCAAAAGTAAAGAGAACCTAACACAAGATGTCAGTAAGATTTCAAGCGGAACATTTCTCAGCAGAATTTCGGGATTGGTCCGGGATATCTTCCTCACACACTTTCTCGGTGCAACAGCCATAGCAGACAGCTTCGGAGTTGCATTTGTTATCCCAAACATGCTTCGCGGTTTATTTGGAGAAGGTTCTCTCGCTGCAGCATTCATACCAATCTACACAGAGATAAAAGAGACCCGATCCAGGGAAGAAGCTATCGCCTTTGCAGTGAATCTTTTATCAATTTTAATACTTATTCTTATCGGATTGGTTTTGCTCGGATTACTATTAGCACCTTACATAATTCGGATCATGGCACCGGGTTTCGGCAGGGAAGTTCAAGAGCTGACCATCCATCTTACACGAATTTTATTTCCTTATCTCTTTTTGATCGGACTTACATCGAGCATCATTGCTATTTTAAACGCTCATAAGGTGTTTTTCTTCCCATCACTTTCTCCGTTGACGTTGAATCTCGGCATTATCCTGCCCATACTTTTTGTTTCCTTTTTCACTCATACAGATATTGTTTATCGAGCATATCTATTTGCCGGCGGTGTGCTTCTTGGTGGTGTGTTTCAGCTTTTTGTAAATATCCGCCTTCTCAAAACCATTGGGTATACGTTTAAGTTCAAAATAAATCTTAAACAGAAGGAATTAAAGGGAGTATGGAACAGGATGATACCCGGCATTATTAGTTTGGGTATTCGCGAGGTGAACGTTGTAGTGGATACTTTGCTTGCCTCTCTCCTTATCACGGGAAGTGTTGCAGCGCTGCAGTACGGGAACCGGCTCGTGCAGCTTCCTCTCGGTGTATTCGGTGTGGCAATCGGTGCTGCAGTCCTCCCGATGTTTTCCCGTCAAACTGCTCATAAAAAGGCAGACGAACTCATACACTCCATTCAGGAAGCATTTCAGATGATCATTATAATCATGATGCCGATCATCGTGCTTATCCTTGTCGTCGGCAAAGATGCGATCTCGCTTGTGTTTTTACATGGCGCCTTTAACCAGAAAGCCCTTATTATGACCTATTCGGCGCTTGCTTTCTATTCGATTGGATTGATCTCGCACAGCTCGGTGAAGATTTTTGCCTCTGCTTTCTTTGCACTGAAAAACACAAAAACTCCAATGATAATCGCAGGAATTGCGGTGATCTGCAATATCATTCTCAATCTTATTTTGATGCGGCTGCTTCAACTCAGAGGACTTGCTCTTGCAACGTCTATAGCAGCGACTTTGCAGGCAACAATTCTCTTTTTTACGCTTCAGGTGAAGATTGGACGTATTTCTTTCAGAAAAATTGGAATAACTTTTATAAAAGTTGTTATATTATCAGTTATTGTCGGTTATGCTGCATATTATTTAAATACCCTTTCTCATCACTATGTGCCTGCCACAAGAGTTTATATTTTTATTAAGTTACTGATAATATTTATTGTGAGCGGGGCGATCTATTTGTTTGGATTGAAACTGCTTAAAGTGACTGATCTGAAGAAAATCAAACAATCCATTTTCAGAAAAAATAAATGAAACCTGCGATTCAGGAAAAATTAAAGCTGATCCCTCACAATCCAGGTGTGTATCTGATGAAGAACAGCAAGGGTGCGATCATCTATGTGGGCAAAGCAAAGGATCTTAAAAAAAGGGTTTCATCATATTTTAACAGAAAAAGTTTTGATCTGCCCCGTATAGAAGTGCTGGTGAGTCGAATTGCCAATCTTGATTATATCGTGACCCGCAGTGAGCTCGACGCGCTTATTCTGGAAGATACGCTTATTAAAAAACACCGTCCAAAATTCAATATTTCATTAAAGGATGATAAGCGCTATCCATATCTGAAAATTACCATGAAAGAGCCATTCCCGCGGATTATTGTAACGAGATCTATTGAGCGGGACGGATCAAAATATTTCGGTCCTTATACAGAATCTCATTCAGTTCGCAATACACTGATTCTTTTTGAGAGGATTTTCAAATTAAGGACATGCAACAAATTCATTCCGAAAGAAGTAAAAAAGGATGGAACTGAGGATCGTGGGTGCCTGAACTTCCAGATCAATAAATGTGATGCTCCCTGTATCGGAAATATCTCTTATGAAGAATATCGTGAGAGGATCGATCAGGTGATACTGTTCTTAAAGGGGAAAACAGATTCAATTATTTCTCAATTAAGATTGCAAATGGAGAAGGCATCTGAAAGCCGGCAATACGAGAAGGCCTCTGAGTATCGCGACCGGATTCTGGGAATCACTCATGTGACAAGAAAGCAGATCATGAGCAGCCAATCTCTTGCAGATGTTGATGTGATCGGGATAGGTAGATGGGAGTCGGAGTGTTGCAGCGTTATTTTGAAAATTCGAGATGGGAAACTCATAAAAAAGGAACACTATTTTCTTGAAAATACACAGCATGAAACGCCGGCTCTTATTCTCTCTCGCTTTATCACACACTATTATAATTATCGTGAAGACATTCCTCCAATACTTATGATACAGCAGGAACCGGAAGACAGTGCTCTGCTTCAGGAGTTATTAAAAACAAAAATTCATATTCCTCAACGTGGTGATAAGAAAAAGCTGGTTGATATGGCAAAGCATAATGCATTTTTACTTGTCGAAGAAAAGAAGCTGGCTCATATAAAATCCTCGCAGAGAACGGTTTTTGCGGTAAAGGAACTGAAAGAAAAGCTTCATCTTGCCCGACTTCCAAGAAAGATCGCTGCGTTTGATGTGTCCAATCTCTTCGGGAAAGAAGCTGTTGCATCGATGGTGTTCTTTAATAATGGAAAACCAAAGAAGAGCCAGTATCGCAGGTTCAAGATCAAAATGGTGCCCTGTATCGATGATTATAAAATGATTAATGAAGCAGTGACCCGATATCTGAGCCATCTTGATGATAAGAATGTTGAGCAACCGGATCTCATCCTTATTGATGGAGGTAAGGGACAGCTTTCTGCTGCTTTGAAGGCATTAGAGAAAACAACATTCTCAATCTCGCTTTTTTCACTCGCAAAGCGTTTAGAAGAGGTTTTTGAACCCGGCAAAAAAGAACCGATCATTATCCCCAAAACTTCCTATGCACTCAAATTGCTTCAGAAAATTAGAGATGAAGCACATCGTTTTGCGATCACGTATCATAAAAATTTACGGGATAAAAAAACTCATTATTCGGAATTAGATAGGATCGAGGGTATTGGCGAGAAAAGGAAGATGCTTCTCCTTTCCTATTTCGGTTCGGTTCAAAAGATCAGGGATGCAACTGTGGAAGACCTCTGTTCAGTGCCGGGAATAAGCAGTAAAATTGCTGAGTTTGTTTTACGCTCACTAAATAACAATGGAGTAAAATAAATTTATATTGACATATATTTCAACTAATTTTATATAAAAATAGTTTGTTGGTGTGGAGTCGGTGAATCTGTCGCCGTATTATGCCCCGATATATCGGGACTACTCCATAAAAGACCACTCCAAAGGAAATAAAATGTTCTTCGATATTAATAAGAACTTTAAAGAATTTACAAATTACAAGCATTCACCTGCACATCTTTTCCTGAATGATACATACTACATCATAACTGCTCATACATTAAAAAACATAAGACCTTTTTATGATGATGAAAGAAAGCAGATATTGCTTGACTCTATTTTTCTAAATTTCATTGATAGAAATAGTTGGAGAATGATTGCATATTTTGTGGCGGATAATCATTACCATTTATTATTGAATTCAGAAAATAATGCCGATAAATTATCAAAAATTATTGCTGATATTCATCGTTTTACAGCAATTACCATTAATAAGATAGATAACCTTTCCGGCAGGCAGGTTTGGTATCAATACTGGGATACAGTGATAACTTCGAATAATTCTTTTTATGCCACGTAGATTCAAGTAATAAGTGCAACACACATTATTTATTTGAATACTCATAAAATACTTCATATGGTGTTTTATATTTTAATAATTTTCTTGGTCTATCATTCAATTTATTTTCAACGATTTGTATTTCATCATCTTTGATGTCAACAAAAGACATTTTTTTAGGAAAATATTGTCTGACGAGTTTATTTGTATTCTCATTTAAACCTCTTTCCCAAGAATGGTAAGGATGAGCAAAATAAACTTTAGCATTCAGGTTTTTAGAAATTTTCTTATGATAAGCAAATTCTTTCCCGTTATCAGCAGTAATAGTCAACACTTTGTCTTTTACGGGATATAACAAACTTACAGTAGCATCTTTAACTTTTTCAGCCTTTTTGTTTTTTACCTTTGCCATACAAAGATATTTAGAAAACCTGTCTACAATAGTTACAATGACTCCTTTATGATTAGCTCCAATAACCGTATCAATCTCCCAATCACCGATTCGCGATTTTTCTTCAACTATTCCAGGACGCTTATCAATAAACACTCTATCTGGAATTATTCCTCTATTATCCTTGGCATTATAACGCTTTTTCTTCTTTTTGTGAGAGTTCCTTAGATGCTTATATAACTCCCCACCGTTTTTTTTATCCATCCACACATACTGGTAGATACTCTCATGACTTACCATATCAATGTTATCTGCTTTGCATCTGCCGTGAATCTGATCAGGACTCCATTCTTCTTTTAGGTGGAGAATAATCAATTTCTTCATCTCTTCTGTAAACCTAACTGACTTTAAGGCTGTCTTTCTCCGATGTTCTACTTTTTTTTGAGCTTTCTCTGGATCATAATATGAAATACTACCATTCCGATTGAGTTCTCGGTTTATTGTAGATTTATGAAAACCAAGTAATTTTGCTATTTGGGATTCGTTAAATCCTGCTTGTGAATAGCCTGATATTTCATATCTCTGCTCTTGGGTTATCTGTTTATATTTTCTCATAAGTGCAACTTTTCTTTGACAATTAATAAAATCGTCAAAAGTTGCACTTATTACTTGAATCTACGAGATTAAAAAATGATTAAAGAAAAATATATACAATTTTTTCTATTCCACCAAATAAGAGGATTAACAACAATAGATGATACACACAAGTTAGAAAACATTTCAATCAAAGTAAGCTGGAATTAAAGATGAAATATTTTACACCAATACTAATAGCATTCTTATTGATGAGTAATCTCTCTTTTGGATGTAGTATGTTCATAATCAAGGCAAACGGCAAGATTATGGTTGGGAATAATGAAGATTATTGGAATCAAAACTCAAGAATGTGGTTTGAACAAGGTGACGAAACAAATTTTGGTGTTACCTATGTTGGTTTTGATGATTTCTGGCCACAAGGAGCAATAAATGAAAAAGGTTTAGTATTTGATGGTTTTTCGATGCCTTATTTAGAAATAAACAATTTTGCTGACAAAAAACCTCCCGAACATGAAGATTTTTTTCAATATATTATGAGAAAATGCTCAACTGTAGAAGAAGTTAAGGATTATTTTTCTCAACGGGACTTACGAGGAATGGAAACGTCAATGTTTTATTTTGTGGATAAATCTGGCAAACAATTAGTCGTTGAAGGAGATTCATTAGAGATAAAAAATCAATCATATGATATCATAACAAATTTTTACCCTTCGCAATATGATAATTTAAATGATGTTACAATAAAACATTATCAAAAAGGAAGAAAACTAATAGAAACAAAACAGGACACAAGTGTTAGCTTCTGCACATCATTATTAGATAGTTTACATCAAGAAACCAACTGGGGAGGCGGAACACTTTATTCTACTCTTTATGATCTAAATGAAGGGATTATCTATTTATACTTTAACCACAATTTCAAGAATGTAATAAAAATCAATATTGAGAATGAATTGGCAAAAGGAAATCATTCACTGATAATTCCTGAACTTTTCCCTAATAATAAACAAGGACAAGAATTTTATAATTCCTATAATTGTACGTTAACAAAAATCGAGTTATTAGCTGACAAAGATATAGTTACAGATAATAAAATATTTTCTAGCGTAAAAGACTACTTAAAGCAAGTTCCTAAAATAAATATCTTCAAGGAAAATTTGGATAAAGTGAGTTCCAAATGGATTGAAGCAAAAGATTTTAAAACAGCAATAAGAGTTTACTCCTTTATGATTGAGTTATTTCCTGAAGATTCAGATTTATATTCCAACTTAGGTAAATCTTATTTGGAAATAGGTAAACTTAACGATGCTTTGATTTATTATGAAAAAAGTATTGAAATATCTCCGGATAATAAAGAAACTAAAGAGAAAATTAGAGCTATCAAAAAGTTAAAAGAATAGAAAAAAGTTTTCTAACAATGAATAACTGATTTGAATTAATTAAGATGAATTTAAAAAAATATTATTTTTGGCAAGAATAGGCATAACAAGCGTGCCAGCGGTTCAGTCTCGTGGTTTGTTCCATCTGAATCGTACCGATTCAAACTTTAGGTGGTCTGTATAGGCGGAATCTTCCGATCCCGCCGCACACGCCAAAGATTATAGGGCATTTGTTTTATTGACACTTATATTCAAGTAATAAGTGCAACACTCATTATTAATTTGAATACTCATAAAATACTTCGTATGGTGTTTTGTATTTTAATAATTTTCTTGGTCTATCATTCAATTTTTTTTCAACGATTTGTATTTCATCCGCCAGCTGGCGGATGTCAACAAAAGACATCTTATTGTTAAAAGGAGACTACAAAGGCGAAAAAAACGTCAATAAATTCTTAAAATATTGAAACCTTGCGAATGGTTGACTAAGTAATCCTTCGCAATGGTTTGAAGATGTGTAAAAAAAATGGCTCCACAGGAGGGATTTGAACCCCCGACCAAGTGGTTAACAGCCACCTGCTCTACCGCTGAGCTACTGTGGAACGCAGTGAAGACCTTCATCAAAAGATTATACTTTCGTGTCAAGAAAAATAACTCTGATATCTAAATTCGAAATCCAGTCCACCAACCAGCGAATAATAAACACCTTAATCTACCGCTGAGCTACTGTGGAACGCAGTGAAGACCTTCATCAAAAGATTATATTTTCGTGTACGGAAAAACGAAATTAAGCAATCATCTGATCTTGATCTTTTTTCTCTCTAGGGTTTAGATATTGAAAGGTGGGAATCCCATTATCTACAATAACATCACGGGTTATGATACACTTATTCACATCCTTCATATCTGGAAGATTATACATGATGTCCTTCATAACATTTTCCATGATAGCCCTTAATCCACGAGCTCCGGACTGCCGTTTTGTAGCAATCTCGGCTATTGATTCAAGTGCATCATCTTCAAACACCAGATCAACATCCTCCAATTCAAAAAGTGCTTGATATTGCTTAACCAAAGCATTCTTTGGTTCTGTTAGGATTTTTACCAATGCATCTTTATCAAGCTCGGAAAGTGAAGTATTCACAGGCAGTCTGCCGATCAATTCCGGGATCAAGCCGTATTTTAAAAGGTCCTGCGGTTGCACCTTGCTGAGAATCTCACTTATTCTATCTTCATAAAGACCAAGAAGTTCCGAGCCAAAACCGACAGTTTTTTTATTAATTCTTCTCTCAATTATCTTTTCCAAGTCGTTGAAAGCTCCACCAACGATGAACAAAATATTTTTGGTATTGATCTCAATGAATTCCTGATTCGGATGCTTTCTCCCGCCTTTGGGAGGTACATTGACTTTTTCACCTTCGAGAAGTTTGAGAAGTGCCTGCTGCACACCTTCACCTGAGACATCACGTGTAATAGAAGGTGCTTCAGATTTGCGAGCGATCTTATCAATTTCATCTAAATAAATAATACCACGCTCGGTTTTCTCAATATCATAATCCGCTGCCTGAAGCAGGCGAACGAGAATGTTCTCAACATCTTCTCCAACGTAACCAGCTTCTGTGAGCGTAGTTGCATCTGAAATAGCAAAGGGCACTTTGAGAAATCTTGCAAGAGTCTGTGCAATAAGTGTTTTCCCTGTACCAGTAGGCCCGATCATAATAATATTGCTTTTTTCAAGCTCTACGTCTTTTATAAACTTCTGTTTAAAAATTCTTTTATAATGATTGTACACAGCAACAGAAATTGTTTTCTTTGCATTCTCCTGACCGATCACATATTCATCGAGGTATGCTTTTATTTCACGAGGAGTTGGTAGTTCAAAATTATCATCAACCTTTTTCTCGCGTTCCTTCTCGAGAATTGTATTACAGATCGTGATACAAGTATCGCAGATGTTGCCGTCAACACCACGCACAAGTTTGTTAACTTGATCACGGGTTTTTCCGCAAAAGGAACATTTTTGTTCTTCCATATTACTTCCTTTGAGCTATAACCTCATCAATAATACCGTATTCAAGGGCTTCTTTCGCATCCATGAAAAAATTTCTATCAGAATCCATCTCGATTTTTTTTATATCTTTGCCCGTATGTTTACTCAAGATATGATTGATTCGTTCCTTAATTTTTATGATCTCTCTTGCATGAATTTCTATATCCGTTGCTTGTCCTTGCACTCCGCCAAGTGGTTGATGGATCATAATTCTTGAATTGGGCAATGCTGAGCGTTTTCCATGAGCACCTGCTGCGAGAAGTAAAGCACCCATACTTGCAGCTTGTCCCATGCAAATTGTGCAAATATCCGGCTTGATATACTGCATGGTATCATAAATAGCAAGACCTGATGTGACTACGCCTCCTGGTGAATTGATATACATATGTATGTCATTTTTCGGATTTTCAGCTTCAAGATGAAGAAGCTGGGCAATAATGATGTTTGCCATGTCGTCATTCATTACAGAACCCACAAATATAATACGATCCTTTAAAAGGCGGGAATAGATATCATAAGCTCTTTCACCCTTTCCTGTCTGCTCAATTACCATTGGAATCAGTGTCATTTTTCCTCTTTTTTGCTTTCATTTTTCTTGGATTCCTTTTGCTTTTTCAGCTTTTTGAAATCCACGGTTCTCTCAATATTTTTAATTATCTTATCACTTATGAGATTTTCTTTTATTTCTTCTTTATTTATCTGCTTCTTATAGAGTTCCTTGTACCTTTCTATGTCCATGCCCATTTTCTCGGCTGAACGCTTGATCTCATTTTCAACTTCTTCATCAGATACTTCTACTTTTTCAAGCTCTTTCAATTTATTCATTATATAATATAGGCGAATTTCGTTTTCTGCATAACTTTTATAGATATTTTTCATTGGGGCAAGTGTTTCTGCATTGAGATTTTTATGCTGTTGAGTATATTTTTTCATCATATCTTCAGCATAATTATATACAAAAGATTCGGGAACTTCAAAGGGATTATTCTCAATTATTGTCTGCAAAATAAGTGATTTTATCTGGCTCCTATTTCTTTGTGAAATCCGCTCATCAATGCCTTTTTTAATTTCATCCTTCAGTGCTTTCAGAGAATCAAACTCCCCTACTTCTTTTGCGAAGCCATCATTCAGTTCAGGAAGCTCAACCTTCTTCACTTCGTTGACCTTGAGCACCATTTCCATTTTTTTAGACTTATCCTTTTCTTCTTGTGGACCAAGCTCGACAGTTGCAGTGATCTCATCATCTTTTTGTGCACCGATGAGTGCTTTGTCAAAAGCTTTCCCATAAGTTTCCTGCCCTATTTTATATGAGCTTTCATCTTTTTTAGTGATCTCTTTTCCATCGAATTTCAAAACAGTATAGTTTATAACATCATCCTTTTCGGCAGAACCTTCTTTGTCTGAAATCGTAGCGTAACTTTCCTGCAAACGAGAAATTTCACTATCGATCATTTCTTTAGTTACTTTTTCCGGTTCGAATTCCACAGAAAAATTCTTGTATTCCTTAAGCTCGATTTCGGGATTGACTTCGAAAGTGAATGACAATTCCATATCTTTTCCAAATTCCCAATCAGTATTTTCAAGGACTCCCTGATTGATAGGATGGATATCCATTTTATCAAGTTCTTCCAACGCCAACTTATAATATTTCGGAACAGCATCTTCGAGGAATCCCTGTTTTATCTGATCTTTGTACATTCTTTCAATCATTTTAAGAGGAGCTTTTCCTTTACGAAATCCCGGCATAGACACATACTGCCTGAAGCCCTTGAGCGTTGATTCATAATCCTTTTGAGCAACATCTTTTGGGATGGAGAAACTCATCTTTCTTCTGGTTTCGCTCACGTTTTCAACTTTTGGTTTCGATTCCATTCTATATTCCTCTATGTTTTATTAAACTTGGTGCGAAAGAGGGGACTCGAACCCCTACAACCTTTCGGCTACTGGATTCTAAGTCCAGCGCGTCTACCAGTTCCGCCACTTTCGCACGAATCTATGATACGATAATGTAGTGCACATCTATGTCAAATAACCGCTTATGAGTTACTCAAGAAAGGAAATATTTGCTTTCAGCTTTTCTATCGTATTTTCAAGCTGATCTTTTCTTTCCTTTTCCTGCTGAATGATATTAGCAGGTGCATTATTTATAAAATTATCATTATTCAATTTGCCAACACATTTTATCAGACTGTTCTCGACTTTGGACAGCTTCTTCATAAGCCGTTCACGTTCTTTTTCAAGATCAATAATGCCTTCCAGCGGCATGTATATTTCGATGTCGTCAACAACAGTTGTAGCCGATTTTTCAGGTTTTACCGCATCGTCACC
This sequence comes from Cloacimonetes bacterium SCGC AAA252-N17, assembly GCA_000404785.1. Taxonomy (GTDB): domain Bacteria; phylum Cloacimonadota; class Cloacimonadia; order JGIOTU-2; family JGIOTU-2; genus Celaenobacter; species Celaenobacter polaris. The sequence continues at coordinate 46,435 of ASNI01000014.1, forward strand.
AATATAGATTTCATCGACTTTTGCCATGAGTTTTATGTAATGACGGTTATCCTGCAATACTGCGCATCTCGCAGGAAGAACATCTTTTACGACGATCTCAACATATTCAGATGGTGAGACATTCATGTCTTTTCGAATACTTCTAATCGCTGTGATCATCTTGAATATGAACTGCATCTGCTCTGATTCCTCGAGATATCTGTCATTTTTTTTAGGAACAGGAAAATCAGAAAGCATGATCGATTCTGCGGATTCCAAAGGATAAAATTTCTTAACCCGATGCCATATTTCTTCCGTTATAAAAGGCATGATCGGATGAAGCATTTTCAGGGATTCATTCAAAACTTTCAGCATGAGATATTTCGCCGTTCTCTTGGATGCCAGATCATCAGAATTATAGAATCTGTCCTTAATTAACTCAAGATACCAGGCACAATACTCATTCCAGAAAAATTCATACAACTGATGAGTTACATCGAGGAAACGATACTCCTCATATGCACTATTAACAGCTTTTTTGACTTCATTCAATCTATGAAGTATCCATTTATCTGTCAGCTCAGTCGGCTCTTCAGATTCATCCGGCAATCCATCGATCTCTGCAGCATTTGTGAGTGCAAATCGAGCAGCATTCCATATCTTATTCGCAAAATTCCTACCTGTTTCAATCAGTGCATCAGTATACATTACATCATTTCCCTTAGGAGTATTAAAGACCATGCTGAACCTGAGTGCATCAGTGCCGTATTTTTCTATGACGTCAATTGGGTCTGGAGAATTGCCAAGCGATTTACTCATTTTAACGCCATTTTCATCGAGGACAAGACCATGAAGATAAACTGATTTAAAGGGAATCTCTTCCGTCATTTCCATGCCGCCCATGATCATTCTGGCAACCCAGAAGAAAAGAATATCATAACCTGTGACAAGAAGGTCGGTGGGATAGAAATATTTTAGTTCAGGAGTTTTTTCGGGCCAACCAAGAGCTGAAAAAGGCCATAACCATGACGAGAACCAAGTGTCCAGAACATCAGGATCCTGATGAACATGAGTGCTTTGACACTTTGGACACGCTTCAGGTTTTTCTTTTGCGACTATGATCTCACCGCAGTCATCACAATAGTAAACCGGAATTCTGTGCCCCCACCATATTTGACGGGAAATACACCAATCACGAATATTTTCCAGCCAGTTAAAAAAGACCTTTTTATATCGTGGCGGATGGATCGCAATCTTTCCTTCTTCGATGACCTGCATCGCCTTTTCCGCAAGGGGTTTCATCTTAACGAACCATTGGTTTGAAAGATAGGGTTCAATAACAGTATTACAACGATAGCAATGCCCAACATTGTGCTGATAATCTTCGATCTTATCAAGCAATCTTCTTTCTTTCAGGTCCATAATGACCTTTTCGCGACATTCAAATCTATCCATGCCTGCATACTCCGCACCGGCATTTTCGTTCATTACACCGTTCTCATTAATAATTGTGATCTTCGGCAGATCGTGACGCATAGCCATATCAAAGTCATTAGGATCATGGGAAGGGGTAACTTTAACGCAGCCCGTTCCGAACTCTTTATCAACAAACTCATCAACAATTATTGGAATTTCCCGATTTGTGAGCGGAAGGATCAGTGTCTTACCGATAAGATCTGTAAAGCGAGGGTCCTTTGGATTGACTGCAACAGCAGTGTCGCCAAGCATTGTCTCAGGACGGGTTGTTGCAACAGTGACGAATTCATGTTTTCTATCTTTGAGAGGATATTTAATATACCATAGATGGGATGCCTTGTCTTCGTGCTCAACTTCGACATCAGAAAGCGCCGTATTACAGCGCGGGCACCAGTTAATAATATATTCCCCGCGATAGATAAGTCCTTTTTCATAGAGAGATATAAATGCTTCATTAACTGCATTGGAGAGTCCTTCATCCATAGTGAAGCGCTCTCTCCGCCAGTCGCAGCTCGCACCAAGACGCTTAAGTTGATCGAGAATCCGACCACCTTTTGTTTTTCTCCATTCCCCGATAAGTTCGATCAGTTTCTCTCGTCCAAGATCATGACGGTTTCTGCCGTGTTTTTCAAGATCGCGCTCAACAACATTTTGCGTTGCGATCCCTGCATGATCGGTTCCCGGAAGCCAGAGGGTTTCAAAACCCTGCAACTTTTTGAAGCGTATTATTATATCCTGAAGTGTATTATTAAGTACATGACCCATGTGCAAAATATCTGTTACATTGGGAGGTGGGATCACAATGGTGTAGGGCTTTTTCTGAGGATTAACCTCAGCATGAAAAAGCTCCTTCTCAAGCCAGAATTTGTACCACTTTTTCTCAATCAAATGAGGATCATAAACTTTTTCCATTTTTTTCATGGTTGCTCCTTTGACGTTCAGCGATGGAAATCGGTTAGAAGCCCGATTTTTGACAGTTCTTTATGCTGTCAAGTTTTGTTCATTGTGTCACATACTTCTTATATATACTAAAAAAGAGCAGTGCATGACTGCTCCCTGTCTGGAATCGGAAACTCAAATGAGCATCAAATCCCTAGCAGATAATCTATATCCACCTCATCGACGGTTTCCTTGCGTAGCTCTTCCAATATCTGCTTGAAGATCTGGCGTACACGCTCGCGGGAAAGCCCGATTTCACGTGCGATCTGTGCAAAGTTCTTTCCCTTATCATCATCACCAAAACCGAAATATTCCTCGATAATATGCGCATCTCTCGGATTAAGGGTTTTAATCTTTTTATTGATCTTATCATGCAGCTTCTTTCTGTAATATAACTTTTTAGGGTCTATAATATCTTCATGATATGAGGGAGCGGTAACTTTTTTCGCAGCCATTCGAGAGAGTGCATCGGCGTCTCCATACATATTTTCAAGGGGAACAATATCAGTAGTGGTGTTCATAAGCTCAAGTGCCTTTTCCTTTTTAACATCAACCTTCTCAGCGATCTCTTCTACAGTTGCTTCCTCACCGCTTTTTGCGCGATGCTTTCTTCGTGCGTCCCTGATCTTGCTTATGGTCGTTATGGTTTTTGCAGGAATTCTAATGAGCCGGTTTTTCTCATATATGGCATACTGAATTGACTGCTGTATCCACCATACCGCATAGGTAATGAGCTTGGTTTCCCTACTCAGATCAAACCGTTTAATAGCTTTTATCAAACCAAGATTACCTTCACTGATGAGTTCGGATAAACTCAGTCCTTTTCCCTGAAATTTACTCGCTACTTTGACCACGAATTTTAGATTACTTTCAATAAGTTTATTCATTGCCTTCTCATCTCCAGACTGAGCTTTAGTAACCAGCTCACGCTCTTCTTCGCGGCTCAGTATGGGGAAATCTGCTATATCAGAGAGATATTTTTGAAGTCCCCTATCCTCAGCAGGATTCATCGGAATAATTTTTGCTGCCAAAAGTTTTTTTAGTTTAGTTGAAAGGTACTACCAATTAACTTCTTTTTTCATCCTTGTCCCTTATATTATGAAATCTATTTATTGAACCTTTATCGCAACATAATGATAGAACTGAGGAAGAGTCAACACATAGAGCAGTACTGATTCAGCGTCATCATCCTTCATTTTTTCAACAGCTTTGAAATAATCTTTCGTGCTCTCTATCTCCTCATCCCCGAGTTCAAGAATAATATCGCCAACATTGAGATTGGAATTATAGGCGGGAGAATCAACGTCAATCTTAGAAACTATTACACCTTTGTCAATTTTCAAATTGAACTGCTTGGCAAAATCAGAGTCCAAACCCTTTATTTCAATACCGAGCCAGGATTTTTCATCCTCAACGGTCTGAGGTTTGGATGCAATGCTGGATTCAGGAAAGGATTCCAGTTTTGCAGTTTTTGTAATCTCTTTTCCATTACGTATGATCTTCATTGAGATCTTATCGCCAACATGTTTGTTTGCGACCATCAATCTGAATTTATTCATGTTTTTCACCGGCTCGCCATCAAATTCTATGATGACATCCCGTTTTTTTAAACCGGCTT
>ASNI01000015.1 GCA_000404785.1 Cloacimonetes bacterium SCGC AAA252-N17
TAATCAACCGATAAGTCTTACCTTGTGATAATAACTGACTTATTTTCTCTCGCTCTTCATTCTTTAATCTCTTATACTTCTTCATTATTGCAACAAACTTATCCTTTTTTGTAAGTTTGTTGCAATAAAAACTTGAACCTAAGTAATATAAAAAAAGACTGTCATTCCCTCGAAGGAGGGAATCTAGTATTTCAACATAAAAAACGAATAACGTGATTGAAATCATGCGAAGGGTATTGGAGAATAGCACACAGACCCACGCAGATCGGGCTGATTCTCACAGATAAAGAATTAATTTTATTACATCTATTTCCATTTTTTATTTTCTGAATCCGTGTTCGTCAGTTTAATCAGTGTGAACGTGTCCGCCCACTGGCTGACCTGTGTTCCATTTCATTTTAAAAAACTTTGCTAATAGTGTTAGAATATTATGTTGTAGCAATATGAAATCTCAAATACAGAATTTATTAGAAACCTATCAGAGCATCAAACCACAAATTGAACATAGACTCTCTGAATTTATAAATTTACGTGAAACTGCTGCAGATGAGATATTATTCAAAGAACTCATATTCTGCCTGCTAACCCCACAATCCAATGCAGAACGCTGCTGGATGGCTGTGCAGCAACTCGAAAAACGGAATTTGCTTTATAGTGATGATCCGATAAAAATCTCAGAATGCTTGCGTGGTTACACACGATTCCATCATACGAAAGCAAAGAATATTCTCAGAAATAAAGAATTCCTCAGCAAAAATAATAAGATCTGCATCAGGGAACGACTCAATAAAATTGATAATCCGTTAAAAATGCGGGAATGGCTCGTTGAAAACATCATAGGTATGGGTTACAAAGAAGCAAGTCATTTTCTTCGAAATATTGGATTGGGTTTAAAACTGGCAATTCTGGATAGACATATTTTGCGCAAACTCATTGAGTTCAAAGTTATCACCAATATTCCAAATTCCCTTCCGGTGAAAACCTATCTTTCAATTGAACAAAAAATGAGAAAATTCTCGCAAGAGCGGAACATGCCCTTTTCCCATCTTGATTTTTTATTCTGGTTTACGACAAAAAAGACAATTTTTAAATAAAAACACATTATTATTTGACACTGAAACGGTTCCTTTTATATTTTCATTCAAAATTTGTAATGAGTTCAAATATGCAAGATATAAAGAAAATTTTAGAAGATGTTGAAATCAAGCCAACATACGAACGGTTGAGTATTCTCCAGTATTTAGATAAGAACCACAATCATCCAACTGCAGCAATGATTTATGATGAAGTATTGAAGAAAGTACCTACTATATCAAAAACTACTGTATATAACTCCCTGAAACTTTTCATGGAAAAAGGTATTGTTACACCTCTATATATTACCGGTTCAGAAGTCCGCTATGATTTTGCACAAAAACCTCATCATCATTTTTTCTGTGAAAAGTGTGGAAAAATTTATGATCTCGAAGTCGAATGCCCAATTTTCAAGCAGAAATATTTTCATGGTCATTTAATAAGGCAGCAGCACGGTTACTTCCGGGGCATTTGTAAAACATGTTTAGAGAAAAATAGGAACAAGAAATGAACATCCCCCTCGGCATCCTGAAAGAAATTTGGAATCTTCTGGGAGGTATGGCTCCTTACCTTCTCTTTGGTTTCCTGATAGCCGGCGTGCTTAATACGGTCATTCCAAAAAATAAGATATACAAGCACTTTTCAGGCAGATCATTTTGGTCAAATGTAAAGGCATCTCTCTTCGGTGTTCCGCTGCCACTCTGTTCATGTGGCGTCATTCCCGTTGCTGCATATCTGAGAAAAGAAGGTGCGGGAAAAGGTTCGACGATCTCCTTCCTTTCATCAACTCCCACAACCGGTGTGGATTCAATACTCGCAACCTACTCACTTCTTGGTCCTGTCTATGCGATTATCAGACCTGTTGCTGCTTTTTTTGCTGGAATTATTGGCGGCACGATAACAAACATCATTGATAAAACTGCAGATGATAATGCCATCCCACAGGAAGGATTCAGAAAATAAAAAATGGAAATAGATGTAATAAAATTAATTCTTTATCTGTGAGAATCAGCCCGATCTGCGTGGGTCTGTGTGCTATTCTCCAATACCCTTCGCATGATTTCAATCACGTTATTCGTTTTTTATGTTGAAATACTAGATTCCCTCCTTCGAGGGAATGACAGTCTTTTTTTACGAGCTGGAATTATTGGCGGCACGATAACAAACATCATTGATAAAACTGCAGATGATAATGCCATCCCACAGGAAGGATTTTCATGCAATCTCTGCAGTGAAACCGAGTCCCACTCTCACAAATTCCATGAAAAAGTAAAAGCAATTGTCCGTTATGGTTTTTTTGATCTCATTGAAGATGTAGCCAAGTGGATACTTATCGGAATAGTTATTGGAGCTATTATTTCCTTTCTTGTGCCGGATAATTTTGTGGTGCGTTATTTTGGGAACCCGCTGTTCGCATATCCAATTATGCTCATTATTTCCATCCCGATGTATGTGTGCGCTACCGGCTCAATACCCATTGCAGCATCACTTATACTCAAAGGAATGACACCCGGCGCTGGCTTGATCTTTCTGATTGCTGGTCCCGCAACGAATGCAGCGACGATAAGTTTTGTGGGCGGAAAACTCGGCAAAAAACCGCTAATCGCATACCTTGTCTCAATCATAGCAACAGGACTCCTCTTTGGATTTATTGTCGATCATCTCTGGAACCTCTCAGGCAAAGATATCGGTATTTTTACAAGCGGTATGAAAATGCTCCCCGCATGGATAAAAACCGCTTCTGCTATACTGTTGATCATACTCATCCTTAGAGCATTTCTATTAAAAATTTTAATGAACAAAAAAATAAGTATCAAGGATGAAAATATGGACAACATATATAAAGTACCTGACATGAGCTGCAAGCATTGTGTCATGTCTATAGAAAATGAAATTAAAAAGGTGGCTGGTGTAAAAAAAATTGACATCTCTCTTGCCGATAAACTAGTTAAAGTAATTGGTGAATATAAAAGAGATGATGTAATAAACGCAATAAAAAATGCAGGTTATAAAATCGAACAAAACCATTAGGAGGAACAACTGATGAAAAGATATCAATGTAGCGTGTGTGGTTATATTTATGACCCCAAAGTCGGTGATCCCGATTCCGGCATCGAACCCGGAACCGCCTTTGAAGATATTCCGGACGACTGGGTTTGCCCGGTTTGCGGTGTTGGCAAAGATATGTTTGTAGAAATTTAGGAGTGATATGGGATTTCAAAAGATCAGAAAAGATGTATATTATGTAGGTGTTCAGGATTGGGACAGGCGTACTTTTGACGAACTCATCCCACTGCCTGACGGAACGAGCTACAATGCCTATGTAATTCGCGGTAGTGAAAAGATTGCTTTGATCGATGCTGTTGATCCACCGAAAATCGAGGAACTTCTCACAAATCTAAGAAAACTTGGTATCTCTAAACTTGATTATGTAATCTCTAATCATGCCGAGCAGGATCATTCAGGCGGTATTCCTATGGTACTTGAAATGTATCCTGAAGCGGTTGTGGTAACAAACTCAAAATGTAAAACTTTCCTGCAAGACCTTCTTAATATTCCCGCGGAAAAATTCCTTGAGATCAAGCATGAGGACACACTTTCTCTTGGTAATAAGACTTTAAAATTTCTCCTTGCAGCATGGGTTCATTGGCCAGAGACAATGTTCACATATCTTGAAGAAGATAAGATCCTTTTCCCGGGCGATCTTTTCGGTTCCCACATGGCGTCCAGCGAATTGTTCGTGCTAGATGAAGCAAAGGTATATTTTGCTGCAAAGCGTTACTTTGCTGAGATAATGATGCCCTTCAGAACCAATATTCAGAAGCATATGGATATGCTGAATAATTATGAGCTTGAAATCATTGCTCCTACGCACGGGCAGGTTTATGATAATCCTGAATTTATCCTCGAACTGTATAAAGACTGGATATCAGATGGGGTTGAAAACAAAGTGCTTATACCCTATGTTTCCATGCACGGAAGTGTGGAAAAGATGGTGAATTATCTTACAGAAAAATTGACCGAGTACAAGGTCACTGTCATTCCATTTAACATGTCTGTGACAGATATTGGAGAATTCGCAATGGAACTGGTCGATGCTGCAACTGTCGTGATCGGCTCGTCTACGGTTCATGCCGGTCCTCATCCCAAGATGATCTATGCTGCATATCTTACTAATATGCTCAGACCAAAAGCGAAATTCGCATCGATAATCGGCTCTTATGGCTGGGGCTCGAGAATGGTGGATATGATCAAAGACCTGCTCACGAATTTCAAAGGCGAATTACTGGAACCCGTCATAAGTAAAGGATATCCAAAAGAGGTTGATTTCAAAGCACTTGATGAGCTTGCAGAACTTATTGCTATGAAGCATAAAAATTTATAATAACCCCGGAGGAACGAAAATGAATATATTCGATGTTACAGAAATCTATCAATTTGCAGTTCAGATCGAAGAAAATGGTGAAAAATTCTACCGCGCAATGGTAGAAAAGTTTGATGACAAAAAAGTGAAGGAACTCTTCGGGTTTCTTGCAGAAGAAGAAGTCCGGCACGAAAAAGTCTTTAGAGAGATGCTGGCAAAAATAGAGAGCTACAATCCCCAGGAAAGTTATCCCGGTGAATATTTTGACTATCTTCATGCCTATGCAGATAATCTTGTCTTCACAATTGATAAGATCGATGAAGGCATTGATGGCGTGAATACAGTCGATGAAGCGCTTCAGTTCGCCATCGGGAAAGAGCTCGACACGATTCTCTATTATCATGAAATGAGAAATGTAGTTCCGGAGCACCAGCAAAAAATGGTTGATGATATCATCAATGAGGAGCGCAAGCACGTGGTGCAGCTCACTGAGATGAAACGTCAGCTTGGGAAGTAACTATCATGGATAATATGGATATTGATAAATATTCAAAAAAGGACCTTTTACTCACTGCATTAAAAAGTGAAGAAGACAGCAAAAATGTCTATCACGATCTTGCGGGACGAGTAAAAAATTTCATGCTCAAAGATAAGCTTGAATTCCTCTCTGCAGAAGAGCAAAAGCATTATGATTTCTTTTGCAGGCTCTGGAACGAAGCATTTCCAAAAGATGCGATAATCCTGCCAGAAGAAACACCTGTCCCCTTACCGGAAATCACAATTGATTCCGAAGAATTGAGGTTCAGCGATATCTTTCTACAGGCAATGAATGCAGAAAAAGCAGCGCACTATTTCTATCTCTCGCTTGCAAACAAATTCAAAATGGATGAAAAGCTCTCGCTCAGACTGAAGTATATTGCGTCAATGGAAATGGGGCATTATCGTCTTCTTGAAATTGAAAAGGAGCAGGCAGAGGAATTCGAAATGTATGATGCTGAATTTGACATGATGCACGTTGGTCCATAATCAAAAAAACCTTAGAAAATTTAGGAGAAAAAATGGAAGAAAAAATAAACATGCCATTACTGGGTGATGCGTTCCCGGAAATGGAAGTAAAAACAACTCAGGGAATGATGAAACTCCCTGACGAAATGGCAGGAAATTGGTTTGTACTTTTCAGCCATCCTGCAGACTTCACCCCTGTGTGTACCACCGAATTCGTCGGTTTCCAGAAAAGAATGGAACAGTTCAAAGCTATGGATTGTAAACTTGTCGGACTTTCCATCGATCAAGTATTTTCACATATTAAATGGATCGAATGGATAAAAGACAACCTTGATGTTGATATTGAATTCCCGGTCATTGCAGCAAATGATTCGATTGCAAACAAACTCGGTTTGCTTCATCCCGGAAAAGGATCGAGCACCGTTCGTGCAGTCTTTGTTGTTGACCCAAAAGGCAAAGTCCGTCTTATACTTTACTACCCTCAAGAAATCGGTAGAAACATGGACGAGATCGTCCGTTCAGTCAAAGCACTTCAGCTTTCAGACACGAAAGGAATTGCTGTACCTGCGAACTGGCCCAATAACGAACTTATTGGCGACCATGTGATCGTACCCCCGGCATCCGACATGAAAACTGTGAAAGCACGTAAAGAAGATAAAAGTCTCGAATGCTATGACTGGTGGTTCTGCCACAAAGAAGATAAATAAGGAGCAATCATGACAAAACTTATGGAAATCTATAAATGTGAGATCTGCGGCAATATTGTGGAAATGGTTCATGGCGGTGCAGGAGAGCTCGTCTGCTGCGGAGAACCCATGAAAAAAATGGTAGGAAATACTGTCGATGCCGCTCTCGAAAAGCATGTTCCTGTAGTGGAAGAAATCGAAAATGGCATCAAAGTTAAAGTCGGTTCCGTTCCACATCCTATGACGGAAAAGCACTACATCGAATGGATAGAAGTGAAAAATGGTCCGTGGGTAAACAGGAAACATCTTACGCCGAACGACAAACCGGAAGCCGAATTCTATGTAAAGATGAACAACAAGCTCGAAGTGCGCGAATACTGCAACATTCACGGCTTGTGGAAAAAGGAATAATCAGAGGTGTGATATTATGATTAGCAAAAAAATGACCGATGCGCTCAATCTTCAAATCAATAAAGAGCTCTATTCCGCATATCTTTATCTATCCATGTCGGCTCATGCGGAGAATATCGGGCTGAAGGGATTTGCCAACTGGTTCTTTGTGCAGGTTCAGGAAGAGATGAGCCATGCCCAAAAGATTTACACCTATATTAATGACCAAAATCAGAAAATTATTTTAGATGAAATCAAAAAACCTCCTATTGAATTCAAGTCTCCAATGGATATGTTCCAAAAAACTCTCGAACATGAGCAGTTCGTCACTAAAAGTATCAATGGACTTGTTGCAATTGCAAGAGAAGAACATGATTATGCAACAGAGATCTTTCTCCATTGGTTCGTGACCGAGCAGATCGAGGAAGAAGGGAACGACAACGAGATAATTGATAAACTAAAATATATCGACGATAACGGCAACGGGCTTCTTATGCTGGACAAAGAGCTTGGTGTTCGGACCTTTGTCGCACCCGCAGTATCGGCTGAGTAAGATATGCGACACTGGCGATGTAAAGTTTGCGGACACATTTTCAGGGGAACAGAATCCCCTGATAAGTGTCCTCATTGCAGTGCTCCACAGGAGATGTTCCACGCCATCACTGATGAAAATGAGCATGCGTTTATCAAAACAGAGCATAAAATTGCTCATAGTGATAAAATTGAAATCCACCCCTTCTTTGGAAACTTCGAACATCTCGCACCGTACATATACACGATTCCAGCAGGCGAGAAACTCCAAATCCACAACAATTCGCTCGAAGGATTATTCTACGTGGTCAAAGGTTGTGTGAAATTTCGCATTGGCAATCATGAATTTATTTCGAGGTCCGGCGATGCGGTTCAAGCAAAGAAAGATGTTCCGCATTCGATTGAGAATTGCGGAGATGAACCGGCAGTAATCATTGAAGTAAAAGCATCAAAAAATACTAACTATTAAAAAACATAAAGAAACAGGAGTTTACGTGAAAAGAAAATTCACATTCATAATTTCTCTCGTACTCATTGTGAGTATCAGCCTTATCCTGGGCTGCAATCTTTTTAAATCGAGCAATCATAAAGATGATTACTTCCCGATATTCGAAGTCGAAGCAGACAGTTATTACGATCTTGGTCTTGCTATCGGACAACGATTCACAGAAAACATTCATGAAACCTTAATAAGACAAGCAGATTTGGCAGCTACTATTGAATACATTGTCTCTTTTGATTCGGTATACTTCTATGGAAACCTTCTCGCAAAGGCAGAAGAAATCTATCCTGGTTTTGTAGATGAGATACGCGGAATGTCTGATGGCTCAGGAGTTGACTTTGAAGTCCTCATGCGTTTAAATATGTTCGGTGACATAATTGCCCTCTATTATGGCATAGCAGAAAAGACCGGTATGGATATTCCCGAATCGTTCCTCGGATGCTCCACAGTCAGCTACAATTATAATGGCAACCAGTATTTAGCTCATAATGAAGACGGCTTTGCAGAATTACATGACCTCATGGGAGTTGTTAAAGCCAAACTTACCGGGAAGCCGGATTTCATTAATCTCTATTACCCGGGTTTACTCTGCGGAGTAGCACCTTCTCTTAATGATGAAGGTCTGGCATTTTCAGGAAATTATATACAAAGCGCCTCCGGTGTCCCTGACGGAGTACCTCATTTATTTATCTTCGCTGCTCTCCTTGAAGCAGAAAGTGTGGATGAAGCAATCTCGATAATCGTCAATACGCTGGCATGCAATGATCTTCACGTAAATATTGCTTCGGGTGTCGAGAACAGGGTGGTTTCTGTCGAGAAAGCAGAAAACACCGCAGTTGTACATGAAGTTGATGGGCTCTACGCTCACACCAACCACTTTATTCAGGATGCAATGCTGTGTTTCCCTACAGATGATGACGCCACGACAGTCGCACGTTATACGACCCTGATGGGATTAATAGCAACATACGCAGACCATCTCGCAGACTTTGATTGCGATGTTTTATATAATTTTGTATGCGAAGTTGCAGCAGAACCGGACACGACAGGTGGACTGACTGGCGGTATGACACTCGGAACTTCAATCTTCAATATGGAAACAGGCAACTGGGAATTATTCTTCAATGATCCTGAGGACAAAATATCTAAAAATTTTCATTTCTAAAAAATTCTTAAAGGAGTTACATATATGAAAGAACTCAAAGGTTCAAAAACAGAAAAGAATCTACTCACTGCATTTGCAGGTGAATCTCAAGCACGTAACCGTTACGACTTCTTTGCAAAACAGGCAAAAAAAGAGGGCTATGAACAGATATTTGGCGTGTTTGAAGAAACTGCTCTTAACGAAAAAGAACATGCCAAAAGATTATTTAAATTCCTCGAAGGCGGCGAAGTAGAAATTACTGCCTCATATCCTGCTGGTAAGATAGGAACGACCCCGGAAAATCTTACCGAATCCGCTGCGGGCGAGCATTACGAGCATACAATAATGTATCCTAAATTTGCGGACATCGCTGATGAAGAAGGGTTCAATGAAATCGCTATTGCTTTTCGACATATAGGACAAGCTGAAGTTCAACACGAAAGACGCTTTCTCGGACTGCTCAAAAACATCGAGAACGGTACTGTGTTCAAAAAGGATAAAGTGGTAAAATGGAAATGCCGTAACTGCGGTTATGTGCATGAAGGCACAGAGCCACCGGAAAAATGCCCTGCCTGTGCGCATCCGCAAGCATACTTTGAAGTAAAATGTGAAAATTGGTAAACTCTGATTCTCTCACATATAAAACCCGCTGATTCATGTTGGCGGGTTTTTTTATTAACTTATGACACAAGTATAATCTGTTGTAACTGCCCCTGTTAACCAACCTTATGTGTCCTTCCAGACACAGTTAAGTTAACACTCTAATCAATTTATTTCCCTATAGTCGAAAGGGAAGAAGATGGTAAATCTTCTTCCCTTATGTACTTTGATTGGTGATGAGAACTAAGCTGAAAAACTATTTCATCAAAATCATCTTTTTCAAGAATGTCTTATTGCCAGTCTCTAATTTATAGAAATAAATACCGTTTGCAAGCTTTTTGTCGTTGCTTGCTCCGCTCCATTCTAACTGATAACCTATACCAGCTGCCATATCTTCATCAATCAGCCTATTAACTAATTGCCCTCTGATATTATAAACAGATAGTTTCACATGAGAATCTTCTTTTAAACTGAACTGTATTACTGTAGAATAACTGAAGGGATTCGGGAAGTTACCAAGAAGCTCGGTTACAAGAATCTCAGGTTCACCTGTAACACCAATGTTACCAACCGTGATAGTTACAGGAATGGATGTAGTACCAACATCAGGAGTAGATACAAAATCGATAGTTGCATGGAGTGTATCACCTATAGTATGATCTATTGTGTTGAAGTAAACTGTGACTGTGGAGTCTCCGCCAGCTTCTACTATACCTGAATTATGTGTTAATGTAATCCATGGCGTAATCCCTGGACTTAAGACGGCACGGATATTCCAGTTGACATCATAACCAGAATTCTGTATTTCATCCCATGGACCTGGAGCAAGATATACCCAATCACCTTTTTCATCTACAGCCGGACCTATGTCACAACCAGCAGGTAATAAACCAGTAACATGAGTAACTTCATAACCAACCCAATATTCATTATCGAATACCAAGTCAATTGGAGTAGAGAGAATAATTGTTGTCCAGCTTTGCTGTGAAATCTGGCCGGTAATATCCTCACTGTATATTTCAGTGTCAGGATTTCCCATACACCCGCCTTCCCAAACTTTAAGAGTAGTAATGGTTGGCATATTATAGATGAATATTTCTACATGAGAGAGCTGATAATCACCATAGTAATCTCCAAGCTCTGTAGGCGTAAATCGAGCAGCAATCATAAAGGTTCCACCAGCACTTAATCCAATAGCATTATCATTTGGTCCATCATAATGAAGTGTGATATCATCCTTGAAGTTTTCTTCTGCAACAAATCCATTACTTCCATTACCACCATTTGTATGGCCATTCTTTGCCTCCAATATGCCTGTTGTGCAATTACTGTAATCGGTTTCTACACCTCGGGGTGGCTCTATTATGCTCGCATCCCATGCAAGTTCTCCATCACCATTATTCACTATGTGAATGTCTATTGCTAATGGTTCATCCGGTGGTACTGTTTCTGATATGCTAGTTGGTGTAATATTCATGGTCGGTTGAGTAAGACTGAAGTTTACCGTGGTAGTATTATCTTCAAATATCTCAACATTTTCTACATATCCAACATTATAACCCTCTTTTTCAAATGTAAGATTATAAGTTCCTATACCCAACTCTCCAAAGATATAATATCCAGCTGAGTTGGTGTAAGTAGATACCTTTGCAGGCATGGCTCTAACAAGAACACTATCTATAGGAACAGTAGTGCCTATCTCAGTTACTGTTCCATCGAGAGTACCGGTTATAGTACTACCTACAATGAGTTCTGCAAATACAATATCCTCATTTCCAACATTAGGAATAAAGAGAATATTAGCAGTTTTGACTGTTCCGACTGGTAAGCCTGTAGCGTCAAATGTAGCAGTTACCGATTGAGATCCACCTGGAGGAACTGTGCCAGAAGTTGGGTCAATTACTAACCATCTGGGTGGAACACTACCTGGGAAAGCTAATACATCTAATTCGTCACCACCAGGAAAACCACCAATAAATGCCGTATTACCAGTTGTAGTATCAAGAACTCTTAGTTGACCACCTGAACCATCATTATTGTAAGCAGCCAGGTAAATAATATCATTTTCAGGATCCCATGCCATACCTTGTGCATAGTGGGCATCAAAACCTATTGAACCAAGATAAGTTCCTGCACCCGTATCCTTATCAATCATATAACTCGCATCACTTACAATGCAATAACCATACATATCACCATCCCCATCACCATCTATAGCAATATCAATAAGAGCTGCAATACCCGTATCACCAATAAGTGTAGCTTCACCTGTTGTAAGATCAATCGTATAAAGCTTTGAGATAGTAACATCAGAAGCACTGGCATACATAATACCGGTTGATTTATCACATGCTAGTCCAGTCCATGTTAAATAACCAGATGATGAAAAACCAATAGTCGTTACTACTCCTGTTGGTATATAAACTTTCTTAAGATAGCTATCGTCTGAATCAATAATGTACATAGTTGTTTCGTTATCTGCACCAAAATCACCAGCAAAAGAATGCCAGGATATAGGAATGCTGCAGAGCATAGTTCCAGGTACATCAGTATCAAAGGTTACTAAAGCATTAGTAAACAGGTCATTTGCCCAGGCGGTTGAGCCTTTCAAGATATCAAATACTGGCTCATTAGAATTATTGGAGCTACTATTTATTGGAGCTAGACCTACTGAAATGATTTCCTTACTTCGTGGAAAATTTCCTGAACTAGATGGAATGTCAATTATTAAAGCTTCTGGCAATTCGATGCTTGAATTCCATTCTAATGGGGCATTACCATCATTATATACAGTAATAGGTCGTGTCGTCTGGGTTTCAGGTGCAAGTGTTACTTCATAAGAATCGGGTTCTACTCTTATTTCAGGATTATCCAGAATAACATCTTTTACATAGGTTTCATCTGGAAGAACAGTAAATGTATCAGTGACAGTTATGAAACCTTCTGCTTCACAAGTGAAGTTATAGAATTGACCAATGATTGGATTAATTTCATAATAACCTGAATCATTGGTTGTATCGCAGTAGGGCTCTGAAGGAGGTAAATCTCCAAGAGCTGTAATAGTGGCACCTTCTATTGGTTCACCATATCCATCAATTACAGTTCCTTGCAGTGCACCAAGCAAGCAGTTCAATTCAAAATCAATATTAGGTGTATTTGTAGCTTCCTCCACCTCTACATCTACAATAGTTGAATCTTCATAATCATATAATAAGGAAGCAGTTACATCATAAATACCGTGATAAACACCCTGTATTGTATATTCTCCAGTAGAATCCGGATAGGCAGTATAATAAATACTTGGAAATACCTGACTAACAGCGGTAAGAAGAACATCTTCCACATTACCCGAACCGTATGGGGTATTCTCTAATGTAACCAATCCTGAGATTGAACCAGGTATATCTGTTCCAAAAGTAGCCGTGACATTAACAGTTTGTTCGCCACAATTTGGATCAGATGTAAAGACAATATCTGCATATTGTACCTGTCCCGGGAAGAGCGACTCTAACCAGTAAACCGTGGCCTGAACTATCTCGTTACCGCCTGGTTCAATTGTGCCAGAGATTGGCTCAACTGTTATCCATGGCACACCTATGAAACCTAAGGAAGTTACACAATTATTTCCAGGTAATGGACCAACGTAGGCGCAATAACCTGTCTCTCTATTAAGAACACGGAATGTACCTGAGTTGCTGCCATAAGCAGTAAGGTAAACCTGATCAGTTACAGGATCCCATGACATTCCTTGAGAATAGTTTGCATTAAAGCCTATTGGACCAACCATAGTTCCAACAGCAGTAGTTGGATCAATAGTATACATGTTATCGCCAATAATATCATAACCCCAAATAATACCTTCACCATCTACGGCAATATCAATTACACATGGAATTCCAGTTGCACCAATAATTGTAGGTGTTCCTGTTGCTAAATCAATCGTGTATAAATTGGTGAAATTAAGATCAGTTTCAACAGCATACATAATACCGGTTGATTTATCACAAGATATACCTGTCCACGCATAACTTCCACCAGAACCTATTACAGGACCAATATCGGTAGCAATACCGGTTTCTATGTCAACACACGCAAGTATATGATTAGAATACCTGATGATATAGTATGTAGCATCATCATCCGAACCCGAATCAAAATCGCCAGCATATGATGACCAATTAGGTGAGCTACTAATTATATTTGCTGTCCCTGGCGTATCAGTATCAAAGGAAAAGAAATATTCTCCAGGATATATATCATAAGCCCAAGCGGTTGAACCTCTTGTAAGGTTTACAACTGGTTCAGAATGATTGGTGTGAATAATTTCAGGAGGAAAACCTAAGGAAGATGCAACTTTAATAGGTGTGTAATAATTACTTGAGGGTGGAATTGGAAATTCAATCTTAAATGGTTCTATTAATTGCTCTGGATCTACAATAAAAGTTCTATGCCAGCCTAATGGTCCTGTTCCAATATTGCTAATGGTAATATCAGTAATAATTGAGTCGCCCATGTCTTCTACAATCGGGCAGATTTCTAATGGAGCAACCACCATAATAGGTGAGGTTAATGCAAAATCAACATTAGTGGTGTCATCGGCAATAGTCTCTACATTATATGCATAAGTTATATTATAACCCTGGTCAGCAGCATCACAGATAACTGTATAATTACCTGCTATCACTGCTATCAGACTATCAATTATGTAATAGCCGTCAGCATTGGTGAAGCCGGTATATTCAAATTTACCCTGACTTGTAGCGGTTATCAGAGCATCCTCAATAGGTTCACTATTATTAGCATCTGTTACTGTACCATCAATATTTCCATAGTGAGATAGTAGGGCTACACCTTTATTAGTAATAATGTCCATCACCCCAAAGGAATCGATGAATAGCACATCACCAAAGGTTAAAAGATCCCGAGAGGGGGTCAGAGCCTGTAGTACAATGTCTCCTATTAATCCCTCTCCTTCAGGTGCTTGAGCAGGATCTGTGCCGGCTAAGGTATAGGCAAGGCTTAGGACTCCCGGTGTAGAAGTATCAATCATCCATCCAATCGCAGTGCCACCATTAGTAGTAAGTATGTTCGGTTCAAGAGTAACCATATTTGAAGCAGAAGCAACTACATAAGCAAGTTCTGTCGGGTCATAGATTACATTAAACTCATAAGTGTCCAGATTTTGAACTCCAGTGCAATATACATCTAATCGTATGTAAGTTCCTGCAGGTTGTGAGGGTATGCTGGTCAGATTCTGATTACCATAAGTTTCAGCATCCAGATCAAATACTATACCGGCATTCTCATTGGGACCGGCAAATATTAGGGAACTGAAAAATAAACTCATTCCTAATAATAAGATTATTATTTTAAATGGTCTTGTTTTCATTTTATTTCCTTTCTTCATTTTTATATTCATTTCTTTCTTTTTTCTCGATATGTCGGGAATTGGGAATCCACAATCCCTTATCTCTACTGGATTCCCACTTTCGTGGGAATGACATTTGTCGGGAGGAACAAGAGGAGATTTACAGAATTCCCCTATAAAAAGAGGGGTGTCCCGATTAATCGGGGCGGGGTGTGTTTCTTTATCAAATTCATTTAAAAAATTCTTTCTAACATATAATAAATCACTAATCTTTTGCATCTTGAAACAAATCCTCTGATAGGATAAGGCAGGAGGTAAAGAATGATATTCTATACCTCCCACCTTGCTCCTATTATATTATTGAATCATCATTTTCTTCACTTCACTGTAATTATCAGTCTTGAGTTGATAGAAATATACTCCATTTGAAAGATTATCAGGTGTCCAGGTTTCTGTATAGTCATTAACAAGTCGTTCTCCATTAACAACCTCTGCAACCAATTTCCCAAGGATATTATAAACCTTGAGTTCAACATTACGTGCAGTTCCTTCCAAGCCACCTACGCGGAAATTAAATTTTATCTCATTTCCTATTCTTACAGGATTGGGATAACAAGGATTCAGGGCAGAAGTAATAATACCCAATTCACCATCATGATTAACATCTATCGGGATATACTTATAGGGACCAAATTCATCATTGGTGCCACCAAAGTTTATTACTTGAAGCCAATAGTAATATGTGGTATAATACGGGTCTGCTGTTTCATCTGTAAAACTGTATTCAGTAGTCTCTGTTGTAGTTCCTGATCCTGCTATTAAATCAATGTTGATCTTATCAGCTTCTACAAAAGAATCTTCCGTATTACGATAGATGTTGAATCCATTCACATCCGTTTCACTTGCAGTTGCCCAATAAAGAGAAACAAAACCTGATACAGTATTATAAATAGCATTGAAAGTAGAAAGTTCTACAGGTAGTGTGGCAGTTCCGGTATCTGTAATGAGATCCACTACACCATAGGAATCATAGAATAGCACATCACTAAAGGAAAGAGTTCCATAAGTGTCAACCAAAGAAAGGAATACAATGTCTGCAATTAATCCTTCTCCTTCAGGTGCCTCGAGAGTATCTGTGCCGGCTAAGGTATAGGCAATGCTTAAAACCCCTGGAGTAGAACTATCAATCATGAAGCCTATCGCCTCACCACCATTAGTAGTAAGTATGTTCGGTTCAAAAGTAACCATATTTGAAGCAGAAGCACCTACATAAGCAAGCTCTGTCGGGTCATAGATTACCTCAAACTCGTAGGTATCTAAGTTGTTAACTCCAGTGCAATACACATCTACTCGTATGTTAGTTCCTGCAGGTTGTGAGGGTATACTTGTCAGATTCTGATTACCATAAGTAGTGGCATCCAGGTCAAATACTATACCGGCATCCACATTTGGACCTTTTCCAGAATTTCCTGAACCCGATTTTGGAGGAGGTGTGCCTTCGTGCCAGTGGTCTCCAAATACCTGCAGGTCAGCAGAATTTATGACCCCATCTTGCACCAGGTCGTAGATAGCATCCCAATCGGGATCCGTATCAACAAAGTGCCAGTGGTCTCCAATCATCTGCAAGTCTATAGGACCTACATAGAAATCATAATTGAAATCACCAGTAAGAAGATCTTCAGTAAGTTTTGCCACGAAAAAATCGGGTAATGATCCGCTGCCTGTTACTGTGAAAGCTCCAAAAGTCGCTGTTAATCTGAAGTAACCGGTTACATACGAATTACCATCTACATCTACGCTTATACCATAACCTGCATCATAATTACTTCCGCCAGCTTTTTTTGCCCACTGCCAGTTTCCGTCTGTATCAAGTTTTGCTGCAAAGATATCTGGACTTCCACTGCTTGTTAGTGTGAAAGTTCCAAAAGTTGCTGTCTCTTTAAAGTCTCCGGTTACATACGAATTACCATCTACATCTACGCTTATACCATAACCGTGATCAATACCAATTCCGCCAGCTTTTTTTGCCCACTGCCAGTTTCCGTCTGTATCAAGTTTTGTTGCAAAGATATCATCACTTCCACTGCTTGTTAGTGAGTCAACTCCAAAATATGCTGTTCCTTGAAATTTTCCGGTTACATACGAATTACCATTTGCATCTACGCTTATACCATTGCCTGCATCATAATCAATTCCACCAGCCTGTTTTGCCCACTGCCAGTTTCCGTCTGTATCAAGTTTTGCGACGAAAACATCGTGCAATCCGCTGGCTGTTAGTGTTGTAGCTCCAAAAGTCGCTGTTGAATCAAATTTTCCGCTGACATACGAATTACTATTTGCATCTACGCTTATACTGTAACCGTAATCATAAGTATTAATTCCGTAAGCCTGTTTTGCCCACTGCCAATTTCCGTCTGTATCAAGTTTTGCTGCAAAAACATCGTAACCTCCACTACTTGTTAGTGTGGTAGTTCCAAAAGTCGCCGTTTCTTGAAAGTTGCCGCTGACAAACGAATTACCATTTGCATCTACGCTTATACAACCGCTAAGATCATTACCAACTCCACCAGCTTGTGTTGCCCATTGCCAGTTTCCGTCTGTATCAAGTTTTGCTGCAAAAACATCGTAAAGTCCACTACTTGTTAGTGTGGTAGTTCCAAAAGTCGCCGTTTGCTTAAATTGTCCGAAGACATACGAATTACCGTTTGCATCTACGCTTATACCATAGCCTACATCATAATCAATTCCGCCAGCCTGTTTTGCCCACTGCCAGTTTCCGTCTATATCAAGTTTTGCCACGTAAACATCGTTACTTCCACTGCTTGTGAGTGTAGTAGTTCCAAAAGTCGCCGTTCCTGTAAATTGTCCGGTGACATACAAATTACCATTTCCATCTACACTTATACTACGTCCGTTATCAGTACCACTTCCGCCAGCCTTTTTTACCCACTGCCATTGGGGAGTCTGGGATAGCAATAAACTAGATGAAGCAAACAGCATAAGTAATAAAGCAACTATGAAAACACTTTTTTTCCCCGAAAATATTCGGGATTTCATTTCATTCAACATTTTTTCTCCTAATAAGTTATAATTTTTTTGGGGTTAATATAATTATTCTATCCCGATACACCTACCATTTTGGTAGACAGGTCGGGATGGATGCCTATCAATGACATTAACTTCTTATGCCCTACAAACCAAAGTGGGCGGACTCCTATCTTTGACATTACCATTCTCAGCTTCCTTTCTTTTTTTCTTGACAGCATGAATCCGGGTTTTCCGTATAACGAATAATGGCATAATGGAAATAGGTCATTTTTATTGATTCCTCTTTTCATGTCATACTTACAGGGCTGTTAGTGGACCCGCCAAAGTCAATAGCTAATAGCCCCTTCTCTTTTTATAAAATTTTTTCCATATTCTTAAACTCTTCTAAGGTTATTGCTTTTTGCCAATACATATTAAAAGTTTCTTTTAAAGCTTTTGATAAATCAGGATGTTCTACAATCATTGTAGTTAAACTTGGCTTTGATGTTATCTTATCTTGGAATGCAATTATTACTATTTTTTCATCAAAAATCATCATTTTCATTGGCAATTCATTGGCAATTTTTACTTCCTCACCAGCAGAGATAAATGTTTCAATATTTTTTAAGAATTCCAATTTCCTTGCATCATCAACCTCATATATTGATTTAAATGTTATACCTATTTTTAATTTATTAAATTCTTCTCTTTTCGATATTGAATCTTGATTTATATTCATCGCATAAGGAGCTTTATTAAAAGCTAACTCCTCATATTTTACCATTCTCTCCAAAGATTCTACTTTTTCAACTAATCTACTTCTTTCTCTTATTACCTGTATATAATCCAAAGGGTCTGTGTTTTCTTTTTCAGAATGGTAGAATGGAAATAGAGTTTCAGACAACTTTGATATAAGAGTTTTTTTATTTTCAAATTCTTGTTGGTAATCATGTTGGAGTTTTTGTAATATTCCATTAAAGGCAGTTTCAGGATTTGCAGGAGAATATTTTTTAACACCACCCAATATCTCAACACATAATCCCTTTTTAACCAACTGATTTAGTATCTCATAAGTTTTTGAACGGGATATTCCAGAAAGTCTTGAAATTTCAGAAGCGGTAAAACTCTTTTTTTTAAGTAAATTAAGATAAATTACAGCTTCGGATTTTGTTAATCCAATTTTAATTAAATCCGAAATAGAAAAATTTTCATTCATATATTACTAAGCCTTTCTTTTCTTCGCCACACCTAAAAAGTGTGTTGTCATCTTTAGGGGACAAAATAATTTTTATAAAATCTACTTGTCAAGAAAAATTAATTTTTCTGATAAATATTCACTTTGTCCTGTTTTTATATAACTCCCCTAACTATATTATAAATTGTTGGAATTTTGAGTTGTATAAATTAATAATGCGAATTAATTGGAAATGTTACATTCTAATAAATATATAATTTATTTATACCACTCAGTACCCTTGAATTCCTCAGATATTTCCTGGTTTAACGGATCATCATATCCCATTTTTTCAAGTGCATCAAACCATTCATCGCGTTTGGAGCCAGGTAATTTCTTCCCACACCAGGAGCAGTATTCAATTATTTCATACGTACCCGAACCATCATGAATAAGTATTCCATACTCGTCAAAAATACTGGAATTATACAGTAATTTATCCGGACATTGAAGCGCATCCTCGCAAGTCGGGCACACAAATTCCACTTCCTGTTTCATGCGTTCGCAGCAATGCTGAATGTTTTCTACTTTTGCAGACTCAAACTCGAGGAGAAGTACACGTGCATTTTTGGACATCTCAGTCCTTTCTCTCAAGATCCCAATCCGAACGCAGGGCATTGATATAAATGATCGCAAAAACAAAACTTCCTATTCCGAGGATTGCATACAACACTACTTCAAAGATAGAAAAAGGCAATCCAAAATATGGGGAAATAAGCGCACCAAGCAATACAGAAAATCCAAGAAATCCCATTTTCATCAGCAGAATGCCCGAAAGCAGATAACCTAATTTTTTATTTTGGAACAGCTTGATCGCGGTAAGAATGAGCAGGGGAATGAAAAAAGACAGATCGAAAACAAATATCGAATTCCCATCAGGTTGAATTTTATCGATCATTGAAGGAATGATAATTTTCAGCCAGGTAACAATAAATAAAATTGCCAGCAAAAGCAGGAAAACAGCGATGGGTTTTCTTGGAATATGCTCGGTACGCACTTCAATAAAATAATCCAGATCGATGGAACTGAAGAATATGATCAAACTGAACAAAGACAAACTAAAGATCGCGATGTAGCACAGGAAGAACAGAGAATACACTCTGTCAAAAGCATATATGCCGTATGCATAAAGAAGGTATCCGATAAGTGCGATCCACACAAGATATATCTTTTCTGATGAATTCCGAAGTTTCACCAGCACTATCAGGAGCAGAATAGAAACAACTAATGACACTACATCCTGGCTGAGTGTTCCTGAAAATAATGTATCAGGAACGAAAGTGCGATAGATACGCATGTTAAGAATGCTGTAGAGCGAAACGATGAAAGTTATTAAAATCAAGAGTGATGTGAGTACCTCGAGCGTCTTAATGTATTTAGTTTTCAGCACGATGTGCCTCCTGGAAAGTTCATGTAAAACTTAGAAAATTATTATTATTGTTCGTCAAGAAATACAGAATTTTAACCACATAATATTTAAGAATCTGATAATCTATCATTCTAATAGATTATTTCTATTCCCTCTGATTTTCAATAATAATTGACGAATATATACTACTTTAGGAAAGTTATGCCATGATAAAAATCGGACTTGTTGGTCTTCCCAAAAGTGGAAAAACTACTATCTTCAATGCTGTAACAGGCAGTGAAGCAGAAACTTCGGATTATTATTCCGGAGCAACAAAACCAAACCTCGCAACTGTCGAAGTGGCTGATGAGCGTCTCGATTATCTCGAAGGAATATACGATCCTCATAAAAAGATATTCGCTACTATTGAATACATAGACTTCATTGGCATCAAGCACGATGAGGTAAAGAAGGAAATATTTTCCGGCGAGTTGCTCAGCATCATCCGAATGGTAAATGCGCTCGGATTGGTCGTTCGCGGTTTTGATGTGCCCGGCTCTCCTGCTCAACCCGAACAAGACATTGAAACTCTTGAAACAGAATTCCTCTTTTCTGACCTGGCAATATGCGAAAAAAAAGTGGACTCCCTCAGCAAACAATATACAAAGGGCGGCAAGAATCCCGATATTGAAAAAGAACTGAAGCTCTTTCAAAAATGTTATGATTGTTTGAGCGAGAATAAAATGCTTAAAACATTGGAGGAGTTCTCGTCTTACGAAGAAAAAGTCCTTCGCGGTTTCCAATTTCTCACCCTCAAGCCAATGTTCGTGATCCTCAATGTGGATGAAGAGATTTTTGGAAAGAACCGGCAGCTAAAGGACAAGCTTTCTGAAAAGTATAAGATCGTCGAGACCGCAGGAAAATTTGAGATGGAACTTCACCAGCTTGAAGAAGCGGAAGCACTTGAGTTCATGGAAGAGTACAACATCAAAGAATCTGCAGTAAATAAATTGACAAGAATTTCATATGACACTTTGGGCTTGATCAGCTTCTTCACCATTGGCAAGGATGAAGTCCGCTCATGGACGCTCAAAAATGGAGAAACTGCACTTGATGCGGCTGCAGAAGTTCACACTGATCTTGCTCGCGGATTCATTCGGGCTGAGCGTTTCACCTTTGATGATCTCAAGGAATGCGGCTCGGAAAAAGAGCTGAAAGCATCGGGAAAATTTCATCTTGAAGGAAAAGAATATGTTGTTCAAGATGGCGATATCATTTGCATTCGCCACAATTAAAAATTATGAAAAATAAAGATAAAGAAAAGAAACCAAGATCGAAACTGATACTCGGTTTTATACTCATCGCACTTGGCGCCTTGCTGTTCTTTTCATTGCTCTCATTCACTTACGATGATATTATAAGTTTGAAACAAGCAGAGCTCTCTTTCAGAAAGATCATTACATTGGATTTCCCCTACACGCGAAATATGATCGGTCCTTTTGGTGCAGGATTGGCATGGGTATTCCAGATAGTCTTCAGCGAACCATTCAGTTTTTTCCTTTCGGTATTCCTATTTATCACAGGCATACTCTATATTTTCGGCTCGAAAATTGAAAATCTTACACACAAACTCGTCTTCATTTTTCTCTTTTTCGTCTGGCTGACACTGTTCTATCTTTCCGTAGGAGGAGCATTTCCGATCTGCAGAGGAATCGTATTTACATTCATCATTAATAAGATATTCTATCCTATTTTCAACAGCGCTGGTTCTGCAATTGTGCTTGGTCTCGCTCTTTTCGGAACTATCATATTCATTTTTGAAGCGCATAATATTTTAAATTTCTTCAAATTCCTTTTTTCTCGTCCTGAAAGAAAATTTAAGCTCGGGAAAGAACGAAAGAAGAAACCTTCAATTTCTTACAAAAAGCATGAAGAAGAAATAGAGCCTCCAGTTCGGAAAGCCAAAAAAGAAAAAAAGAGAAAAGATAAGAAAAAGAAAATAGAACCCGTTGCCACAAAAGTTCCAGAAGCTACTGATGAAGACGAAACATCATATCCCCTGCCGAATTATCATAAAATACTACAGGACTCTCCTTCAATGACCAAACATGCAATGGAGGAGAAGAAAAAAGAGATCGAAGAAAAAAGCAAGCTACTTCAATCAAAACTCAAGGAATTTGATATTGAAGGCGATGTGGTGAACGTGAACATCGGACCTGTCATCACGCAATACGAGCTCCGTCCTGCACCGGGCACAAAGATCAGCAAATATACTTCTCTTGCCGACGACCTTGCGCTTGCATTAAAAGCAAAGAGTATCCGCATCGTTGCTCCAATTCCGGGTAAAGACACTATCGGATTTGAGATCCCAAATAATAAGTCGGAATTCATTTATCTGAAAGAAGTGCTTGATACCGATGAAGTGAAAAATAATCCTTCTCCCACACTTATTGCCCTTGGCAAAAACATCACCGGCGAGCCGGTCGTGACCGACTTGAAAGATCTGCGACATCTTCTCATTGCCGGAGAAACAGGTTCCGGAAAAAGCGTGTGCCTTAATGCTATTTTGAACACCATTCTTTACCGAGCTCATCCCGATCAGGTTCGTCTTATCCTTTTTGATCCCAAGAAAATCGAACTATCGCTTTATAAAAAAGTTCCTCACCTCGTGAAAGAAGTCATTACGGATTTTGAGGATGTGGTCCATCTTCTTAACTGGGCTGTGAATGAGATGGAGCATAGATATGATGCGCTGGCAAAATATCATGTGCGTGATCTTGCAAGCTACAATGAAATGTGTATTGAAAAGAAGAAGGAAAGAGAAAAGCTGAAAATGGAGGAGCTTCCTGACCAAGAAGAGCTTCCAGAAACAATGCCCTATCTTGTCATTGTTGTAGATGAGCTTGCTGACCTGATGCAAAAGATGGCAAAGGATATCGAACGCCCTATCCAGCGTCTTGCAGGAATGGCACGAGCAGTAGGGATATATCTCATTTTCGCCACTCAGAGGCCCTCTGTAAATGTTATCAATGGCGTGATAAAGGCGAACTTCCCTTCGCGAATCTCCTTCCATGTTTCGTCAAAAACTGACTCCAGAACAATCCTCGATATGAATGGTGCAGAAAAACTCCTTGGCAATGGTGATATGCTCTTCTCACCCCTTGGCAGAAAACCCCCGATCCGAGTACACGGTTCATACGTAAGCACAGACGAGGCGAAAAAGTTGGTCGGTTATCTTGCGCAATTTCCTAAGCCCTATATGGACATCAAACTTCCTACAGAAAGGGATGATGATCTAGATTTTGCTTATGATGATGACCTTTTCCCGCAAGCAGTTCGCTATGCTGTTGAGAAAAAATATGCGTCCATTTCCATGATGCAGAGAAAATTTAGGATCGGTTATGCACGTGCAGGACGTCTCATTGATCAGATGCAGCGAGCCGGATACGTGCAGGATGCAGAGGGAAGCAAACCCAGAAAAGTACTTATCAGCCAAGATGATTTTGACAGATTAGGATATTAAATGAAAAAATATTTTGTAATACTCTTTGCTGTGATACTTGTGTGCAATGCCCTTAATGCAAATGAAGAACTCCTTGAGAAATTCCTCAAGATCAATGAAAAAATCACAACATTTAAGGCAAATTTCGAGCAGAGAAATTACTGGCCGGAAAGCGAAATCGAGCACTTCTCATTTGGTAATCTTTACACCAAAGAAGATAAGATAAAGCTCGAATTTTACTATCCCGAGCCACAGACAATGCTCGGCACAGAAGACGATTTGAGATTCTACTTCCCTGAAAGAAAACAACTGCTTATTCAGGACTGGAGTTACTGGCAAAATTTGATAAATCCTGAACTTCTCGCCAAAGAATATATTGATTATTGCGAATTGAAATCGACAGAAAAATATAAAAATGTCACAATTTTCACTTTCAAACCAACTGAGGTGATGAGTGATTTCTCCGAGCTTGTTATCCAATTTTCCAATCAGGATTCCCTTATCGAAGTGATCGAATACATGGATAATTATGATAATGAGGTTGGTTTCAAGTTCACGAATCAAGTTATCAATGAAGCACTTCCTGACAGCATCTTTACATTAGAAATTCCCCAGAACGTTTCAGTTGTTGATCAAAGAACAACTCAGGAGAATTAGCAGGTGATACTATGATAGTCTTAATAATGGCAGGAGGAATCGGCACCCGATTCTGGCCTCTCAGCACAAAGGAAACCCCGAAACAGTTTTTGCATATTCTCGGCCAGCGCTCTATGATACAGCAGACAGTTGACAGAATTCTCCCGCTTGTTGATCATAAAGACATATACATAGTTACAAACGAGAGTCAAACAGGACTGGTAAGAGAGCATCTTCCCGAACTCCCTGCAGAAAATATCATTGCGGAACCAATGGGAAGAAATACTGCAGCGTGCATCGGGTTGTCCGCGGTTCTTCTTGAAGAAAAATATGAAAACGACGAGACCATGCTCGTGCTTCCTGCTGATCATTACATTGGCAAGCCGGAACTTTTCAGAGACATAATATCCCAAGCTGATGCATTTGTAAAAGAGCATAAAAAGCTTCTCACCTTCGGGATTGAGCCAACTTATCCGGCAACTGGATACGGGTATATCGAATTTGGTAGAGAGATTCGGAAAGATCCTATTCCAATTTTTGCAGTGAAGCAGTTCAAAGAAAAACCAGATGCAAAGACAGCCGAGCAATTCGTAAAATCAGGCACTTTTGCTTGGAACAGCGGCATGTTTTTGTGGCGGATAGATTCAATAATTGAAGCTGTGAAAAACCTTATGCCTGTTCTTTACAATTCACTAAAGGAAATAAAAGACTGCTGGAATACCAATAAGAATAGAGTCAACAGGTTCTATTCTGGGTTGGAGTCAGTCCCAGTTGATATCGGCATAATGGAAAAAGCAGATGATTCAGTAGTAGTTCCTATCAATATTGACTGGAATGACATCGGGAGCTGGCAGGCGCTTGATGAGATGAAGCAGAAGGATAAGAACAGTAATTATTTCGAGGGCAATGTGCTCGATATAGATGCTCAAAATACTTATGTCTATTCAACTGACAAGAATAAAAAAATCGCACTAATCGGTATTGACGATCTGGTAGTTGTTGACACAAAAGATTCACTCCTCATCTGCAAAAAAGCCAAGTCTCAGGAAGTAAAACAGATTGTAGAACGCATCAAAAAAGAAGATCAATAATATGAAAAATAAAAATCTAGTATTCCGTTTCCCGCCATTTTTGCGATGGCTCTCCATTATCGTCGCACTCCTGGCGCTTGTGTGGGCAGTATATTTTATTACACATGATTTTTCTACACTTGATAAATGGTATAAAAAAGCTGTTCCTTTTGTTGTGATTTTTCTGGTTGTGAATGTGTTTTATAAAAATTTCTTTACCATTAATTCTATCCGGTTTACAGATTCGTCAGTAATTTTTAAACCGCTCCTTCTCAAGGGTATTGAAATACAATTCGTGCAGATAAAGAAAATCGAATTTAATATCAAAGCAGGCAAGTCGATCATACTTACCTATGAACAAGGTGGCAAACCCAAAACGATGTTCATCCCTCGTGGTATTGAGAAGATCATTCTTGTGCTCTCGCTCATTGCTGAAAATGTGCCGGATATTGAGTTAGATGAATTTATGAAAACGGTTATAACAACAAATAAATAAATCAAACTACTTTTCATGAAGAAAGTTCTCATCATTACTTATTATTGGCCTCCGGCAGGTGGACCAGGTGTGCAGCGGGTACTCAAATTTGCAAAGTATCTCCCTGAATTGGGATGGCAGCCGATCATTCTGAATGATGACAAAAAAGGAATTGAGTATGAATAAAATATTAAAGATAAAAAAATCATTAGATAAAGTACTCGAATATGCAAAGAAAAATGATTACAAAGGATATAATAAATATGATGCATTAGATAGCCCTCTTCTTTCAAGATTGGCTTTAGGAAATAAATATTTGCGGCTAATTTTTAGCCAAGCTATTATGCGATCACCATTAAATTTCCGTCCTCTTTTATTAGTACCCAAGACAACAAATCCTAAAGGGATTGCGCTTTTTGCAATGGCTTATTTAAATAGATATAAAGCTAACAGCGACATAAATGACTTAAAAGAAGCGGAAACATTATTGGAATGGTTATTAAAAAATCCTTCAACGGGATTTTCAGGAATTTGTTGGGGCTATCAATATCCATGGCAGGATGTTGGATTTTTCGCACCGGCTAATTTACCGAACAGGGTTGTAACTTACTTTGTTACAACGTCATTACTGGATGGTTATGAAATTACGAAAAACGAAAAATACTTAACTGCAGCAAAAGATGTTGCTAAATTTATTCTCAATGATCCAAAAATTCTTTATGAAGATAATGAAATGAAATGCTTAAGTTATGTTCCGGACGAACGAATAAATTGGATTGTAATGGATGTTAGTGCGTTGTGTGGTTCAATACTTTCTCGTATTAATAAATTATCTCCAGATAAAAAATTAGCTACTGAAGCAAGAAAATTAATAAATTTTGTAGTAGACAAACAAACAAACTATGGAGCATGGTATTATACACATCCAGCCGGTGATCATCCAAGAATGCATGATAATTATCATACTGGTTATATTTTGAATGCAATATTAGATTATTCCAATAATACTGGAGATTCATCTTTTATAAATAATTATCATAATGGATTAGAGTATTATAAAAACAACCTATTTCTTCCTGATGGATCTCCAAAATGGATGAATAATAAAAAATATCCACTTGATGTGCATGGGTCAGCTCAAGGAATTATTACATTTCTCAAAGCCGCTCAATTTAACAAAGAATATGAATCCATAACATACCGAATAGCAAATTGGGTTATTGAAAATATGCAGAATAAAAATGAGGGATATTTCTATTATCAAAGACAACGATTTTATCTAAAACCTTTTACTTTAATGCGCTGGAGCAATGCTTGGATGGCAAGAGCTTTAAGCATGATTTTAAGGAGTTATTATGAACAAGTCAAATAAACAATTTACAAAACAAGATGTTAAAGAATTTTGGAATCGGAATGTTTGTCAAACCGAATTTATTAAAGGAAAAGAAGAGGGTTCACTTGGTTTTTTTGAAGAAGCGGAAAAAATTCGTTATAAATACCATTTTTACCTTCCTGAATTATTCGATTGGATAGCAACTCAAAAACCAAGAGGCAAACTGCTTGAAGTGGGATGCGGTATGGGGACAGACCTTTTACAACTCGCGCGATGTGGCTTGGAAGTTACAGGCATTGATTTGACAGAAAATGGAATTGCACTAGCACAAAAGCGATTTGACCTTTATCAAATACCTGATGAATTAAAAGTAGATGATGCGGAAAATCTCTCTTTTAACGACAACTCTTTTGACGTTGTTTACTCTTTTGGCGTCTTGCATCATACGCCTGATACACAAAAGTCTATTGATGAAGTGTATAGAGTTTTAAAACCAGGTGGATTAGCAGTTATTATGCTGTATCACACTAAATCTTTTAATTATATTATTCATAGAATGTTAAAAGCGCCGTTTGATGGAAACAGAAAATATAGGTGTCCAATCGAAAGATCATATACAAAAGATGAAATATATAAAATATTCCAAAACTATAAGAATGTTCAACTGGAAATTGAATATTTTTTGACTACAGGATATGGGATTATTTGGGATTTAATACCTAAATATTTTCACAGATATTTAGGGCATAAGTGGGGTTGGCATATTATCATTAAAGCAGAAAAAACATGAAAAAAGTTTTGGTTATCACTTATTATTGGCCACCATCAGGAGGGCCAAGTGTTCAACGGGTATTAAAATTTTGTAAATATCTCCCTGAATTTGGGTGGAAACCTTATGTTCTGACTACTTCAGATGGTGAATTCCTTTTCATTGATGAAAGTTTACTTAGTGAAGTAAACGAAAATGTAAACCTTTATCATTCAAATAGTTTTAGTTTACACTCGATTTATAAAAAATTTTGCCAATCTTCCCATAAAAATTTTGTTCCGTATGGTTTTACTGATAAAGCAAGTAACTCTTTTATAGATAAAGTAGCTCGCTGGATGAAATATAACTTAATTCCAGATACAAGAGTTCCTTGGTATTTTACGGCTGTCCAAAGAGCTGAAAAAATAATTAAAAAAGAAAGAATAAATTTAATATTTAGTTCCTCGCCACCACAGACGAACCACCTTATTGCTTGTAGAATATCAAAAAAAATGAGAATACCATGGATTGCAGATTTTCGTGATCCATGGACAGAGGTGTTTTGGCTTAATAATGATAATTCTCTGAGAATTAAATTTGTTCATTTAATTGATAAGTATATTGAGAAAAAAGTAATAAATAATGCTAATGCAATAACTACTGTTGGACCTTCATTAGTGAAAATATTACAAAAAAAAACTACTAAACCAATATATTTAATTACTAATGGTTATGATGATAAATATTTTTACGATAATATATCTTATATAAGAAGTTATAAGTTTAGAATCACTTATGCTGGAAGTTTAAGTAAGGAACAAAATCCTTTATGCTTTTTAGAAACTGTAAAAAATATTATTAAAACAAAAGAAATATATTCAGATTTAGAAGTATTATTTTTGGGTAATTTTCCGAACTATGTTATTAAGTTGGTAAAAAGTATGAAATTAGAAAATAGAGTTGTCTTTAAACCATATACTTCTTATAAAAAATCAATAGAAATTATTATTAATTCTGCAATACTCTTATTTATTATACCCAATACTAAAGATAATAAATGCATATTGACGAGTAAACTTTTTGATTATTTAGGAGCCAATCGTCCAATATTAGGGTATGGGCCATCTAATGGTGATGCCTCTAAAATTTTAGAAGAAACAAATGTTGGCAAGATGTTTGACTATCACGATTATAGAGGTGCCTCAAATTATATTCAGTCTATTTATTATAGATGGAAAAATAATGAAAATCCTATAGATGTGAATAATGAAAGCACAATTAATAAATATAGTCGACATAATTTAACTAAAAAAATGGCAGATATTTTTGAAGATGTTTAATATATTGAACTATAAAATATTAAACATTATCTCGATTGGAAAGGTATAAAAAATCGTGTGTGGAATTTGCGGAGTAATCGAAAAAAACAGAGATAACCGGGAACTCGTTACCCGTATGTGCAATATTATCAGGCATAGGGGACCGGACATCTACAGCGTTGTACAGCATGGCAGTGTTTGTCTTGGTCATTGTCGCCTTGCAATTATCGATTTAGCTACCGGTAACCAACCAATTTTTAATGAAGATAAATCCATTTGTGTAATATACAATGGAGAAATTTATAATTACTTGGAAATAAAAGAGTTACTAATAAAAAAAGGCCATAAATTTTATACAAAAAGCGATACAGAAATTTTAGTTCATGGATATGAAGAATGGGGTATGGAATATTTTCCAAAATTAAATGGTATTTTTGCTTTTGCAATTCTGGATAAAAATAAAAATCGTTTGATTTTGGCAAGAGACCATTTTGGAGTAAAACCTCTTTATTACTATTTTAAGGATGGAATTTTTATTTTTGGTTCAGAGCAAAAATCAATTTTACTCCATGAAAAAGTTAGAAAAAAAATTAATTTCAACTCACTTCATCTTCATCTAAATTTACGTTTTACTCAAAGCAATGAGACACTCTTTGATGGCATAAAACGACTACCTCCAGCTCATTTTTTGATTTTTGAAAATGAGAGTATTAAAATTAGAAAATATTGGAAACTTGAACCTATTATTGATTTAAAAATGAATGAGAATGAAGCTATTGAAAAAATAAATTATTATATAAAACAAGCTGTCAAAAGACAATTGATGAGTGATGTTCCTCTTGGAGTTTATCTTTCTGGTGGGATGGATTCTTCAACAATCGTTCAAAAAATGAGCGAGCTCGGGGTTTCTGAAATCAATACCTTTACAATGGGATTTAACGAACCAACGGATGAATTCCCTGACGCTGAAAGAATTGCAAGGCATTTTGGCACAAAACATCATACACAATGCCTTTCCATGAATCCAATGCAGCAATTTCCGGAAGTTATCTGGCACGCAGAAGAACCCAAAATTAATCTGCTGCAGGGTTTTAATATGTCAAAATTTGTTAGAAAGAATATAACCGTTGTTCTCGGTGGACTTGGGGGTGATGAACTCTTTGCAGGCTATGATATTCATAAACTCATTTATCCCTTTAATAAAGTCCATCCTCTTATTCCAAGTTTTCTACAAACAGCATTAAAATGGAAATCAGATCTTTTGTTTAAGATTCAAAACGCTACAAAGACATTGAGATTTGATGAATATAGGCGTGGTATGCAAATGCTTTGTTCTATTGGAAATATTGAAAAATTTTACTTGATAATTCGCAATGTGTGGGATTTTGATAACGGCTATTATAAAGAAATATATCATCCAAATTTTTATAAAAAAATGCGAAATAAAACCACAAAAGTTAATGTTGAATTCTCCAAATTTTTTGACAAAAGCAAAAATTTATCACCACTTGAACAGGTTTTATATACTGAGTTTCATACAAAAATGGTAAACGATTATTTGCTTGTTGAAGACCGAATGAGTATGGCTAATTCCATTGAAGAAAGAGTGCCTTTTTTAGATTTGGATCTGGTTAATTTTGCTTTTTCTATTCCAATTCATTTGAAAATTAAGAATAATCAAACAAAATATTTATTCCGAAAAGCAATGGAAAATAAACTTCCCACAAAAATTATAACAAAAAAAAAATGGGGCTATACTATAAATCCTTATTTGCAATTTAAAAAAGATTTGAAAAAAGTTGCAGAAAAAATTTTGACACAGGAATTTGTTGAAAAGCAAGGTATCTTTAATTATGAATATATAAAAAGAATTATTGATTATCCACCACACCCAAAATTGCGTTGGCATTACAATTTCTTATGGATTGTTGTTGGGATAGCGATATGGCAAAAAATGTTTATTGATTCAGATAATTTTATTAAAAAAGGAGTAAACTTGGATGAATATACTACCTGACATGAGCAATTATCGTAAGATAAACTTCCTTTTATATAGGAGAAGTAATATTAGTATTCATAAAACAATGAAATTTATTCAGAGTACTATAATATCAATTATTGATGGTCTATTATGAATATAATGAAGTTAGTATTTATGTTGAAAAAGTTTGCAGTTGATATAAAATCACCGAAGGATAGATACAATATTTCTAAAGATATGTATTCAGATAAATTAGGAGAATATTACTTTGTTTTTGAAGAAGAAAGAGTTTCTGCTGGTAAAGACCAGGCATTAATAAGTAAATGGGATAAAAACGGTATTCCTATTAATAAAACATATATAGATGTAACAGAGAAAGATTATGTCTATTTTCCAATTACAATTGGTCAAGTAGGTCTTGCTGTTTTTCATACTTATTTGAAAACTAAATCCGAAGAGGATAAAAACCGATTTCTGAAATTCGCTGATTGGTTTTATCAAAATGCAGAAGTTACAAAAAAACTAGGAGTTAGGTGGCTAACCGATGTTTCGCTGCCACAATATAAAAATTTTAATGTTTGGCAATCTGCTTTTTCGCAAAGTCGCGGGATTTCTATTCTTTTGCGCGCGTATCAAATCACAAATGATGACAAATATGCTAAAATGACAGAGGAAGCACTTATCCCTTTCACCAAACCAGTTTCTGAAGGGGGAGTAACTTCTTTTACAAAATGGGGACCTTTTTATGAAGAATATACAACAAAAGTGCCAACCCTTGTCTTAAATGGTATGATTTTCTCTTTATGCGGCATTTATGATTTTGTGCGAGTTTTCCCAAAAAATAAAGTGGCAAGAAAAATATACGAAGATGGCATCCAAACTCTGAAAAATATCTTACCTGAATATGATTTAGGTTACTGGTCTCGCTATAACTTATGTAAAGCAGATTGGTATCCGGAAGTTGATCCTGCAACAATTGGTTATCAAAGGTTGCACATTACTCAATTGGAAATGTTATATAAATTGACAAATGAAGAGATATTTAAAGAATATGCAGGAAAATTTAAAAAGCAAGATATCTTACGAAATGCATTAAAAATGTATAGAGTAAAATATACTGCGTTGAAGAAGATGAGGAGACTATAGATAGGATAACGTTTTGGATAGTTTTGATAAATTATATGGTAATTCAATAAATTATTAAATTTCTTGACGGTGTATTGGACTTTTTAGCTAAATAAAATTTTAGATTGATATAAAAAATAATTTAGAAGAGAAAATTTTGAATAAGAAAAAATTAAAAAGATCAAAAAAACAGGCAAAGCAGGTTAAAAAGTCTGATTCTTTTTCTTATATTACAAAAAATATTATTTCTTTGTTTTTTTGTATCATCTTCGTTTTAATTTTATACAAAAGTATTGGGGGTTATAAATGGCTTTGGGATAGTTTAGTAATTGGTAATCTTAAGATGATAAAGAAATATCCCGATTTAACAATCACGCAAAAATATGAGATAAAATGTGGCTTCGACTATAAATATTTAGATTATATCAAAAAAAATACACCCGAAGATGCAATTATTTTAATGCCTTCAAGAGAAGAAATATATCCAAAAGGCGAAAAAAATGATTTCAATGATACGGGAGCTTGGGGAATAAAAAATAAAGCATGGGCAACTTATTTCTTATATCCAAGAAGATTAGTTTATGAACAAGAAAAAGATACAAATCCATTTTATGAACAAATAGACTATGTGGCAATTGTAAATTACTATGGACATGATAAATTAAATTATAAAATTGATAAAAAACAAAAATATCAAATACTCCCAATTAATATTCCCCCTAAAAAATAATGATCATATTAGGAATTATTTTAGTTCTCTTTTTAGGTTTATTAGTAATTAATTGTATATCAATAAATTTTTCTATCTTAGAAAAAATAGGTTTGGCTTTTCTAATAGGAATTGGATTTGAAACTATTTTTATGTTCATATGTGATATTCTAAACATGAAATTTAATGTTATTATGTTATGTATAATTTCAATATTTTTTATAATTATTTTAAATATTAACAATATAAAAAATTTTAAAATACTAATTAAAAAATTAAAAAGACTCAAACTGCAATTTTCAAAAATTAATTATAAAAAAACAAATTTAGTTTGGTTATTCTTTTTTATCTTAATCTGTGTATTGCTTTATGGAAGTGCAGCTAAATCTTTATATTGGCCAACTTTTGCTTATGATAATGTAGCTGGTTATGATCTAATGGGTAAGGTAATGGCGGCTGAAGGTAAAGTGAATAATAGTCTATTTGAAATTAATGACACTCCTATTCTTGGTTCAGCACGAAGATGTATTTATCCACCCTTAGTTTCTGGAAGTTTTGCTTTTGCATATTTATTTGATTTGCAAACTTCAAAATTAATAACCTCTTTACTTTTTATTTTTTTTGTTATTAGTTTTTATTCTCTTTTAGTAAAATACACAACTAAAACAAGTTCAATAATTTTTACTTTTTTTATGATAATAACACCGGAAATGTTTGCTTTCTCTTCTCTTTCAACGACAAATATACCAACGGCCATATATGGTTCTTTATCGATCATTTACTTATATATATGGCTTAACAGAAGAAAACAAAGATATCTACTTATTGCCTCTCTTTTAATGGGGTTTAACATCTGGACAAGAAGTGATGCTGTTGTATTTAATATGGCAGGTTTCATTGTTTTATTATTCGATGCCTTAAAGAATAGAACTTGGAAAGAACTATTAATTTATTCTTTAATTGCATTTTTACCATTTATCACTTGGAATTTATATATAAAATTTAATATCAATGTTGATCAAAATGTATTCATAAATAGACCATTCTGGGATTCCAATAAATTTAATAGAGTCCTAACCTGGGTTAAAAATTTAGTGATAAATACAAATTTATACGGCATTTCCTTTTATGTTTTTTTTATATCAATAATCATAAATACAAAAAATCTTTTTAAAGAAAAAACCAGTATGTTATTAATTCTATTTTTCATTTCATGGGGAATTTATACTTTATTATTTTACCAGATGGATAATACAAAAATGGATTCATTGGATAGCATGATGAAAGCTTCTTATAGAAGAGGTTTATTTGCATTCATTCCTATCATGTGGTTCTATATCTCAACTAATAAAGTAATAAATTCTTTATTTAATAAGTATGAAATATTTTTATTTTCAAAATAAATTTCAAGAAAAAATTATGAAATTATCTATTATAATGCCAATTTATAATGAGAAAGAGACCTTAGAAAAAATTGTTGAAAAAGTCCAAAAAGTTTCAATAGAAAAAGAAATAATTATGGTTGACGATGGTTCTACTGACGGAACAATAGAAATCCTGAAAAAATATGAGAATGTGCAAAATATTAAGATTATTTACCATACAAAAAATATGGGAAAAGGTGCAACTATTAGAACAGCGATAAAATATATAACTGGCGATATTGTGATAATTCAAGATGCTGACCTTGAATATGACCCTAATGACTATTTAAAATTAGTGAAGCCTATCCAAAATAAGGATGCTAAAGTTATTTACGGATCAAGAGCGTTAAATCCTGAAAATAAACATTCTTATAATCGTTATTTACTTGGTGGTAAATTGGTAACATTTGTTGCGAATATCCTGTATTCACAAAGATTAACTGATGAACCAACTTGCTATAAAGTGTTTGATACAAAATTATTAAAATCTATCTTTTTAAAATGCAAGCGCTTTGAATTTTGTCCAGAGATAACCGCTAAAATTGCCAAAAAAAGTATTAAAATAAAAGAAATACCTATAAATTATTATCCAAGAGATTTCAAACATGGTAAAAAAATAAAATGGTACGATGGTTTGGAAGCGATCTGGACTTTGATAAAATATAGATTTGTAAAATAACACTCAGAGGAATAAATGGACGGAAAATATTTTATTTTGATAAGTATTTTTTTTAATGTCTTTGGACAGTATTATATGAAATTAGGAATGAAGAAATTCGGAGTTGTTGTAATTAACAAAGATATTCTTATAACGATCCTAAAGATTATTGTACTTCCAAATATACTTTTAGGATTATTCCTATATGTAATAAGTGCATTTTTTTGGATAATTGCTCTATCAAGGGTGGAACTCAGTGTTGCTTATCCAATGTTAAGTATTGGTTATATTTTGATAATGCTTATCTCTTATTTTCTATTAAATGAACCTATAGGAATTTATAAAATCATAGGAACTTTATTAATAATCTGTGGAATATATTTTATATCAAAATAATTGTTCATTTCTTAATTCTTTGCATAGGACACAAAAGGTAATCAGAAAATTGACCCTGCAACAATTGGCTATCAGAGATTGCATATTACCCAGCTAGAGATGTTACATAAACTAACAAATGAGGAGGTATTTAGAAAATATGCTGATAAGTTTAGAAAGCAGGATAA
Organism: Cloacimonetes bacterium SCGC AAA252-N17; assembly: GCA_000404785.1. Taxonomy (GTDB): domain Bacteria; phylum Cloacimonadota; class Cloacimonadia; order JGIOTU-2; family JGIOTU-2; genus Celaenobacter; species Celaenobacter polaris. The sequence goes on from ASNI01000015.1 coordinate 35,817, forward strand.
TATATTTAATGCAATCAGGATGTATAAAATAAAGTATAAAGTTTTGAAAAAAATTGGACGATTATAATGAGAATTGGTATGATTTTAGAAAATGAATTTACTAATGACCCAAGAGTAAAAAGAGAAGCTGAATCTCTTGCTAAATTTGGCCATAAGGTCTCTGTGTTGGCATTAAATTATGGTAACACAAAAGCAAATGAAAATGATAAAGGAGTAAATGTTGTTAGGTTTAACACAAATCACTTTTTCATTGATAAATTTAGACCATTAACCCCCAATTTTCCTTTATATAATCTTCTTTGGAAGAAACATATAATTAATTTTATAAAAAAGAACCAGATTGATGTTTTGCATATTCACAATTTACCTCTAATGAAACTGGGAATAAAAATCGCAAAAAAACTAAACATTTTAACTGTTGGAGATTTTCATGAAAATTATTGTGAAGCAATAAAAATGTATTACTGGGCTAATACATTAAAAGGAAAATTATTAATTAGTTTCAGAAAATGGGATTTATTCCAAGATTATACTGTAAGAAATCTTAATAAAATAATTGTTACTGCTAATGAAGCAATTGAAATGTTTAACAAAAAATATGATAGATGCAAAAGTGATATTTTTGCTGTTGATAACTCAATTGACATAAAACAATTTACTTCTTCTAAAGCAAATGCAAAATTAGACATTGAATTACGAGATAAATATAAAGATTTTGTTGTATTTGGATATTCAGGTGGAATTTTACCAAATAGAGGCTTACAACATTTGATAAAGATCCTCCCAAAATTCAGAAATTGGAAATTTAGAATTGTAATCATTGGAAGGGGTCAATTTAAAAAAGGGTTAGTTAATTTTGCTATAAATAATAAAATAGAACATTTAATTGATTGGTATGACTGGCAACCATTTGAGAATTTACAAACTTTTACAAAACACTTTGATGTTGGAATAACAAGGCTGGAAAGAAATTTGCAAAACGACTACACTACACCAAATAAGGTATTTCAGTATATGTATATGGAAAAACCTGTTTTAACTGCTGATTCTCTTCCGATGAGAAGAATAGTTGATAAAACAAAAGCAGGACTTGTATTTAAATCAAAAGATGATAATGATTTGGCAGAAAAATTTATTCGACTTTATGAAAATCCAGAGCTACGAAAACAGCTTGGTGAAAATGGCAAAAAAGCGGTAATGGGAAAGTATAATTGGAAAAATACAAGTAAGAATCTTATAAAATTGTATAAAGAAATTGAAACTTCGATAAACCAAAGAGCATAAGATGAAAAATAAAAATATTTTAGATAACACATCATATTACGAACATTTCGATTGGGAAAAAACAAATTTAAGTGTACCTCTTAAAAATAAAATTAAAAAAATCTTTGAATTTATACCATCCGATGTAAAAACTATTATTGACATCGGATGTGGCGATGGAACCATTACAAATGAATTGGCAAAAAAATATAAAGTTAGTGGTGTTGATAGAAGTGCTAATGCCTTAAAATTTGTGACTACCACGAAGATTCTATCTTCCTCTGAAAGAATAGATGTGCATGATAAATCCTTTGATATGGTCTTTTCAAGCGAATTGCTTGAACATCTGGAAGATAAAGTTTTTTATACAACTATGAATGAAATGAAAAGAATAAGTCGAAAATACGTTTATCTTACAGTCCCCAACAATGAAATATTAGAAAAAGATTTTATAAAATGCCCAAATTGTGGGTGGATTTTCAATAGGACATATCATCTAAGAAGTTTAAATCTTAAAAAGATTAAAGAACATTTTTCTGATTATACAGTTATTAATAGTATTGAGTTTGGTTCTGGTAAAAGAGGATATTGCGAATTTTTATTTAATATAAAACATAAATTTGTCCCCTCATCTTCTTGGATTCCCAAATACTGGACACGGAATTCTCTACGGAAATCTATGTGCCCAAAATGTGAAACAGCTTTTACTTATCAATACAAATTCAACTTATTGGGATTTTTTTGTGATATTTTAAACATTCTTTTTAGCCCTCATAAGTCTTACTGGTTGTTTATTTTACTAGAAAAAAGTGAGTATGCTAACAAGAATTAAAAACACTTTCAAACACTCTGCCATTTACAGCATTGGCAATATCGCCACCAAACTAATCGGCATTGTTCTTTTACCATTATACACAAAGCATATAACAGTTTCTGAATATGGTGTGCTTGGAATTCTGGAAATCACAATAATGATTCTCACTCAAGTATTGATTTTAGGTCAGTCGCAAGCACTTTTAAGATTTCACGATTTGGTAGAATATAAGGCAAAAAGAAAATCAATACTATTTACAATATTTATTTTTCTGTTTGGAATTGGATTTATATTTAATTTATTGGGACAAAATTTAGCAACCCCTATATCTTCATTATTTTTTAAACCATCTCAATTTACTATCTATTTCAAATTATGCTTCTATATAATTTTCTTACGAATTATAAACAATCTTTTCCTCAGTGTGTTGCGTGCCAAAGAAAAATCTGCATTTTATGCAATTGCAAATATAATTAAAATAGCCATTATTTTAGGGTTCAATATCTATTTTGTTGCGTTTGCAAAAATAGGCGTAAAAGGCATCTTGTATTCATATCTAATCGGGGATGGTTTGCTATTTATTATTCTATTCCCAAGTATGATTTCCGAAATGATTCCCAAATTTGATTCTAAAATTCTAAGGGCTGCACTTACTTTTGGATTTCCTTTGATATTCGCTTCTTTGGCAGGAATGTTGCTTAATATGGGTGATAGATATATCCTAAAACTTTTAGTTGATTATAAGGAAGTTGGCCTATATAGTCTTGGTTATAAGGTTGCTGGAATTTTGAATGTTTTTCTTATCCAATCTTTTTCTTTAGCATTACTTCCAATTGCTTATAAAATGTATGGACAAAAAGGTGATAAGAGGTATTATAGTAAGATGCAAACCTATTTTGTGTTTGTACTTTTCTGGGCAGGACTTGGCTTAGCTCTTTTTGGTAAGGAACTTATTAAAGCCTTAGCTTTAAATCCTGATTATTGGTTGGCTTATACTATCGTGCCTTATATTATCCTTGGTTATATATTTAGCGGAGCAAGGTCTATATTAAATCTTGGTCTATATCTGAAAAAGAAAACAAGCTATATCGCATATAATACGATTGGTGCAGCAGTTTTGAATATTGGGTTAAATTTTCTTCTTATTCCAAAATATAAGATGATTGGAGCAGCAGTTGCTACGATTATATCTTTTGTGGCGTTGTATTTTGTAACATATTTTGTGGCAAACCGTTTTTATAAAATTCCCTATGAGAATATGAAACTTCTAAAGATGTTGGTTCTGGCAATTGTTTTATTCTTTTTATCAACTCTGACTGCAAACTTAAATATTTTGCCCAGAATTTTGATAAAAGTTGCTATAATAATTTCATTTCCATTTATTTTGTATCCCATGAATTTTTATGAGCCTATTGAGATTTTACGAATAAAACAAAGTTGGAAAAAATGGAGAAATCCCAGAAAATGGAAAGAAAATTTTGCAAAGAATAAAATTAATTAGGAACAAGAAATGTATTCTAAAAAAGATATTGAAAAAGCCAAAAATACCATTCTGAAAGCTGTCGATGCTGAGCAGATCATTCTATTCGGCTCTTATGCAAGAGGAGATTATAATAAAGATAGCGATATTGATTTAATGGTAATTATAAAGGAAAAAATAGATAGAAAAGAAAAGAATAAAATATTAGATAAAATGGCTATTATCTTTTTTGAAAATAATCTCAATATTGATTTTTTCATTAAAACCAAAGAAGATATCGAGAAGTATAGAAATATGGTTGGGACAATAATTAAGACTGCATTAGAACAAGGGAGGATATTATGGAAGAAGAACTGAAGGAATTAATCAATAAATGGCTATTAAAAGCAAATAATGATTTAATGATAATTGAAAATGAGTTTCGCTCAGGAAATCCAGTAACAGATGGAATATGTTTTCACGCCCAACAATCAGTAGAAAAATATTTTAAAGTTTTCTTAATCGCAAATCAGATTGAATTTCCGCAAACTCATAATATTGGAGTAATATTGAATCTTTGTATAAAAGTGGATCCTGATTTTCAAACTTTGAAAGAATCTGTTACTTTGACAAAGTATGCTACTGGGTTTCGTTATCCAGATGATTTTTATATTCCTGAATTGGAAGAAGCAAATAAAGCTTATGAAATTGTCATAAAGGTTAAGAAATTTGTTTTAAAAAAACTGAAAAAACACTATATTTAAATTGGTCAAACTGGCAAACTGGTAAATTGGAAACCGATTACCAATTAACCAGGAGGTATAAATGGCAAAAATAATTAAAAATGAACGAGAGATTACAGAAAAAAAGCCTACATTAAGAATAAAAGATTACCAAAAAAACCTGATAACATTTGCAGTAGTCTTTATTCTATTGCTAATTGTTTTATATCCGCTGGCGTTTCAAGGATTACGTCCCGGCGGTGTTGATGTAATCGGTTCAAATGGCTCAACACATCAGCGAACTGAATATCAAAAAGAAACAGGAAAAACCGTTTATTGGAATCCTCCGGTATTTTCTGGAATGCCAATCTATCACCGTTTGAATGGAAAGGCGTTTTCTTTTGATTCAATTTTACATAACGTATTGGGTAAATTATTATATGTAAACATCTGGATCTATCTCGTCGGTTTTATCGGGATGTTCTATTTGCTGAGATTTTTTAAACTTGGTTTCTGGGAATCAGTATTTGGAGGACTGGGATTTATCTTTATTCCGCATTTCATGTCACTACTGAATATTGGACATTTCGCGAAATTCAGACCCATTATGTATATGCCGATAGTCACTTTCTTCTTCCTGAGTTTTCTCAATAAAAAAAATCTGCTGTGGTTCTTTGGATTTGTCTTTACATTTTCTGTGCAGATCAGAACTCAACACTATCAAATTATCTTCTACCAGATCATGATATTGTTTTTCGTGGGATTATATTATCTCATAAAAATGCTGATCGACAAGGAGACCAAGCGTTTTATTTTAAAGATTATTCTCGTTGTCGGTGGTTCGCTGCTCATTACTGCAATGGTTGCTCAACCCCTATTTGTTACGAATGAATATACTCCTTATTCCATTCGTGGCGGCACAGGTGAAAAAGAATCAACCGGGTTGGATATGGATTACGCAACAGGGTGGTCTATGCATCCCACAGAGCTGTTAACCTTTATCATACCTCGGTTTTACGGAGGAACTTCTAACGAACTCTATACCGGCACAAAAGTTGAGCAGTGGCACAATAAAAATCTTCCTACTTATTGGGGACACATGCCATTCACTCAAGCTTATGATTACTTCGGCGTTGTTCTCTTTTTCTTCGCGATGATCGGTTTGATCCTTTCCTTTAAAAAAGGGGTCATCAAAGTTCTACTTGGTTTGTTTTTGCTTGCGATGTTCCTTTCTTTTGGACGGCATTTACCATTCCTGTACTCGATATTTTTCCAGTATATTCCATTCTTCAATAAATTTCGAGTGCCTTCGATGATACTGGTTGTAATGCAGTTCATACTGGTTATCTGGGCAGCATTTGGATTCAAGCATATTCTAAAAATCACAAAGGAAAACATTAAAAAAGTTCAAAATATTATATTTGGTGTTGGGGGTACGCTTGTTCTCATCGGGTTGATCGTTCTCATTTTCGGCTCATCCTTTCCGCTTGAAAAAGCTTCGGACGCCTCCCAGTTTGATTCGCAGGTTTTAACATTGATAAAACAAGCTCGATTGGATATGCTGCAAACAGATGCATTACGTATGATATTATTCGCAGTTCTTACCGCAGCAATTGTTCTCCTTTTCGTTCATAAAGTAATTCGAAAATATATTTTTATTGGAGCTGTCATTATCATTTTGCTGATCGATCTCATCCCATACGTGAAAAAAGCAGAAGGCGAACTTTACGATCCTATAAAACTTGAAAAACAGCATTTCAAACTGAAACCAGCCAATAAAGCGATTCTAAGAGACACATCCTATTATCGTGTATTTCCTATCACTGAAAATCCCTTCAACAACAATGACTGGTCATATTATCACAATTCCATCGGCGGTTATAATGCTGCAAAACTCAGAATTTATCAGGACATCGTTGAGAATTGCATTTTCAAGGGTGCTGATCCGCAAGTTCCGGTCAACTGGAATATTCTTAAAATGCTGAACACGAAATACATCATCTCCTCTTCACAGCTTCCACAGGATCATCTTGAACCCTTTTATTATGATCAGCAAAATAAATTGTTTGTTTATAAAGCAAAATATGACTCCCGTCCTGCATGGTTTGTCGACGAAGTAATTACTGTTGAAGATCGTGAAAAACGCTTTGATGAATTGAACGAACCAGATTTCGATCCATCTCAAACTGCAATTCTGGAAGAAGAGTTCCTTTTCCCCGTTGAAAAACCCGATTCATCCTATATCCGCACAATTCAATCCTTCAATACAATGAAGTATGAAATCTATACCGATAAGCCAACATTATTCGTTGCTTCAGAAATATACTATCCGCCAAAGGGTGGCTGGAAAGCTTATGTTGACGGCAAAGAAGTACCTATTTATAAAACAAATCACGTGCTTCGATCTATTTATATCGACTCACCCGGCGAACATGAAATTCTTTTTGAATTCAATCCTGAAGTTTTCAAGAAGTATTATACAGTTTCACTTATAGCGCATATCTTTGCTTTCCTTTGCTTGATCGCAGTGGCTATCATTACCATTCTGCGGAAGAAGGAAAACGGAAAAAGGGAGACTGAATGACTCCTCCTCCGTTAATTTCGATTATCGTTCCTGCTTATAATCGGGCTGACGAAATCGAAGAATTCCTTTCTTCATTTGACAGGCAGACTGCTAAGAATTTTGAGGTGATCGTAGTTGATGATGGTTCGACAGATTCTACAAGAGAAGTTGTCAAATTACACAAATCAAATCTTACATTACATTACTTATTTCAACAAAATAAAGGTCCAGGTGCAGCGCGCAATTTTGGCATGGAAAATGCAAATGGCGATATATTTGTTTTTATAGATTCGGACTGCACTGTACCAAATAACTATATCGAAAACCTCACTCGTAATCTTAAAATTGATGATTTCGATGCCTTCGGCGGTCCCGACACCTGCCATGAGAGTTTCTCTCCTTTTCTGAAAGCTATAAATTATTCCATGACCTCTTTTATTGGAACCGGCGGCACACGCGGCTCAAAAGGCAAACAGCTCGCAAAATACTATCCACGCAGCTTCAATATGGGCATAAAGAGAAAAGTCTATGAAAAAATAGGTGGGATGAATGCCCTCCGGCACGGACAGGACATGGACTTTTCAAATAGAATTTATAAAGCAGGATTTAAAGTAAAATTCCTACCTGATGTGTTTGTCTATCATAAACGAAGAACAAATCTGAAAAAATTTTTCAAGCAGATATTTAATTGGGGGGTTACGCGAATAAATCTGGGAAGAATTGATCCAAAAATGCTGAAGCCGATACATACATTGCCGGCTGTTGCTCTTCTCTTTTATGCGATTTCAATAATTCTCTTATTTTTCTTTCCCATCATGAAAAATATTTTCCTCGCTGAAAGCGCTCTTTTGGTCCTGATCTTGATCTTTGCTTTTATTCAATCAACTGCTAAAAATCATTCTTTATATGTCGGTGCTCTTTCAGTAATTACCTTACTCACACAAGTCATTGCTTATGGTTTGGGATTGCTCACCGCTGTCATAAAATCTTTATTTGTAAAAAGAGGCGAATGGATTACAGGATTCACGAAAAAGTACTATAAATAAATTGACTGAAAATCCGTGATATTATGGATATAAAACATAATGAAAAGAATAATTATTTATCTGCGAAACCCAACACGATCATATTTGTTCGGTTTGACCGAACAGTTGTTCTGTTTAACCGAACATTATGGATCAATTAGCTAAAATCTTATCCTCAAAAACTAGAGCTAAAATTTTTGCACTTTTTTTTGGTATTAATAATGAAGAGTTGCATTTCAGAGAAATACAAAGAAGAATCAATTTAAGTGTTGGAACTATCAAACAGGAAGTAGACAAACTAACATCTTTAGATCTATTAATTGTACGGAAATCGAGAAATCGTACTTATTATAAGGCCAATACTTTGCACCCCTTGTATAAACCTATTCATGATATTGTGCAAAAAACCAATGGGTTACAACAATTATTATCTCAAGCCCTCACTGATAAAAACATTATTTGTGCGTTCATTTTCGGTTCTTATTCATCGGGCACTCTCGATTCGGAAAGTGACATCGACTTGTTTGTCGTTGGGGATATAACTGCACAAGATTTATCTTTCAGTTTAAAAAATGCTTCGGATATAATAGGAAGAGAAATTAATTATTTTCTCCTTTCAAAAAATGAATTTATAAAAAGAAAAAATGCAAATGAGCATTTTGTTACTTCGGTGCTAAATTCCCCAATAAATTTTATATTAGGTGAAAAAAATGACCTTGAAACAATGGGAATTGAATAGTTGGCTTAAGAAGCATTCTACAAATCGTAATGAAATTGAAAATTTATTCAAACTTGTTGAGAGAGATATTAATTCTGCAAAAGAAAATACTCATCCGGACTGGATCTTCAATATAGCATATAATGCTACTTTAAAATTATGCACAATTTTACTCTATTCCTCCGGATATATGGCAGAACGAAAATCCAATCACTATTACACAATACAGTCAATTACAGAAATTTTGGGATCCAATAAAAACAAAGAAGCCGCTTACCTTGATTCATGTCGGGTCAAACGCAATACATCATCTTATGATTATGCAGGATCAATTTCAGAGAAAGAAGCAGATGAACTACTTGATTTCGTACAAAAATATCATAATGAGGTCAAAGAATGGATGTTAAATAATCATCCTGAATTACTTTCCGACAAATAAAAAAACACAACACTAAAGAGATCACAATTTATTTTATCCTCAATCCGAGGAAGATCATGAAGAATACATTAGTAAAGTTGGAGCACTAATTTTTTCGAGATGATATGGAGTTAAAACAGTTTGGAGTTGGCGAGTCTCTCACCGAAAAATTGGCTGGACTGGACTTGAGAGACGAAGTCCTCGAGTTCAGAACAACAGGACGGAAGTTCGAGTCGAGAAAAACTTTAGATTCGGGTTGTGTGATTGTGCATTCTGAACTCCACCACGGATAAATCCGTTGTGAAGTCCAGTCTGCGAGTAACCTTTTCACTAAGGAATTAATTATGTCACTATCTCAGCAATATCATCTTACGCACTTTATTGTAATTCTCGGTTGCTCCACATACAGAGGATTCACCTTTAGTGATCATCTTACTGAAATACATCCCGCTTGGAACAGCTTGTCCTTTTTCGTCTTTCCCATCCCAAAATATACTATGAGAACCAGATTGCATTTTAGAATCAATAAGAGTTCTTATTTTCTGCCCTTTGATATTATAAATCTCAATAGAAATCTCCGAATTCACTTTAAGAGCATACTTGATCGTGGTCGCTTGATTAAATGGATTGGGATAGTTTTCACTAATATATGTAGATAGCGGGTAAAGAATATCATCGTCTATGCCAAATGGAATAACAGTAACTACAATTGTATCCGGTTCAGAATAAAGAAGCCCATCATCAACTATTAATGCAAATGCATAATTCGTGGAATCGCCAACTGTGGGAGTTGTAAATGTTGGATTTACTATCGTGGAATCCGAAAGTATGATCCCTGCAGGAGCACTCCAATTATAATTTATACTTCCACCATACGGATCATATGAATCCGAACCATCTAATGTTACTAAGACTCCCATATTTGCTGTCGTATCTATGCCGGCATCCGCTACCGGATAACAGTTAACTGTTACAGCAAAATCGTCTGCCATTAAGTATGAGATATTAGCACTTACACACTGAACAGCAAGATAAATATTTTGTCCGGCATAAGAACTAAGGTCATAATCGTATTCTGTCCAGGCAACAGGAGCCCCACTTACTGATTGTAAAGTTGTTGTGAAATCACTTATATTGTTACCAGTTGTAGAGAGTTTTACATTAAAATCTTGATATGTTGAGCTCCATGAGCGTGCCCAAAAGGAAAAATTGATCGCCGAATCGTCCGATAAGCCCAATTGTCTTGTGATAAGCCAGTCATCGCTTCCCAGAGGATTCGCATTCACTCCTATACATTTGACGCCGGTATGATGTTCACTGTAGCTTTTCCATTTATTACTATCTCCATCATTATCTATTATAGTCCAATCATATTTTGTATATTCAAATCCACTAAAGAGAGGATATACATAAGAAGATGTGTTTGGTATGATGCCGATAATTGCTTGCTGATCGTTTGTATAATTATGAGTTCCAGGATTTAAATTATTCAGATAATAATATCCATCGTAAGAACCGGACCATCCCCAGTTAAAATGGAAATAGTTTGTACTTTGATAGCCATCACATACAAAAGCATGTCCGGCTCCACTTGAAGGATTTACGCCTGCGTAGAGCATTGGTCGGCTATTATCAAGTTCAGTTGTTAATACATTTTCCCAGTCCAAAACCGAATAATCCATTTTATAAACAAGTTGTAATGAATTATCATAATTGAAATATGTTCTTAAGGCGATCAGTGCAAAAGTGGTACTTGCCCCAGAACCACTAGGTCCATAATTCATTTCAACTGCTACACCAGAATGATAAAGAAGTGTTGCAATAGGTGTATTGCTTGAACTAATATCATCCGGCATATTCATCCAATCGTAGTTTGTTGTACTGAAATCAGCAGATAAATTTCCATAAGTAGGATGGTCATAACTATGTAAACTTACACCAGGACTCGGATGGTTATGATATTTCATAACTTGCCCCATAGCAGTAGCTACACAACCTGCATAGGCATGACCACCTGGACCGGAAGCATCTGCAGGACAAAGCTCATTATATGGCCAATTTTGGTTCCAGGTAGTTGATAATAATGGAAACACATCTCTTCCTTTATTAAAAGAAGCAAAATCCTTTTCCAGAATATTCTGCCAAAGACTAATTGTTTCATTGTTATCAATATTTTGATTAATTATATAATCAATCTGTTGATGATAATTATCCATCCACTCCGCCAGCGGCGGATGAGTAATGTTTTCTTTTGTTTCAGATATAAAAGAGTATCCGAGAATCGGAATCGCAGCATCATCCGCAGATACAATTACAAAGCCATTCGGTTCAAATGTAAAAATATAGAAACTTGTGTGATCGTTATACTCTTCTATAAAGACGTCTTTGACATTAAAGCTATCAATCTGATATGGCACCCAATGTTGATACCAATTACAAGCAACTTCTTCAGCTTTCTTAATATCTACAAAATTTCCGTAAAGATTCATTGTAATAAATATAAATAGAATTGATACTACGGTAAATATCTTTTTCGCTGAAAAATTGTGATTCCTAATCGGTTTTAACAATTTTATTCCTCCTATAATAGGATTTTTCATGTGTACTACTTAATAATTTGAAGTTAATATAATAGTTACCTCGCATAATCCGCTGGCAGAAAAGGAGATAATCCCAGCCAAAAAGTTTAGTAACTCTCTGACAAAAGCCGGTTGCCTAATTTTGACATTAACATTCTTCATATAACCTATTCTTAGATCCATACTTTCATTTTTTACATCAACTTTCTTTTAGCAACTACCGAGTTAATTTATTTTTGATTTCGTAGATTCAAGTAATAATTGCAATTTTTCATATTATTGTTTATTTGTCAAAGAAAAATTGCCCTATTAGAAATACTAACAACTAATCAGAGAGCAGAGATACGAAATATAGTGCTTTTTACAAGCAGGATTCAGTCACTTAATTCTATAATTCTGCTATATTTTGGCAAAATAATTTCATCTAATTCTGTGATGCCTTTATTGATAAGTGTTTATACCATTTACATTTTATCCCAACTTTTTATATATTTTTTTTATCTTTCTCTGTGTTCTCTGTGGTGAATTCTTTTTGGTTTCGGTTTACCCGATTTATTAATTATTCTTTTTCTTTTTTGCAGTTGCTCATCAATGTCATCTCTTCAAACTGCACGAGTGACAAAAAAGGGAGATGTGGGATTTGCTATAGGCTATAGTAATATTTTGAATAATAAAGGAGAGGAGTTGTTCTCAAGATATCATTTCTGGGAACTTAATGTAAGATACGGGCTCGCCGAGAAGTGTGATGTCGGAATTGAATTAGCATTTCCTTTGCCGACCACTTTAGATATAAAATATCAGTTCGTTGGTAATGACAGCTCTCTTATCGCATGTAGTGTAGGCTTCGGACTAAGCATTTACTCTATCGAACATATATTTCAGAGTACAGGTATATTATTGCCGCTTTATGCATCGTTCCATCCTGCAAAGGAGTTTGCTCTTTATATAAGTCCGAGACTCTATTCTTTTTTGGGAGAAGGTGACCATCTATCTTATGCCGGGATCACATCAGGTATGCGATTAGGAGGTGATTTTGCACTTCTTCTTGAGTATTCAATATATACTATTTTTGGTAATAATGAATTTGCTTCTCAGTTGACAGGAGCACTTTCATATAAAATTCCATGAGCGAAAACTAAAGGAAAAGGATATGGAAATAATTAATGAGAAAGAAAAGAATGGTGTATTTTTTGATGATAGAAATAATGCAGTGGAGTGGCTGACAAATGGTTGAAAAAGATCAAATTCGATTCGAAATAAATAATCCTGTTACCGCAAAAGAACTGATCGAGGTATTCGAAAGTGCCGAATGGCGAAAGAGCGAAAAGAACATCGTTCAGGCATTTCAAAATTCCTATTATATCACTGCTTATGATGGTGAAAAACTTATCGGATTTGCACGAGCTATATCAGACAATTGCTTTTACACGAATATTTTTGATGTGATCGTTCGTCCGGAATATCAGGGCAGGGGAATAGGCAAGAAGATGATGC
>ASNI01000016.1 GCA_000404785.1 Cloacimonetes bacterium SCGC AAA252-N17
GAATAATTACCAATAAAATTCTATATATCACACTTCAAAATCCAAAATCCAGATATTTATGCTTTGTTGAAAGATGAAGTACAAAAACATACCGCTAATCCCCCAACTGGGGTTTTTAAAGTGAACTCATTGATGCAAAGAATAATAATCTATCCCCATTTGAAAAAGCAAAAGACGAATGGGAAAGATTAACTGTTGATTCTAATTCTTTTATAAGAACTGATTATAGAGATGTTTCACCTATGCTTACTACAATTTGGGACCAGGGACAATATTTTAATACTTCTTGTCCTGTAGATACTGCTGGTCCAGATGGTCATGTTTTAACTGGTTGTGTTGCCACAGCAATGGCACAGGTTCTTAATTATTGGGAACATCCCTGGCATGGGGAAGGTTCACATTCATATACAAATTCTCCTTATGGCACATTAACAGCAGATTTTGAAAATACAATATACAACTATGATAATATGCAGGACACTGTTTCAGCTTATAATAATGATGTAGCTACACTTATGTATCATTGTGGTGTTTCTGTAAATATGGATTATGGTCCTGATGGTTCGGGAGCCTGGGGTTGGTGTGACCATTCTGTATCAAATGCATTGAAAGATTATTTCTATTTTGATGATGATGCGCATCATATCGTGAGATCTGCACATACAATGGACTGGTGGCGGAATAGAATGAAAGATGAATTGAATGCTGGAAGACCAGTTGTTTATGGTGGTCAGGATAATGATGAAGATGCAGGTCATGCCTGGGTGATTGATGGATATGGTGGTGATTATTTTCATATGAACTGGGGTTGGTCAGGTTCAAATGATGGCTATTTTCTTATTGATAATCCGGCTCCAGGTGGTTTCAATTTTGATGACTATATGCATGCATGTGTTAATGCAGAACCAAAAGTAGCACATTTAGATGGAACATGGGACCTTGCAGGAAGTCCGTACTATATTGACTATGACCAGGTAATAGATGAAGATGATTTACTTACGATTGAACCTGGTGTGGAAGTTATGTTTAGAGGAAGATATAGGTTAATAGTAAATGGAACCTTATTGGCTGAAGGTACACCGGCAGATTCAATCACTTTTGATGCTGATAATACTTTGATCGGTTGGAAAGGTATTCGTTTTTTTGATACAAATGAAACAGAACAGGATACATCAAGAATATCGTATTGTAATTTAATGCATGGAATTGCAAAAGGCGGATATGACCTTCAGGAAACTCGTGGTGGAGCTATTTATTGTACAAATTCATCAGCACTTGTAATTGAGAGCAGCAGCTTCTCCTGGAATTTTGCTGGTGATGGTGGTGCAATCTGCCTGAAAGATACTTCCAATATTATCATTAATAACAGTGTTATTGAATGGAACACTCCTGAAATTGTGGGGGGTGGTATAGTTTGTGACCATTCTAATCCTTCTTTAGATAATGTTACAATCAGTGGAAACAATGCTTCTTGGCATGGTGGTGGAATTGTCTGCAAACATGCAAGCCCGACACTGACAAATTTGACTATTTCAGATAACACAGCAAACAATTATGGTGGAGGAATATTCTGTGATGATTACTCCAATCCAGATCTTAATAATGTTACAATTAGTAATAATGAAGCTAATGCTAATGGTGGTGGAATGTATATTTCCTCTTATTCTAATCCTGTGCTGGATAGTGTTTATATTTTCGATAATACTGCAACTTATGGTGTAGGTGGTGGTATGTCCATTTGTGGTGTTTTTGGTGTTTGCCAACCCTCAATTAGCAATGTTAAAATTTATGATAATACTGCAAATTATTCTGGAGGTGGTGGAGGTGGTGGAATTTATTGTGGTGTTGACGCTCGTCCTTATATCTGTTTATCACAGATATATAGAAATATTGCAGATAAAGGTGGTGGGATATACTGCATTGATACAGATTACACAGAATTGGAAAAAGTTACAGTTGCCAATAACTGTGCGTATGACGGACCCGAAATATATGTCGATAATTCAAATATTATTTTATTAAGTACGATCGTATGGAATGACTATTATGATTGGGCTGATGTTTATTTAGATAATGGCGGTACAGTAACAGCTACTTATTCTGATATTCAGAATGCATCAGGTGAACCCTGGTTTGGATATGGGTGCATTGATGCTGATCCCTTATTTACTGATCCTGAAAATAATGATTATACGCCAAGCTGGAGTGGTTATCCATTGCCGGATGAAGATAAATCTCCCTGTATTGATGCTGGTGCCCCAATTTCTCCTTATGACCCTGATGGAACAATCGCTGATATGGGAGCTTTGTATTTCCACCAATCATTTACACCATTAAGCGGTGGGAACATAAACGGAACTTTACTTGCAGCAGATAGTCCGTATTTTGTAGATGGAGATCTGACCATCCCGGCAGGAGACCAACTAACTATTGAACCTGGGGTTAGTGTTATTTTCAGAGGACATTATAAATTTGAGGTAAATGGCAGTCTCCTTGCAGAGGGTTATGAACACATCAGAATCAATATTGCAGCACAAGATACACTGGAAGGATTCAAAGGTCTGAGATTCATAAATACAAATACAGCTCGACAGGATTCCTCTAAATTAGTTAATTGCAGAATAACTTTTGGAAATGCAGATCTTTATCCGTATCAAGGTGGTGGAATGTTTTTTAATAATTCATCAAATGTTCGTGTTCAAAACTGCTTGATAAATAAAAACAGGGCAAACACTTACGGAGGTGCAATTTATTGTTCTAGCACTTCTACGCCCAGGTTGATAAATAACATCATAACCGGGAATAATGCTCTATACGGTGGTGCAATTTACAGTAATGGCGGAGATTTTAACTTAAAGGGTGGAGAAATTTATAACAATCTTGCTGAATATGGAGGAGCGATATATCTTAATGCTGCTAATCCTCAAATCTCTGGAACGACTATTCGAAATAATATTGCTACCTTGTTTGGCGGTGGGTTTTATATGTATGCTAATTCAAACCCGGTATTTGATTCTTTTAATCGATGTAATATTTATTTGAATTATGCTAAAGCAGCAGGTCTGGATTTCTATGGTTATGTCTGGGGTGGAACTAAAAGTGTTATTGTTGATACTTTTACTGTAATGTATCCTGATGATCATTTTATATATCCTTTTGATAGCTTTACACTCGATATTTTGCATAGCAAAATTCAGCAATATGATTCAGACCTTTATGTGAGCACTTCCGGTTCTGACAACAATTCAGGCACTTCTTCTTCTGAACCTTTACAGACAATGCATATGGCGTTATTGAAAGTAATGGCTGACAGCCTGAATCCAAGAACTATTCATTTGGAAAATGGTACATATTCAACATCTGCAACCGGCGAGAACTTCCCGATTAATTGTAGAGAAAATGTTTCAATATCCGGTGAAAGCGAGAGTTTTACTATTTTAGATGGCGAAGATCAAACAGGAATTTTATATTGTTACGACGATAGTAATTTCACATTAGAAAACCTGAAAATGCAAAATGGTTATGCTGAAAAAGGTGGTGCAATCTACCTGGAAAACAACTCAAATCCCAGTATTATAAATGTCACTTGCTGGTATAATGAAGTAACTAACGATGGAGGAGCTATCTATTGTTTTGATAATTCCAGCCCAAATTTAACGAATGTAACTATTTCCAATAATACTGCATCTAATGGTTATGGCGGTGGAATTTGCTGTAGAGTAGGTTCCAGCCCGTCTCTTGACAATGTTCAAATTAATAATAATTTTGCTTATTCAGGGGGTGGAATATGGACAAGGAATGATTGTCATTTAATATTGAACAATGTATCATTTGATAACAATTCAGCAAGTCTTAATGGTGGTGGTTACTCCATTAATTACAATTCAGACCCTGTCTTGAATAATGTTACATTTACAAATAATGATGCTGAATATGGTGGTGCTATTCATATATGGTATTATTCAGACCCACAATTGTATGATGTAACCATTACATTAAATGATGCAAGTAGACAAGGAGGAGGTATCAATTTTTACCATACAGTAAATTTAGATATTACAAATTCTTCTATTACGAACAACACTTCGTGTAACGGCGGTGGAATTTTTGGAACCACCTGGTCAACATTAAACATTAAAAATACAGAATTTATCAATAACTCCGCTGATTATCATCCTCATCTCACTGATAATGGAGGAGCATTATGTTTAACTGATGTTACTACGACTATTGTGAATACAACTATAGGTTTTAATGATTCTTTTGATGATGGTGATGGAATTTATTGTAGTAATTCAAACATATCATTAATAAATTCAATTTTATGGGCAGATACACTTATTTATTCCGGCGGCACTGTCAATGCTACTTATTCAGATATTCAGTATGGAACAGGTCTATCCTGGTTTGGAACAGGATGTATTGATACAGACCCTTTATTTGCTGATGGTTTACATTTGGCTGATAGTTCTCCCTGCATTAACGCAGGAAATCCTGACACAACAGGTTTGAATCTTCCTGAATATGACCTGGATGGAAATCCGAGGATAGTAAATGGAATAATTGATATGGGATGTTATGAATATCAAGGTGGAACTCTGTCTGCCCCAACAAATGTAACAATATCAATTTCATCAGATTCTGTTCATATTGAATGGGATGCAGTTACGGGAGCAACATCATATAAGGTTTATTCATCAGATAATCCATATTCAGGGTTTGATGTAGATACAACTGGCGAATTTGATGGGCCAACTTGGACTGCTCCAATATCAGTGGAGAAGAAATTCTATTATGTAACTGCAGATAATACCCCACCTGCAGTGATGTTGAATAAAGGAAGTAGAAAAGTTAGAAAAAGATAAGAAATTATTGACGAAAGAAAAAGCGGTTGTTAGAAAATTAGTTATAATAAAATAAATCGTCTATCGTAAGTTTTCGGAGGATTTGAATACAGGAGGACGAAATGACAAAAATGCTCATTATCGGAATGGGAATACTATTCCTATGTAGCGGAGTACTCTCAGCAACGATTATTAATGTTCCTAATGATTACCCGACAATTCAACAAGGTATCAATGCTTCTGAAGATGCCGATACGGTTCTGGTTCAACCCGGGACCTATTTTGAAAACATTAATTTTAATGGGAAGAATATCACCGTTGCCTCATTATTTTTAATCACCCAAGACACAAGCTACATTTCGGAAACCATAATTGATGGAAATTATGAAAACAAAGTGGTAAAATTTGTTAATGGTGAAAATAGAGATGCAAGAATGATTGGATTTAAATTACAACATGGTGCTCTAGGTGGTGTATGGTGTGATAATTCAATGCCAACTATTTCAAACAATATCATTATTGATAACGAGGGGAGCTGGCCTATTGTATCCCGCGGTATTAACTGCCGTGAAGCATCACCAAAAATTATTAATAATACAATTTCGTTAAATGATGGTGGTATCAGTGTTAATATCAGCTCAAATCCTATCATTGCTTTTAATAAAATTTCATCAAACAGATTTGATGGCATATATATTACTGATTATTCATATCCTGTAATTTACAATAATCATATTTGTAATAATTCTCATGCTGGAGTTTGGTGTCACAATAACGCATATCCGATTATTAGCAATAATATAATTAGCGAAAATAATGAAGATGGAATATATAGTCGATATTCTTCATCATTTATTGTTAACAATACGATTGCATCAAATGTATTATCTGGAATATATTCTTTCGGAGCAGAAGATATAATAAAAAACTCAATTATATGGGGTAATAGTACAAGTTTTACATTCACAGGTCCTATCTGCACATCCTCTCTGTCTTATAATTGTATAGAAGGTGGTTTTCCTGCACAAGGTATAAATAATGGTGGAAATATTTACTCTGATCCATTATTTTTACCAAATAGTAACTATATGTTACAACCGGGTAGTCGATGCATAAATAGAGGTGATCCTTGTAACCTCTACAACGACATAGATACTAGTAAATGTGATATGGGCGCTTATGGCAATAACGGCTTAATACCTAGTTTTTCTTCATATAATTTTGGAAAGGTTTCTACTCATTCAACAAGTTACAAAGATGTAACTCTGGAAATTAATAATTTTCGATCTACAACTGTTACTATCGTTAACGCTTCATTTTCAAATCCGTCTTTTAATTTAATTAATACAACTATTCCAATTATTATCGAACCCTTTTCATCATTCTCAACAACTATTCGGTTTTCACCACAATTTATTGGAAATATTGTTGATAGTTTATCTATTTATAGTAATGATTTTATTGGTAATATACCTGCGAAAATTCGCTTTGAAGGAGAGGGGGCTGAATATACTGAAATTTCAGGTCAAATATCTGGTATATTACCTGCTAATTTAATTTATCATGTTATCGATGACTTAACAATTCATGATGATGATACATTAGTAATTGAATCGGGTGTAAAATTAAAATTTTATCCTTATAAAAAACTAATTGCATACGGTGCCTTAGTAGTAAATGGAACTAAAACAGACAGCGTACTATTTATAAAACTTGATGATAATTCTATTTCATGGGGAGGGATTTCATTATATACCAGTAATAATAATTTTTCAGATGATTATTTGAATTATTTGATTATTGAGCATTGTAACTCTAATCCTGCTATTATGATTTATAATGCATCTCCAACAATTACTCATTGTACTATTTCAAATTGTTTTGGTTATGGAATTACTTCTAAGTGGGGTAGACCTATTATCTATGGTAATACAATCACTTTTTGTTTGGAGGGAGGTATAAAATGTGATAATTCATGTCCATATATTATAAATAATAAAATAGTTGATTGTGGTAAAGGTATTTGTTGCATTGTTACATCTTCATCTATAACTCATTTCCCTCGTTTGTTAAATAGTACAGTTTCAATGTGTAATTATGGTATATTTTGTGAAAGTGATGATGATTGTATTAGTTCACCTGAAATTATTAATACTATTGTTTGGGATAATATTACTAATTTTGGATTCCAAGAAATAAACAATCCCATAATTTCATATTCTTGTTTAGAAGGGGGTTTTCCTTCACAAGGAACAAATGCTGGGGGAAACATTTATGAAAACCCATTGTTTAATGATCCAGAAAATGATGACTATCATCTAACCCAATATAGTCCATGCATAGATGCAGGAACCCCAGACACAACTGGTCTTAATCTTCCACCATTTGATTTAGATGGAAATCCTCGTATTTATAACGGCAGGATCGATATGGGTGCCTACGAATGGCAGGGAGTTGCTATCGATGATACAATTCATTATTATGACGCAGTAACACTCCATCAGAATTGTCCCAATCCCTTCAAAACCTTAACACAAATTTCCTTTTCTCTTCCCCATCCTGAAAAAGTAAAAATCCAGATATACAACCTCAAAGGTCAACTTGTCGAAACACTGCTCGATGAAAATAAGCAAGCAGGAATACATACTATCGAGTGGAATTCTGAGACCATTTGCTCTGGAATTTATTTCTGTAAATTATCAACTGAAGAAAAATCCTCAATTCAAAAATTAGTGATCATTAAATAAGATTAAATTCACTAAGAATTATATAAATTTGATATAACATATATCATTCACACAGCGATTCTAACCGATTTATAAATACGTTACTTTCGGCAAATTTATTCTATCTGCCTGATAGTAAGGAAATTACACATTTTCTAAAAATTTTTGGCACGATATTTGACTAATAAAAAAGAAAAAAGTACATAGAGGTGTTAAGAATGAAACATAATTCAATTATTTTATTATGGAAAGAAAGAAAAAAGCTATATAACCTCCCTAAGAAATAACATAGCTTCACAAAGGGAAGCGTCCCCCGCTTCCCTTCCCTTTTTCAAATTTTCAAATAATGAAAGGAGAAACAAATGAAAAAGTTAAGTGTAATCCTGGTTGTATTGCTCTTCGGAGCATCAACCATGCTCAATGCAGGTGAACCCTTCGTCTTTGCAGTTGACGGATGGGGACAGGAGGATGTCGAAATCGATATTGACCTATCTGATCTGGAGCAGTTAAAACAACTCAAGAATCTCAATAAGGATCAAATCAAGAAGATCCAGATTTCCATGTCAGGTGAATACGGCGTAGATACTCCTCTTCTCGGTGTGTATCTTGCTGATATGACCTTTCAAGAAGCCTACGAAATGCACTATGATTATAATTATGGTGTCCTTCTTTCCGGCACTGTCCCCGGTGGTGGAGCTCAACAAGCCGGTCTGATGAAAGGTGATATCATCATGGAGTTCGGCGGTCAAAAAGCTCGCTACGAAGGTCAGCTTTCAACTATGATCAAGAGCAAAAAAGCTGGCGAGGCTGTTGACATAGTTTTCTTCAGAAATGAACAGGTCTATGAAACTCGAGCTGTACTCCAATCACGCCAAAAGCCCAAAATTGATGAAACAACAGGTGAAATAATTGTCACAAAGAAACACAAATTGGATGTAGGTGGCGGCGGCGGTAGTTGGATTCCCATGTGGTTTGTTGATAAGAACAAGTTTGAAGACGTTAACAAAGTTATCAAAGATTTTGGTTTTACTCCGCTTCGTGAAGATGGAATGTTCCTGAACGGATTTGGCGGTAAAGGTAACATCGGCAAAAACTGGTTCCTTGGTGGAATAGGTGAATGGTATTCAATCGATAGAAAAAAGATGACTGATACCGGCGAAAGAAGAATGAAATATGGTCTTGGGTTTGGTGGAGTTACTCTTGATAAGCGTATCATGCTCTCAAGAAATCTTGCCACATCCCTTGGCTTTATGCTTGGCTGGGGAGGTCAGACACTGGAACTTTCTAACATTGGTAATAATTATGACTGGGATTCATTGTCAGTACAAGTTGTTAATCCAAATACTAATAATAATTATGTCAAATTGGAGAAAAACTATATTCTATTACAACCTAAATTTGAGATGATCTATCGTCTTACAGATTGGCTTGGAATCCGTGCAGCAGTTGGATACATGCTCAGCTACTCATATCACAGCGGCTGGAATGCAAATATCTGCGATGACATCTTTGAAGTCACGAACTCACCCGAGACCAAACTTGATGGTTTGACTATCAGCGTGGGTCCATGGTTTGGATTCTAAATTATAAGCTCATACAAAGCCCCGCTTTTTTAACGGGGCTTTTTTAAAGGAGTCATCATGAAATTTTTAAAAGTTCTAATTCTACTGGTTCTCATTCCATTGCTTTTTGCTTCCTGCGAGATCCATTTTGATGGAGATAAAGTACGCGTCAAAGGCATTACCCTTGAGCATTCACGAACCATTACCCTCACTGATAATGAAAAATATGACACATTCACCGTTGAAGCCGGTTCGGGAAATATCGCACTTGAAGGCGGCCAGTCCTACGATCTTGAAGTAAAAATTTGGGAAAAGTATGAAAATGATGTGACACTTTCTATAAAGAATGGAAAGCTTGTAGGCGAAACCGCATCAGGAAAGCCTTATGCAATCGCTTCAGTCAAAGGGATCATTCCAACTAATACATCCATAGACATTGAAACCGGAGCTGGAAATATCATGATCAATGATATGGAAGGCAAGGACTTTGAAGTGGAAACCGGTGCTGGAAACCTGAGTTTTGATAACTGTAATTTTACGGAAATGGAATTCTCAACCGGTGCTGGAAACATCAATGTAACCAATATAAAAACAGATGCTATCGAGATGAATACAGGCGCTGGAAATATCCTTATCAAATCCCTTGTCGCAATTGAACTGGACTGCAATACCGGCGTGGGCAATATCGATATATTCAACTCAACTGCAAAGAAAGCAGATTGCAATTCCGGCATAGGAAATATCTCAGTCTCAGAATCTCAATTTGAAAAACATGAATTTAACATAGGTATTGGAAAAGTTAATTATCAAAACAACAACAACACCACAGAACTATAAACATAGCAATTAATTGAGGATAAGTGGTATAAACTGCTTATCCTCTTTTTATTAATATAAACTTGCCAACTTTTCATAGAATTTTTCTAATGTAAAAACCTAATTATCAGGAGTACATAAAATGCTTGAAGCCCTATCAAGACAGATCACCACGCTCGTTATCGCTGCCAGTTCTCTCTTTTCATCACATGTAACTCCCATTTTTGATAATTGCTCGTATCACCTTCAGGATAATGTGCTTGTCTTTTCCGGAAGGATAATCAATTGCTATACCAGGGACATTGACCAGATAATGCAGTCAGGTCAGCAGATCGTGCTGGAATTCACTTACAGAATACACGAACAGAATCATGAGATGCCACTTCATATGAATTCCGAAACCCACTCGATCAAGTATGATGTCGTTGATAGATTTTTTACTATTGATAAAACAGAAAGTAGGGAAAACTTCATATTTCTCGATTTCAGTGAAGCAAAACAGAATTTTGTTCTACTCGAAGTCCTGGACATTCAACATATTGATTTTTTTGAAGAAGGCAGGAAATATTACTTTGAGGTAACTGCTTATTTACATTCCGTGTATCTCGAAGAAATGGAAAAAAATATTGAATTGATGAAATACTGGAACAATAAATCTCCCACCTATCGCTCGCCTGTCTTTTCAATTGATGATCTTAAATCATGAAACTCCCATCCTTTAAAATACAAATAATTGTCATAATGTTCATTCTCTTGGTGTTATTAGGACTATTAACAAGATATTTTTTTATGACCCAGTTCAATGATTATTCGCAGGATATCACATCCCTGAATTTGTATGACAAAGTACACAATCTCTACAGCAAGCATAAGGATGCCATCGATAAGGAAGAAGTCTCCCCAATTCTCACAGACATAAATAAAATCGAGCTCACCACCTATCTTTTCCGCAAAGACATGACCCTCTATTCTACACTGTATGTTGTTATTTCTGGGCTTGTGGTTCTTATAATCCTGCTGATTTTCCTCACACTTATTACCCGTCCTTTGAATCGTTTGCAAGCAGACACCAAAAAAATTGCTGCCGGCGATTTGAAAGTTAGGGTTCGAGAATCCAAATTTTCACCTATAAACGGGCTTATTGTTTCCTTCAACAATATGGTCGAGGAGCTGGAAAGCAATCGTGATAAACTTCTGCAAGCAGAAAAAGATTTGATGTGGCGAGAAATGGCTCAAGTGATGGCTCATGAAATTAAAAATCCGCTTACTCCGCTCCGATTATCTGCTCAAAGACTTGAACAAAAATATTATAATAAAAGTTCAGACTTTGATAAAGTTTTCTCAGATTCACTTGAGATAATGAATGAGGAAATAGATAATCTGCAAACTTTAGTGCAGGAATTCTCAAAATTTGCCAGAATGCCTTCTGCAAATTTTATCCATTATAATTTGAATGACCAGATTAAAGAAATTGTAACTCCTTATGAGAGTAAGGTAAATATCCAACTTGACTTAGACGGGAATCTGCCAAAGTTTTATGGTGATAAGATGCAGATGAAACAGGTATTTGTAAACCTTATTCAGAATGCAATTCAGGCAATAAATGGAAATGGAAAGATAGCAATAACAACAAAATATGAATACTCTAAATTCATCATCAAAATAGAAGATAACGGAGAAGGAATACAGGATGAGGATATTAATAAAATTTTCAGACCGTATTTTACAAAAAGAGAAAAAGGGACAGGACTTGGACTTGCTATTGTGAAAAGGATTGTCAGCCAACACAATGGAACGATTAAGGTGGAAAGTGAGAAAGGAAAAGGAACAAGATTTACGATAATTATTCAACTGGGAACGAGTCATTATGGATGCAACGACTCGTTGCCAAAAACTGACGAAATTCGCAAGGTTAGAAAGGAGTATCAATGAAAATAAAAAACTTAAGATATGCAGTAGTAATATCTCTTATCATACTATTTGCAGCTTCCGGACTTAATGCAACTACCCAGGAAGTATCATTGAAAAAATTAAAAGAAGTTGAATTAGTATTTAATGGAGTAACCCTTGATAATATCTCGTTTTATCCAAAGAACGATTTGGTAATTAAATACGACAAGCACGAAAATGTGAAAATTGAATCTAAAGGAAACAAGGTCTATCTGTCTTCTGAAGATGAAGCCGAAATCAAGTTATACTTACCAGAGAGTAAAACCTATATTTATAATTTTAAGAAAAACGAAGATGTTATATGCAAGTTTAACTCCGAAAGATTAGTTGTGTTAGACAAAGGTGAAGAGATTGTAAAATACAAAGATGGCGAATTCCTTGTTTATAACAGAGAAGATAGTACAAAAGTAAAAATAAACAAAGATGGTATCTGGGTATCGGATAATGAAGACAATATTACAATAGATTCTGAAGGAATAATTATACAAGGTGAGGATGAGAATATTAGCTTAACAGGTTTCTGGGGAAAATTGCTGAGTGGTTTTATAAAAGTTGTGGTTAAGACCAGCATTTCAGCAGTCGCAGATACTCCAGAAAAAGTAGCGAAAAGCATCATCAATTCAGATTTGAATGAGAATATTGAAATAGAGATTAAGGGGAAAGAATAATAGTGGTTGCTAAATATTATCCTGTGCTCAATAGCCAATTAAATTAGGAATGCATTTGGAATAATATTAAACTCAATTAAGGACAATTGAGTTACATACTTGTAACACAAGTGTCCACACTTGTGATAATATTAAAAGAAAGGATTACGAATGAATAAATACTTATTAACATTTTTTATTATTTTAATCTTATCATTCTCTTTATACGGCCTTACAGTTCCATTCTCAGAAAACGAAATAAAAACTGAAAACAATCATCTATTAGATTTTGTCCGTATAAGTCCCGACGATTCACTTGCCTGCCCACTTCCCACTGATGTCTGGCTGTGGCATAATGGAAAGAATCTATATGTTCTCTGGGAAGCAAAAATTGACAATAACTTTGAAAAAGGAACCTTTGCTACTAATGATAAATATGTAGATGCAGATTTCCTCCGCTTGCAAATCATTACTGATGTAAAAAATTATTACGCTTATATGTTCTATGCATTCCCGCTGGGCAGTAAATATGATGGGATTCGTAATTCAAATTTGAATATTGATTCTGGTTGGAACAGCACTTATGAATACAAAAATGATATTCCCAACAATTTGTGGAAATGCTTGATGACTATCCCTGTTAAGGATCTGCGTTTTTATGGAAAGTCGCCTTATAATTGGAAAATTATCTTGACTCGTCATTTCTTCAAAACTGATGATTATTATTCGGTGCCGTATGGAACTACAAAAATGAAAAAAGACTATTTCAGAAAAGCAAAAGATATCACCATAAAAGAAGAAATCACCAAAAGCAGAAATTATCGTTTTAGGCCTTATACTATTATCAACTATGATGCAATGGATAAAGATATTTCATTTGATTGGGATAATGTTGGTCTGGATTTCTCTTTCAATCCAGGCTTTTCTACAAAAGTAAAATTAAGTATAAATCCGGATTTCTCTGATGTGCCGATGGATACAGAACAAGATATCTATAATATGCGATATGCTCCAACTTACCAAGAAAACCGCTATTTCTTTATTGAAGATCTGGATGTTTTTGGAGTTGGAAACAATAATAACGGTGGTGAGCAGGTTTTCTATTCCAGACATATTATGCAACCGATATATGCTTTCAAAATTACTGGCAATACAGCGCATTATTCGTATGGTTTCCTCTCTGCATTAGATAAGAAAGTAACCACAGATGGCGAAGTTACTAATCCTGATGATTTATATAATATGATTGCCTACAAACAAAAAGGAGAGAATTTCAATACTCAGTTTACTCTGCTTAATAGAATGAATAAAGATTATCATAATGAGGTGCTTCATATTTACCCAAACTGGGAATTTATCAACAATCATTCATTGTGGGCTAATGTAAACCTTTCATTAAGGCGAAAAGAGAATGATATTGAAAAAGGATATTATGGACTTTTCGGGTATAACGGACAAAAAGCTGACATTGGTTGGGGACTTTGCCTTGCTAAAGTTAGTAAAAACTATGCACCTGACATGGGTTGGATAAATGTAACTGATCTATACGCATACAACTTAAATGCTTGGCAGAATAGCGAACCCAATAAAAAATTTCTAAAAGAATATGGCTGGTCATTCTGGTTGCATAAAGCTGCAAAAAATAAATCAAATGATTTGCTTGAACAAAATGGTGGGATAAATTTCTGGTTTAATACTCCACAGAAGATAAATTGTTGGACTAATTTCAATATGGGAAAGGAAGGTTATGAAGATAATGTCTATGATTGGTATAATTTATATTTGGGTGGAAAATGGTATAAGCTTGATGCATTTGCCTTTTGTATTGCTGGCAGTATCGGTAAAACTCTAATCTATGAATTATCAGAAACTCATAACAAGGTAAGTTTAGATTTAGATATTTGGGGAAAAATCAGCCAATATCTTTCATATGATATCAGTGCCACATTGAAAAAATATTTTAATCTTCCCACAGATGCGGACTTGGATGATGAATATTGGATTGGTAATGCCGGCTTTAATATAAACCTTTCCAATAATCTGTCTTTTACAAATGGCTTGCGATTTAATAATTATGAATATGAAGACCAAACAATGCATCTTGGTTTCTTCTCCAATTTCCGATGGGAGTTCAAACCTGACTGTAATTTGTATCTTGGCTATAAAACCGCATCTGATGAAATTGACAATAAGGTAGAAGCTGATTATAAGCAAGCATATATGAAAGTTAGTTATACTTTTTAGGAGAACGGGAGAATGGAAAACGGAGAAGGGAGGACGGAAACAAAATTTTCTTTTCATCTGCGTTTTTCAGAATCGAATTAAAAAGGAATAGCACGCAGAAAAAGGCTGACCCCATTTCATGCCGAAGCTTCGGCATGATGCGATGAATTAAGAAGGCAAAAATGAACATATTAGTCGTTGACGATGAAAAAAATATTCGCCGAACACTCACGGATATTCTGGAGGACGGGGGCTATACAGTTCTCGATGCGTCCTCAGGTGAAGAAGGTTTGCAGGTTCTTGCGCGCGAAAACATCGACCTCCTTCTTCTCGATGTAAAACTGCCGGGTATGGACGGCATCGAAGTGCTCAAGAAAGTGCGCAAAGATTTCCCATCGTTGGATGTCATCATGATATCCGGACACAGCACTATCAAAACTGCAGTGCAAGCTGTCCAAATGGGCGCTTACAATTTCCTTGAAAAACCGCTCTCTCTTCACAAGATCATTGTCTCTGCTCGGAACATTTCGGACAAGATCAAGCTGTATAAAAAATATAATGAAGAGCAAAAGGATATCGAATCCCACTACAAAATGATCGGCATCTCGCCGGAATTTGAGAGGGTGAGAACTCTTATTGAAAAAGTCAGCAAAACGGACAGCAAGATACTAATCCGCGGCGAAAGCGGCACTGGAAAAGAACTTGTTGCCTTTGCAATTCACAATCAAAGTGCAAGAAGAACCGGACCCTTTGTGAAATTCAATTCTGCTGCGATTCCGAATGAACTTGTAGAGAGTGAATTATTCGGATACGAGAAAGGAGCATTTACTGGTGCAGAAAAGCTTAAACTCGGCAAACTTGAAATGGCAGATGAAGGCACTCTGTTTTTAGACGAAATTGGCGATATGAATCTAAATGCTCAGGCAAAGATGCTGCGTGTCATTCAGGAAGGAAAGTTTGAGCGAGTCGGTAGTAATAAAACCATTGATATAGATGTCCGTATTCTGGCTGCAACAAATAAAAATCTTGAGAATATGATTGAATCTGGAGAATTTCGCGAAGACCTGTTTTATAGATTGAATGTAATCCCAATTGAGATTCCACCTTTGAGAGAACGAATTTCAGACATTCCGATTCTGCTTGAATACTATCTTGATTATTATGCAGTGGAGTTGAAAGTACATCCTATAAAATTTTCATCTCAAGCTATGCGGCTTTTGCAAGGTTACTCTTTCCCTGGTAATATTCGGGAATTAAAAAATCTTATCGAGCGATTGTACATCATTTCCCCAGAAAAAATTATCTCTGAAGATGAGGTTGCACCACACATAAAAATGCTGCCTACAAAGAAAAATGAGGAAGCGGGTTTGTTCAGTTTACCCAATTTTACAGAAGCAAAAAAACAGTTTGAAATACATTATTTGAAAGAACAGCTTGACAAATTTAATTGGAATATAAGTCTTACGGCTGAAAATATCGGTCTCCAGCAATCCAATCTTTCAAGGAAAATGAAGGATCTTGAGATCGAAAAATAATGAAGCTACAAAGGACTGTATATGAATCTTGAGATATTAAAACTTATCCTTCTTTCAATAGCTGGTTATTTGATCGGCTCACTTTCCTTCAGCGTAATAATCACTAAGCTTGTAACAGGAAAAGATATCCGGAATATCGACTTCAAAAATGCCGGCGCATACAATGTATTCAGAAATATCGGCAAGGGCTGGGGATGTGTTGTTGCAGTACTTGATGGTCTAAAAGGACTCTTTCTGATATGCATCGGCTTTCTGCTTAAAATGCAGATCCCTCATATAATTATTGCTGCTTCCTTTGTGATCATCGGGCACTGCTTTCCAGTTTTTTATCATTTTTTCGGCGGTCGCGGAGGTGCACCTATCATTGGAATCCTCGTTCCATTCTTACCTCTTGAACTGGTTATTTGGCTCATCCCTGCAATAATCCTCGGACTGCTTATTAAACGGCTCGGTTATTTCCCGGTTTTCTGGCTATTTTTTGTATTGATGACAATGCTGCTCTTTAATTGGTCGCATCTAAGCCAGGATATAGTTTATGCTCTACTCTATGTTATGATCCTCACCGGTGTGCTCAATACTATCATTATCCTCTCACACAGGGATTCCCGGGTTGTAAAAGAATAAGACCATGCTAACCATTCACCTTCGATGCTATGAAGAGCTGAATGAATTTCTTCCCAAAGAAAAAAGAAAAGTACAATTTACTCACACAATTCCAGTACAAACCTCAGTGAAAGACCTCATTGAATCCTTCAACATCCCCCACACTCAAGTTCAAATGATACTGGCCAACGGAGTGCAGGAAGATTTCTCCTACGTTGTACAGAATAATGACAGAATAAGTATTTATCCTTATTTTCACAACTTTGATGTACATTCTGTAAGTAAAATCTCTCACCCCCTTCCAGATCAGATACGTTTTATCGCCGATCAACATCTTGGCACACTTGTTCGGTATATAAGAATGCTTGGAATAGATACCGCTTATAATAAAAATCTTACAGGTCATGAACTTGTAGAAAAAGCAAATCAGGGAGAACGTATCCTGCTCACAAAAGATCATAATATCCTGAAGCGGAATGAACTTAAGTATGGCTACTTTATCTATGCTGATGATCTTGATTCACAACTTGAAGAGTTGATACTACAGTTCAAACTGAAAGAGTACACCTCCCTATTTTCGCGATGTCTTGAATGCAATGAATTACTGAAACCAATTAAAAAAGCAAAGATCGAGCATCGACTTCATCAAAAAGTGAAAGAGGGTCATGATGACTTCACTATATGCGAGCGCTGTGATAAAATTTATTGGAAGGGTACGCATTATCAAAGCATGAAAAAAAAGATAGAAAATATTCTGGAAATTATCAATGATTAACATCATGAACCACACGTCTTCACTGCGCTACGCCGTTGCAGGCGAAATACCAGTCTTCTCCGCCAGCTGGAGGATACGACTTGGCAAGCATGAAATCCGCAAAAAGTTTTTTCTAAAAATGATATATTTATGAAAATTTGTTATGAAATTTAGCATAGATCATGAATCTTTAAAAAAGATAAGATGAAATTCTTATTTCGTGTTTTTCGCCTGCCCTGTAAGGAGGAACGACTGTATCAGGGTGCCTTTCGTGGTAAATAATATTTAAACTTGGAGGAATAATGCAAGACTCAAGTAATTTGAATATCGGAGTGGTTCTATCCGGCTCCGGTTGGAAAGACGGATCAGAAATACATGAAGCGGTCGTTACACTTCTTCATCTGGATAGAGCACACGCAGGCATTGTAATGATGGCGCCCGACACCAAACAAATGGATGTGGTGAACCATCTGACAAATCAACCTGTTCACGGTGAAAAAAGAAATACGCTTGTTGAGTCCGCAAGAATTGCTCGTGGAGATATTCAGGACATCAAGAATGTTTCTGCAAGTGAACTGGATGGACTTATCATACCCGGCGGATTTGGCGCTATGAAAAACCTTTGTGATTTCGCAATCAAAGGAAAAAACATGACAGTCAATCCTCATCTTGAGAAGCTCTTAAAAGAAATGCACGCTCAGAAAAAACCACTGGGATTTATGTGCATAGCTCCTATGATCGCAGCGAAAATATTCGGTTCCGAGCACCCAAAATTATCTGTAGGATTTGATAAAGGAACTGCACAAACGATCGAATCCTTCGGAGCACAACATATTGATTGCCCGGTTGATGATATCGTATTAGATGAAGCTCTTAAGATCGTAACCACTCCTGCATATATGTTAGGTCCAAGCATTTCTTACATTTCACTCGGCATCGAGAAACTGGTTCAAAAAGTCCTCGAACTGGCAGACTCAAGGAATACATAATAATCATGTATTTTTTGATAAGATCCGTTTTGTGCTGTTTTCGGAAAATGATTTGGAAGTTTATGAAAATACGCTAAATAAATTGACATTATAGTATTCAAATTTCTTTTTGATTTCGCTTGAAAAAATAATTATAGGAGCTATACATGAATAAAAATGTAAAAAAATCAGTTCGACTTGTTGTTGCCGTTCTCGTTCTAATAAGTCTTTTCGCCTGCAGCACTGCGTACAAGAAATTAATCCCCTATACGTTCAACAATAAAACCGTTGCTGCAACGGTTACTTCAACACCCTGGGGCAATGTAACGACAAACAGCTATTTTACGATTTCGTCAGGTTCTGACAAATCGAGTTCAGAAAACCTTTTCAACACTCTTGTTAACATTGGATCAACTATCGTAAATAGCATTGAAGCCGGTAAAACCCAAGCAAAACTTGATAGCGCTATGAAGGATGTGAATGTTGCTGAGATCATTGAAACGCAGACACTTCAGCAGTGTTCAAATATTCTCCATTTCAACCCCATCAAAGATACGCGATCAGCGGATTTTCTTTTCAGCATCACGATCAACAGCTATGGCATCAGTGCAAATTCATGGGCATCATCGGTTAATTTCAATATGGATGTTACTCTTAAAATTTATGATAATCACACCTCAGCATTGATCTGGAAAACCGATGTTTCGGAATCACGACCGGTTTCTTCATCCTTCTTTCTCACTGGAAGTACTGCTGTAGGGAATGTACTCACCGCAGTACAGCTCTCGCAATTAACACCGGATCAGATGAAAAATGGATTTGTGCACATGGCTGAGTATTCTGCGAATAAATTGGTTGAAAAACTGCAAAAAGACTACGCAAAATCGCGGAATACAAAATAGTAATATTTTTACAGACTATACTAAAAAAGCCCACAAATATTTGCGGGCTTTGGGGGTTTTTTTAAACAATAAAAAAATTGTAAACGTCCCTAACATTTATTCCAGCAAAATGACTTTTTGCACATCTATCACCACACCATCTTTTTCAAATCCCATCAAATAGATACCTGAAGAATACCCCTTGTTCAAAACCGAATTTCCGTTCCATTCAATTGTGTGTTCCCCTGGCATATACATATCATCTGTTATTGAGGTAATCTTTTGACCTTTGACATTATACAAAGTGATTTTTATGTTCCCCGTCTCTTTGATAGAGAAACTAATATTTGTCGATGAAATAATCGGATTTGGGAATACTTTCATGGCAAGATTTACATCTGATATTTGAGGATCATCTACACCCAGATTCTCTGTCCAATCCAGTACAGTAATACCATTCCCAAAATTGCAGGTCATAAGTTCGTTGTTATTGAAACTTATACCAGTCGTTTTATAATTCCACCAGTATTCATCCTTAATTAGCAGATTGGCAAAATCGGTACAATCGTAGGTAATAAGACGATTATTGGAATTATCCGCTACTACAAGTGTATTATTGTTTTTAGCAAAACGTATGGAACCGAATCCAGAATAGAAAATACGTGAGTTATCTTGATGTACAATAATATGATCCAACAGTACTGGCAAGTTTGGGTCTGAGATATCTATCACATAAAATCCTGTACTTGATCCGTACCAGGATTCATTATAATATGCAGCAAGCACGATTGTATCAAATACCTCTACTTCAAATATTTCATGATCTAACTCTAATAATGATATTTCCTGTGGATAACCCGACTGGAAAGTGTTGTAGAGATACAATCCATAAACATGAGGAACTTGGTTACAATATCCATAAGCGCAAATTACAGAATCAGAAACACAATAATCATTGATATACATTTGAACATATCCCAAATAGTTTGGGGCTCCCGGATTGCTAAGCTCAAAAATTCTAAGTCGATCAACAAAATTAATATACATATAATTATCAATAATTTGTAAATTGTAAAATTCATCACACGAATATTGACTTACGAATTCGGGATCAAGGGGGTCTTCACAATTATAAATCATATAAGCATTGGGACATCCTGCATCCCATGAGCTATAACTCACATATAAATATGATCCATACGCATCAATACCTCCAGCGAGATAATATCCGGCAGGGAAAATAGCGGGTGCTGATGGATTATTGCAATCAAATATACCCAATCCACTATAAATATCAGTAAAATAAATATACTGTTCCCTTCGTAAATAATCACTGATAATTAAATTATTCTCGCAAAAATTATGTATCAAGTATGGATTAGGACTATCGTCACGTTCGATGATCTCGAGTCCGTAAGCCCAATCTGCAATAAATATATAATCATCATTCATGCAAAAATCTACAGCATCCCTAGGTGAAACATAGTTATTTATTAGCAATAATTCTGTTGGATTGGAAACATCATATTCGCTAAAACCAAATACCTGATCCGTTGCATATAATTTATCATTTTGTATAAATAAATTTTGCGGAACCCCGGGGCGAAAAAGACTACCAGCTAATACTGGACTTTGAGGATTCGTAACATCAATAATATAAATGCGCATCCAATCAGCTATATATACATAGTTATTATGGTACGCGATCGAAACCGGATCGAAAAAATTTCTAGAATATTGTCCAACTATATTCGTTTCATTAGGATTTGAAATATCAATGATATAAACATTGGATTCTGTAAGAGCGTACCCAGTATTTTCATATATAAATACATCTAAAATCTCAGTTGTGTATAAAGTATCAACTAATGATGGATTTTGAGGAGAGGATATACTCATGACAATAAATCCCTGATCTGTTCCAGCGAATGCATAATCGACTTGCGTTTTGATTGAGTTGAATGTCAGACCATTAAAATGATTAGTGATGGCTATATTATTTGGGTCAGTTATATTTCCAATTGTAAGACCTCCGGAATCATGAACCAGATAAATTACCGTATCGTGAACGCAAATTTCCTTAATATTTTGAAATCCGCCATAATTACCAATAATTTGAGGAGAAAAAGGATTCTGAACATCAATTACCAGAAGCGGATGATTTCCGGTTGGCCCATCATTTGTGCCAACAAATACCGTATTCTCTTTCATTGCAATACTGCTTGTAAAATAGTACAGATTCTGTTCTGCGATTTTATGATACACACCATATAACGGTATGGTTATAAGAAGATCTGCAAACATACAGCATAGAGTGATTTTTTTAATCATTTCAAACCTCAATTGAAGAGTTTGTTATTTTACTATGGTTTATTATTATAATATTTTATAGCTTACTAAATCTTCCAATTATTTCGATAATCTAACACTCTGTTTGTATGAGCGGTTGTCAAGAAATTTATTTTTTCGGAAATGACCATACATTGTTATCGTTGAATATGCGGGGTCTACAGAGAATGAACTAAAAAAAGTCGAAAAGTTAAAGACAATGAGATAAAAATAACCGCACATGTCATTGCGCACTTTATGCAGAATCTCTAATTAAAGAAATCGTTCCCAGTTAAATAAAGAAAGATTTAACGGGACAAGTGAAACGGTTTTTGATAGGTCGATTACTTGTGACTACAATTGAAGTTTTGAGTTAATGGAAATATAATACACCCCAATTCCGATAAATCGGAATCATCCCTCTTTTTAGAGGGGATTTTTTTAATATTAAGAAAACACGTTTCATAAATAATTGACCCTTTGATCGNTCCACTCTGCCAGCTGGCTGATGTGAACTCTTTTTGCTTTAAAAACTCCCGAAAAGCATAGTGAGACTCGCTGAAAAATTGGAAAGATCGCTATTATTTAGAAAACCGCTAAAATTATCAGGATCAACTCCTGATACAAATCGGTAGCTTATTCCGGCAGCTAGTCTTATACTCGATGTAATATTCAGCACGGCATCAGCACCTGGTTCAAGAACAAATATGATATCATTCTTGCCTGTATTATTGCCATTTCGAGTACTCACTGCTCCTGTTCCGATAAGTCCGTTGACCTGCCAATGCATGACATTATCGGACATACCTACAAACTCAACAACAATTCCGCCATAGCTGAGATTTATAAAATTGGTATCAGATTGCGCAGCATCGATTGGAATATCATTCACCAGTCCGTAAGCTCCACCACCGATAGTGAACATGCTATTGAATGCCCATCCACCTCGAGCGCCCAGGATCAACGCATCTTTATTATTGATCTTTGTGTATTTTACGAGTGGACCGCCAAAAACACCCGAAATAGATCCACTTGAAAAAAGTGAATCGGCTTGAGCCTTACTTAGTATTGCAGTACTTATTAGTATTATTAGAATTATTATCTTTTTCATCAATCCTCGCTTTCGATAACATCTTATATAAAATTCTTAAATTAATGTAAAGAATTATATATTGAAAATTCTCCCCCTTTACAATTATCATATCAAAAAAAAGGAGAAGCAAAAACTTCTCCTTATTCATTCTTTTCTAAAAATATGAGATCATGGTTTCCCTGGAAAACCAAGAATTTCTCTGGCTTTCCATGCGGCATCATACATACCCATGAAACTTGTGTAAAAATTTACCTCAGTAGTCATATCGACAGTGGGCACCAAGACGATCATTGAAAGATCATGATCCGGATCATAAGCCATTATAGTGAGATATCCTCGAATACAGCCATTGTGACCATAACCGATATTCTGTGTATGTGTGCACCCCAAACCATATCCTGGATTACCCGGTGAAACATCTGTTTGCATAAGGGTTACAGTTGCCGGCTCCAGCACATTCTGTCCTGTCATTAATGTTCTGATATATGTATTGAGCTCTATAAAATCCCCATAGCCATTTCCTTCAGCCACATGCGCACTCATATTTGTTTCATCGAATAAGATCGTATCTCCATTCGTCTCGTATGATAACCCACAGACATGGGGATCCGGTAGAGCAACGTCGGTTGCCAGGTATGGGAAGTGAACATCAACTGGAACAGCTGAATTGGGTCCGGTCACATAATCATAAAGATAATCAGCAAATGTCTTATCATCCTTTGCTTGCGCCGAGTATACTCGTGCAATGATCTCACTCAGAATTGTGTAGCCGGTATTACTGTAATGATGATCGGTCCCCGGAGCAAAATAATACAGGTCATTGATAGTTACTTGGTTAACTAATTCTTCAGAAGTAAACTGATGGCTTGGATCAGCTTCAAAGATATAATTCACATAGGATTCCCCTCCACAACCGGGTACGGGATCATTATCCACATCATACACACCGGCACTATGCTGGAGGAGTTGTTCGATCGTGATCTCATTTTTATAGGGAATATCCCAGGATGCAGCTGTCGGCACATAAGGAATGTCAGTTCCGGGAATAGTGTCTGTGATCGTATCATAGATATCAAGCCAGCCGTCCTCATACATGTTCAATATAGCTGTTGAAGTAAAATTTTTTGTATTACTCGCAAATCGAAAATAGGTATCAGAAGTAATTACATCCCTTTCATGAAGAGTTGTTGTCCCAAAATACACGTCGTCTGATGTTTGAATATACACACTGATACTCTGGACTATATGCCCAAGTTCAGCCTCAAGTGAATCCCGAATAAGCGTCAATGCTTCAGTAATGTCTTCGTCCGTCGGTTTTGTTGATTTCTCGGAACATGTTATAAAAAATAGTGAACTGATAATGATGAGTAAAAAAATCTTTTTCATTGTATACTCCTTCTGATTTGATGCAAACATTCTACTGAATCAAAAAAATTGTCAAATAAACTATGAATGATTTTGAAATTTTTATGTAAAGAATTGATAAGTTAATTCTATTAAAATCCAGGCCCCATTTTTCTATATACTTCAAAAAATGCTCACTTTAGCGCTCAACTTTTTCTTTGAAAATAATTTTTTGTGTCTTTCGTGTCTTTCGTGGTTCATAAATAAAATTTTTCACCATTTTTCCTTATTTTTATATATCCAATTTGTTGCGTTTCCATGAGTACACTTTAAAAAGCAATCAACCACGAAAATCACGAAAAAACACGAAAATGGACTTTAAGAAAATTATTTCATAAAGCTTCATTTTAAATTTTTATATTTCGAGATTCATAATATAATACTATTAAAAGTCTGAACCCATTTTTCTATATACTTCAAAAATTGCTCACTTGAGAGCGTAACTTTTACTTTGAAAATAATTTTTTGTGTCTTTCGTGCCTGCCACGGCGTATCCGCCAACTGGCGGAGAAGACTGGTATTTCGCTTGCCACGGCGTATCCGCCAGTCAGCGGAGAAGACGTGTGGTTTATAATATTCTTTTAGATTGTCAGCACCACGATCCCGCTAATAGTGAGAAGGATCCCGGCTCCTGTTTTTAGCGTCAATGGCTCGCTTGCAAAAATTATACCCATCAAAGCACCGAACAATGGTGAAGTAAATGCGATTGGCATCACCTGATCGAGATTGCCGCCCTTGAGCGCATGGTAAAAACAAAGCATGCCGACAGATCCGGCAATGATGCCCCCACCAACTATCAAATATACTAATGCTTTTGACCCGGCTTGGGGAACGGTCTTCCAATAAGGAATACTTACGACACCGAGTATAATGAGAGCAACAAAAGTGCGGATTGTAATTCCCATTTGCGGTGCGAGGTTTCCCATATGAAGTCCCTTTTTCTCAAAGTACCCTCCTACTCCCCATGCAATAGCGGTCACAAGTGCAAATAGCTGTGGTTTCATCAACCGCACCTCCGGGATTTTGTTATTTCATGATTTGTTTGTAAATCGAGATCGGATAAATTTATGAATTATAGGAATTGTCAGATACGGAATAGATGAATATGCAGGGACAATAAAAGCCGTTCCTATACAGACGATTGAAACAATAGGTGTCGTCCACGCTTTGAGAGATATATATTTAATTAAATTTTCTGAGACATCATCCTTTACGAGACGCCGCCCTTTTGATGCATACTGCCAGCTCATAAGAAATGTTATACTGATGAGGAACATATTCAAATGGAAAGGGTATTGACTGATCCAATAAGTCGGTAGTGCACCTGCTAGGTCGGCAGTAAAAGGAAGCAGGGCAATGAACATCAGAAATATAATATTTAACCATAGATGTTTCGGATTGGTAGCTTTTAAATGAGAGAATTGGGAATGATGAGCCGTCCAGAATTTAGCCAAGATCAGGAAGCTTAATATATATATGTAGAGCACATGCCACTGAGAGTTGAGAAACTCTTTTATCTCTGCCTGGTTCAGGAGCTCGACCTTTTCTGGCAGGTCGAGGGTTAGCACCAAAAGCGTCATGACAATGGCAAAGATGCCGTCAGTTAGTGCAGTTATCCTGTTGACCGTTAACCAACGGGTTTCTGCTTTCTTTGGTTCATCCATAGATAAAATTGGTTTTATTGCTTCGTTGCTGTGTAGGTTCCCTGCACGGTATCAGTTGCGGTATAAGCCATAAAGGTTCCTGCAAGCTGAGTAGTACTTTGAAATGTTCCCTTAATATTCACCTGTGATCCAGGTTCGGCACCTAATTTTGTAAAATCAAAGGCATCGTTGGCGACTTCAGCGATCCCATCCGAATCAGTATATTCTATCTCTTGATATCCAGGTGTACCATCGATATTCGGATAGTATAATTTGATCGTGGTAATTTTCTCTTTATTACTTACATTGCTAATAGTCACTGAAACAGTATCAGTATATTGAGTGAAGCCGAGCCAGGTACCAAGATATTTAAAATCCGGTGTGGGTCCACTCGAGTTCGAACACAACGACAAAGCAAGAGAGATAAGTATGATTGCAATAATCATCACATAATTTTTTTTCATGGTTACTTCCTAGTATTTTATTAAGAATAAATTCCAGTATATTCTTTATTGGTTATTATGGAAAAAACAACTTCATTTCTGTCAATATCTTTAAGTAATTCACTAATTTACTCGAAAGGCATAAGGTTTGTTAAAATCAATTTCCTGGAATTCTTTAATGGTTTCCGTTATTCATCCTCACTATTCATTAATTATTTTTGCTCAAAAACCTGTGACTTTCTGGATATATTTTAAGGTTTTTTCAATATCTTCTTTATTATTGTAGAGATGGAATGAAAATCGGATATTTCCTTCACGCAGAGAGCATAACACTTTTTGCTCAAGTAATGTTTCAAACACTTTTTCGCTGTCATGAAAATGTACGGAAACAATTGCTGATCTTCTCTTACCGCCTGGACTTACAACTTCATATCCCAAGCTTTTACATTCATCTGCAAAATAATTCGCAAGCTTAAGAGCGTGTTTTTCAATATTTTGAATACCCAGATCGTTTATAAGTTCCAGTGATTTATTCATGGCAAAAAGTGCCTGGTATGTCAAGCTGCCAATTTCGAAGCGAGTTGCATCAGCAGGTTCGGGGATATCATACTTCCGCACATTTGAGAAGTCTTTTGTTTTAAGAAATCTCTGCAGCCATCCCTGGAATAGTGACCGGATCGGAGCATCTTTTCTTATATAGAGTGCTCCTGTCCCGTAAGGTGAAAGAAGCCATTTCTGTCCGCCAGTAGAAAATGTATCCACCCCCGATTTTTCAAGCTCAGGATAAAGTACACCTGCTCCCTGAATGCCGTCAACACAGAGAAGTGTGTCATTCTTTTTTGCAATTTCTGCACAGTGCTTGAGATCAAATCTAAAACCATCATAAAAACGCACCCATGACGGAGCGATCACTTTTGTATTGGCTTGATCAAAATACGCTTCATCAGATGTATCATTTATAACAATTTCTGCTCCACGGGATTCATGAATTTTCCATGGATAAAAGTTTGCAGGGAACTCATTTGAAGGAATCAGGATCTTATCACCTTTTTGGAAATCGATACCCCATGCAGCCATGTTGATACCGTATGAAGTATTATTGATAAGTGCAATATCCTCAGCAGGCGCACCCAAAATTATACTCAATTTTTCTCTAATCTGTTCGATCACTTCAAAGGTTTCTGGCTGGGATTGTATTGTCTCCCCACGATAGAAATTCATAAATCTATCCTGCTCGGCAATAGCAGTTTCAGGCACAACACCTGTGGAAGCTGTATTCAAATAAATGCAGGTTTTGAAGATCGGAAAAAGTTCATTTCGTTCTTTATTTGTCAGTAAATCCATTGTACTTTACCTTTAATTAAAGCAACATGGTAAGGATACAGATCTGCAGTCATTATGCTGTGCTTTAATACTGTATCTTTTTTCATGAGTTGCAACGATTCATGTTATGTTTCTGTTTTGATTATTACAAACCAAAAATAAGAATGATCTTAACGAAGAATTCGTCTAGTAAGAATAAATGTCCATCCTTTTGCAGCTTTTGTAATTTTTTTAAATGATCAGTAACGATCTCTACTCATCAACTTCAGTCCATGCATCATTATCTATCAGCGTGAAATCAATTTTGAGGTATATAAATCTTTTTATAATTCTCAAATGCCTGAACCATATCATTTCTTATCTTTTCTAATTTCATTCTGGAATCTCCCCAATCCGAATAATGATAGGGCTCTTCTACATCCTTAATCTCACCATTATTAAATGTGATTAGAAAACTCCATTTGTATAAAGAAGGATTATGTCTATACTCACCCCTATCCTCCATCTTATCTATTCTAGATATTTCAGAAACTCTTATTCTTTCTTTATTTGGTAAGGTGTATGAATCTTGATCCATTTACCATGCTCCTCCGTTAGCTGCAATTAATCATGTAACTAACCTGAATTGATTGCGGTCTAACAAATAATTAAATGAATTAATTCTGAGAAAATGTTTATTATCCATTTACTTGATTTTTTTTGGATATTTGAAAAAGTGCCGAGGGACGTACATCCCCAGGCATTTTTTTATGTTTTTATTTGATCAACATCATTTTCTTTACTTCATTATAACTTTCTGTCTTGAGTTGATAAAAATAGACACCTGTTGGAAGATTGTCCACATTCCACACTGCTGTTCCATATCTTGCTTCAATGGTATCAACCAACTGTCCGGCAACATTGTAGATCCTGATTTCTACTAACTCTGCTTTTAGTCTGCATTTGATTCCATATTCAATAGTAGTAGAACCCTTGAAGGGATTAGGATAGTTTGTGAGGATATTATCTTCAAAATCATCTATGAATCCACCACTCCCCTCTTCCGGTGTAAGACTGATGGAAGAATACACATTACTAATTCCATCAAGCTCTACAGACTGTAACCAATAGTAATAGGTCGTCCCGTAAGACAAATGATCAATATCTATAAATTCATAATGATTGATCTCTGTTGTTGTGCCATGACCGTCTATGATATCACTGTTTATTTTAATCCCCGTAACATAATCATCACAGTTGCTTCTATATAGATTGAATCCGATCACATCCGTTTCACTTGCAGTAGTCCAATTAATTGAAGTACATCCATTCTCAAAATTATAGGTCGCCGTGAAAGCAGAAAGTTCTACAGGAAGGGTTATATCACCATTTCCAATATAATTCTCAATAACTTCCTGATCTGGCGCATTGAATATCCCTGTATTAAGTTCATCCCAATATAAATCAGATTGAGCCGAAGGATCAGTAATAGTCATCCTTACTGTATACAGATGGTAATTGACTCCCTGAGTTAAATTGACTCCATCATAATTATCATAATCAAGATCAGTGGTCACTTGTGGATGACCGCCAGTTATTGCACAAGTGTTGGTATAGCCCTCGCTTGGATCAACTTGAGGTGCTACATAAGTGAGTTCAATACCACTTAAAGCATTCATATTAGCATCAAAATACCAGCTACAATCTCCTAAGGCCTTCCTATTACCAACACCCCAATCATCTGTCGGAGTTATGTGTATCTCCCAACTGAAATAACCACCACTTATCATGGCATTCTCAATAGAAATATCTGCGTTTTTTGCATAACTCATACTTACAATAAACGCAAGGGAGATTATTAATAATACTCCTATTTTCGTAATCTTTTTTTCCATTTTATACTCCTACATACTTAATATTTCTAATCTTCCTGTTACATCGATAATGTAATGGAAAGGGTTAATTGTCATTCCGGAACCTCACTTGCTTTGTTAGTATTTTCTATAATGAAGGTTTTATCTGCGTTAGTTACAATGCCTGAAAAATTAGTATCTGCCTTATAATAACCAGCCAGATTCAAATTGGCAATAATTGCTGATTTATCCGCATTGGTAATGATCCCGGAATCGTTGGTTTCTCCTGCATACATACCATAAACTCCTGTTTCTAATTCTTTTATGCCATCTGTACCATAGACATTAGAAAGAATTGTGAGATCAATATCAGTATAGGGGGTATCACCTTTTGCTTTAAAGGTCTGGGCAGTTTTGCTCATAATCGCTAAATGATTACGATGACGCACAACTACATAATAATCACCCGGGCTTATCTCTGGGAACTCAGGTGCAGTTTCAACATCTTCTGCGTTTACAATATCTCCATCACTCTGTAAAAACATAGATCTTTGGGTTACTATAGAAGCTGCTGTGGTATTGGAGCGAAGTTCAATAGAAACCCAATCAACCACATTACTCGGTATACTGGTAACTGTTATAGCATCATGATAGGGAGAAGTAAGAGGTATAGAATCATTTATAGTAGTTCTCATTGAATCGTCATCGGTACTATACGCACCTTCTAACCATACATTGATATTAGCACAAGACGCATCTGACGGAAGCTCCACATTCAGGATAACTGACCAGCCATCTTCACTTGGACCTTCATAAGCACATAGATAATTAGAATCATCTATTTGGGATAAAGTCGCATACTCTGACCAAACTGTTTCAAACTCGAAGGGGGTGCCCGCAGTGATTGTCCAATCACCAGTATCCACAGTTAATACTACTGCTAATCCATTGCCGGTGGAACCTGTATATGTACAAATACAATGAGTATCATCTATTTTTGATAAAGCAGGATAAATACCAAAATTTGCTTCAAACTCAAAAAGTGTTCCTGCTTGAATTGACCAATCGCCGGTATCTACGGTCAATACTACTGCCCAACCATCATAATCTGTACCGGTATAAGCACAAAGATAATGGGTGGCATCTAATGGAGATAAAACTGGGAAGGCTGTCATATCTTTCTCAAACTCAAAAGGCGTTCCTGCAGTGATTGTCCAATTAGTAGTATTTACAGTTAATACTGTTGACCAACCATCTCCATCTGGACCTTGATAGACACAGAGATAATGAGAGTTATCTATTTGGGATAAAACTGGGGATGCTGCCATAATTGTCTCAAACTCAAAAGGCGTTCCAACAGTAATAGACCAATCGCCGGTATCTACACTCAACACCACTGCCCAGCCGTCATAAACCGACCAATCATCATCATAATCTGTACCAGTATAAGCACAAAGATAATGGGTGGCATCTATTTTGTATAGATCAAGTGCATAATACATATAATCTATATAAAGCTCTGAAGGCGTTCCTGCTGTGATCGTCCAATCACCAATATCTACAGTCAGTACCACTGACCAGCTATCATAATAAGTTGGGTGGTCACTATAATCTGGTCCCTTATAGATACAGAGATAATGAGTCGCATCTATTTGAGAAAGAACAGGAAAATCTGCATAATTTGTCTCAAACTCAATGGGGGTTTCCTGTGTAATAGTACCTGCATTAGTATCTACTGTCAATACTACTGCCCAGCCATCATTATCAGAACCTTGATAAACACAAAGATGATGTTCTTCATCTATTTCGTATAAAGCAGGATACCTACCATTCACAGAATCATACTCATAAGGTGTTCCTTTTGTAATATCATAAGGATCACTTTTGCAAATTGGGGGAAATATACACAATACCAACATTAAAGCCATTATCGCAGTTATGTTTCTTACTCTATTTTCCCGTTTCGGTAATGTGTCGTGATTTTTATTTTGTTTCAACATTTTTTTCCTCTCTTATTTTTGTTTTATCTTGGGTTTGATTCTTATTGTTATTGTAAGATTTTGAGGGTAGAATAGTTACTGTAAGGTCTAGTTCTGTTAACTCGCCACTATACCATTCAGCAGTTTGGTCAGCAACAACGTCATTAACATAAAAAGTTAACTTTGCCCCTTCATCTATATAGCCCCGTACTATCAGCTTTTGCACAAATGGGTTAGCACTGCCATACATACCAATATCTGTAGTCACTAGTGGATTGGCCGATGTGGAGTCTACCCCGTTTCCCGTCGCTTTAACAGAAGTTCCAGCAGGTGCTGGGTTGCCATTAATAATTATCGCGCCAAAGAAAGCATGGGGCAGTGGA
Organism: Cloacimonetes bacterium SCGC AAA252-N17; assembly: GCA_000404785.1. Lineage (GTDB taxonomy): Bacteria > Cloacimonadota > Cloacimonadia > JGIOTU-2 > JGIOTU-2 > Celaenobacter > Celaenobacter polaris. The sequence continues at coordinate 31,938 of ASNI01000016.1, forward strand.
GGTTGCGCGTTAACGTGGGTATAACAAAGACACATCAGCACAACAAATACTATAAGAATAGCCGCTATCATTTGCATCCTAAGAAACCAAGGTCTAAGGAACTTTTCAAAATACATTAGTTTCCTCAATCCTAATCTTTTCATTTTTTCTCCTATCAATGAGGTTAACACAATTGTTCCTCATTCTATTTTTTAGTTAATTATCAATTTTAATTTTTTCATAATTTTAAAGGCTGTTTATTTAATTAGCAACTGGGGATAGGAAAATAGGGAAACATATATTAGTAAGGACAGCAAGTTCGAGAATCTCTGTACTTTCTATCCCAAGATAAGTTAACGAAACCAAGATTAGTCTCCCTATTTTCTATTTCTATTCATATCAACTTTTTTACAATCAGATATATCATCTTATCAATATCAACCGCTTAATATCATTTACTTTCCCATTTACCTTTAATCCATAAAGATAAATGCCTGTTGGCTGCTCATCTCCATTCTCATCTTTTCCATTCCAAAATACTTTTGCTTTTTCATCAGCAATTGCTAAAATCACAGGTAAAGTTTTGACAAATTCTCCACGAATAGTATAAATCGAAACCTCAGCTAATGCAGACTCTGAAAGTGTGAAACTTATAATAGTTTTCCCGCTGATATTTGGCCTAAATGGATTAGGTTCATTTTGAATATTATAAACAATTGGTGGTTCAAGGTGGTTAGGATTTTCAGAACCCTCAGGAATTGTAATATTTGCAACTCTATTATAATGATGGACTTCTCCACCAAAATCTATGCTCTCAAGCCAATACCAATAGGTATCTCCAGTTATTGCATCTTCAATTGTGTCCTCATAAATATAACTATGTGGTTCTGTGGTGGTACCATATCCGTCAATTAGAACTGAAACTTTCGTGGAAGAGCTAAAATTTTCTATAGTATTTCGATATATGTTCCATCCTAGATTATCTGTTTCCGATTCTGTTCTCCAATATAAGGTTGGCACACCATATAAGAATTGGGCTGTAAATGTTGAGAGTTCTACTGGTAGGGTAGTAAAATCAGACTCGATAGGAAACCCACTGCTGCTCACCTCGTTTGAACCGGCAACAGTAATATAAGTACTATTAAGCAATTTTGCTCCAGCTTCATGACTCGGGTCTGCTACAACTGCAATATCGTAAACTATGAAGAAGTCCTGAGAAACTGTGTTAATGGTTTGATCGGTGATATCTATAGTTACAGTACCGGTACTAAATGTGCCGGAACCTATCTCAGTATCTTGACCTGTACCTTCCCAGGTTCCATCTCCATCATCCTTCCAAACCTCAACAGAAGAGATATCACCATCTACTGCTCCTGTGCCTGTTAAATCTACTTTTACATCTGTCCATGTTGCCTCACCATCATCCGTAACCATACTGAGTTTTAACATACCTACCTCTGTATCACCCGGAGAAGCTCCGGAAGGTGCAATGCTTACGCCTGAAACAGTTACTGTATATACAGCAGGCAGCTCCACATTCAGTATCACTGACCAGCCATCAGCATCTGGACCCTTATAAGCACATAGATAATGACCAGCATCGTCTATTTCGCATAAAGCAGGAAAAGCACAATCAGCGGTATCAAACTCGAAAGCCGTTCCTGCAGTGATTGTCCAAGCGACTGTATTTACAGTCACTACCATTGCATAGCCATCAGCATCTGTATACTTCAGAGCACAGAGATAATGGGTATCATCTATTTTGGACAAATCAGGATTATTTCCAGTAGTTCCATCATAGTTATAAACTGTTTCCTTGGTAATTGCCCAAGTGCCTGTATTTACAACCAGCACCACCATTGACACCCCACCAAAACTGCCTCTCTCATCTTCATATGCACAGAGATAATGGGTAGCATCTATTTTGGACAAAGCAGTAGAATTGCAATAGTTCGGTCCAAACTGAAATTCTGTTCCCGTGGTGATCGCCCAAGTGCCTGTATTTACAATCAGAACCACTGCATAGCCCTTGTTAAAACCCATATCACCTACAAAAGTACAGAGATAATGGGTACCATCTATTTGGGATAAAGCAAAACCCGTTGGCACACCATGTCCAAGATCCCTAGCCGTTCCCTTGCTGATTGTCCAATCGCCAGTATTGATAGTAAGTACCACAGCATAGGCATACTGACCACTTCCACCCTGATAAGCACAGAGATAATGGGTGCCATCTATTTGAGCTAAAGCAGGTTCCTTTCCATTACTGGTATCATATTCGAAAGCTGTTCCTTTGGTAATTGTCCAATCGCCCGTATTTACAGTCAGCACCACTGCATAGCCATCACCACCTGGGCCTTGATAAACACAGAGATAATGGGTGCCATCTATCTGGGATAAAGCAAAATCTAACGCCATACCACCAGATTCAAACTCACAAGCTGTTCCCTTGGTAATTATCCCAGTGCCAGTATTTACAGTGAGTACTACTGCATAGCCATTACCACTTGTACCACTTGGATTATTATAAGCACAGAGGTAATGGGTAGCATCTATTTGAACTAAAGCAGGATAATCTCCATCAGCATCAAACTCGAGATTCGTTCCTTTTGTAATATCATATTCTGCTCCTATACAAATTTGCGGGACTACAAATATTAATAAGAATAAAAGAGCTACTCCGGTGATAGTAATTTTCTTTTTCATTTTTTCTCCTATTTTTTGTTTTGGTTATTATAAATTTTCCCACACTATACGGGGATGACATTAAACATCTTATTATCCGCCAGTTTGTGGGCTGCCTATCGTTAGAAATTAACATAACATACTTTCCTTTAGTAGGTATAAAGAATTACTGCCTAATTAGGATCATTTTTTTAACTTCACTATAATTCTCAATTGTAAGTCTATAGAAATAGAGACCGGTTGGAAGCTTAAGTCCATTCTCATCCATACCATCCCATTCAATACTTGTTACCTGATATTGAGCATTCATTCCATATAGTGAGAGTTTCTTTATTAACTTACCTTTGATATCATATATATTTACTTCAATATCTTTTTCATGGGACATAGGTAACATGAAACAAATATTAGTAGAATGATAAAATGGGTTTGGATAGTTTCCGATAAGTTTTGTGTCCTTTTGCAATATATAAGGATCTACTGGATATGGAAGTTCAACATTCAATATAACCGACCAACCATATAAGGAGGAACCTTTATAAGTACAGAGATGATGTTCATTATCTATTTTGGACAATGTAGGGTAATATCCATTGTCAGTATCAAACTCAAAAGGTGTTTCTTTATCAATTGTCCAATTATCAATATCTATAGTCAACACCACTGCCCAACCATCAACATCTGAACCTGTATAAGTACAGAGGTAATGTGTATCATCTATCATGGATAAGGCAGGATAGTATCCCTTATCACTATCAAACTCAAATCGTCCTTCTAAGGTTATTATCCAATCATAATTGTTCACAGTTAGTATCACTGCCCAACCATCCTCATTTGGTCCTGTATAAGCACAAATATAATGATTATCATCTATTTTTGACAAATCAGGATCAGCTCCAAAATTTACTTCAAACTCAAAAGGTGTTTCTTTATCGATTGTCCAATCATCAGTATCTATAGTCAACACCACTGCCCAACCATCGTCATTTAAACCTGTATAAGCACAGAGATAATGGGTATCATCTATTTGAGATAAAGCAGGTGAATAACCTGCTGTTCCAATATTTGTACTTATCTCAAAAGGTGTTTCATTCATTATAGTCCAATTATCTTGATCTATTGTTAATATCACCGACCAAAGATTATTTAGATCGGGTCCTTTATAAGCACAGAGATAATGGGTATCATCTATTTTCGATACAGCAGGATAGTAAATTTCATTTGTCTCAAATTCAAAGGGAATTTCTTTACTAATGGACCAATCATCAGAATTTACGGTTAATACCACCGCAGATCCACTGCAATCCTCCATATAAACACATAGGTAATGGCTGTCGTCAATCTTGGATAAAGCAGGAAAAGCAGCGTAATTTGTTTCAAAGTCAAAGGGCGTTTCTTTTGTAATCATACCCGTGTCAGTATCTACAGTTAGTACCACTGACCGACCAGCATTTCCTAATACCCTATAAGTACAGAGGTAATGAATGTCATCAATTTTTGATAAAGCAGAAGTGCGTTCATAATCTGAATCAAGTTCAAAAGGTGTTCCTATAGTAATATCATACGGATTGCTTGTACATAGCTTTGGAAATAAAAACATTGAAAAGACCAAAGCAATCATTATAATCGTTTTGTACATTTTTTATTTCTCCTTTTGTTTCTTGACATAAAAAATTGTAATTTTGCTTTTAATACAAAACGGATATATTGAAGAAAGTTTCTAATAATTCTTTCGTTCATATTATATCCTTTCGGGCTGTGAAAGCGTTCCAAGGCATATGTTCACAGCCCTATTTTTTTCTACAATATTTTCTCTTTATTCTTAAACTCTTCAAAAGTCATTGAAGAGTTCCATATACTATTAAATGTTATCTTAAAAGCTTTGGCCATATCTTGATGCGCAATAATCATTGAAGTTAAACTTGGCTCTGAAGTTACTTTATCCCGTAATGCTATGATTACTGTTTCTTCATCAAATATTATCATTTTTAAAGGTAATTCATAAGATATTCTTATTTCTTCTCCAGCTTCTGCAAACATTTCAATCCATTTAAAAAACTCTTGCTTATTCATATCATCTAATTCATAAATTGATTTAACTATTAATCCTTTTTTCACTGATTCAATAGTTTCTTTATTATTTTCCCATTTATTTGCATAAGGACCTTTTGTAAAAGAAAGAATCTCTTTTTTCGTTTTTCTTATAAGAGAATAAAATTTTTCTACGATTTGTGCCTGAGTTTGGATAACCTCTATGTATTCTAGGGGGTTGGTCTCATCTTTCCCATTTTTATATTGTGCTTTTAGACTTCTTAACATTTCTCGAGCGATTTCTAATTGCTGCTCATGTTGGACAATAAATTGACCAATTCCAATGCTTGGATTGGTTGGTTTATATTTCTTTACTTTACCATGTACCAAGGAACACAATCCTCTGTGCATAAGTTTTTGTAGTGTATAATAGATCATTTTTTGTGGTACACCTGAGAGTGACACTAGCTCAGCAACTTGTGAAGTATTTTTCTTTAACAGGGCAAGATATACCTTAGCCTCGTTTTTAGAAAAGCCCATTTGATTAAGTAATTGAATATAATCATTTTGCATATTTAAATCATGATCCAATCTTATTTATTTACCACCATAGATATGGTGTCATACAATTTTTATATTTTTTTTATGTCAAGAAAAATTTTTTTTCAATAGATTTTTACCAAAATAAAATACTTGACGGTAGTTCCTTGAATCTAATAATTTTACTTGAGATATGGTTTGTAATGACATTCTGCTACAGGTGAAACTGGACTTTGGGCAAATTTTTTTTTTAAGGAAATGTTGGCCAGTTTATATAGGTTGAGCCGTTTCATAAGTTTAATGGATCACAAAATATTTTAATGTTAGGCACTTAAAAAATAAAACTTACCAACAAGTTGTCGTGAAAATTTTCAATTAAATGACAAATATCAAATACCAAATATAAAAGGATTAGTCTTCGGAGATTTTGTTTTGGTATTATTTGACATTCTTGCGCTGTTAGATAGTAAATATGGTAGGAATTATAAATTTCTTGGAGTAGAAAGGTGTTAGTGCCTAAATTAGAAAATATAAATCCTTTATCTAACGGGATGAAGGCTTTGTCATTTTATTTGACATTAGTCCCGACTTGTCAGCCTTTTTTCAAGGGCAATTAATTTTACTTTTTTTTTCGTTGCATATTTATAACTCAAGTTTCGCAAGAGTGGAAATTACTGAATAATTAATTTTTTTTATCAATGCAATATTTCATAACATATCGATATTTATATAGTTACATATAAGTGTAAGATTGGTGATCTAAGCTGCGTTTTAATGGTTTATTATATCGTTTTGCATTTTATAATCGTACACGAAAAAGCGAAATGTGCTTTACCAAGCCAGTCTTCATTGCATTACGCCTTGGTAAACTGGGGACAGTGAACCCAGTTCACGCTGTTAAATCCCTTCGGGATCCCGATATATCGAGATATTTAACAGGGTAAAATAAAAAGACAGATTTCACGGGTTAAAAATAAATAAAAAAGATTTCACGTCCTAAAGGCTTGGTAAAGATAACAGGTCAGCCTGCCGGATGATGGTAAAGAGTAGAGTGTGGTTCTCTTTGCCAATTCTCCCGACCTGTCGGGAGTAAAGCAATAACTAAATAAGCCCATGCTTCTATATTCATTCCTATTATCTTCTGTCGTCTCTCTACCTTCTGCAGGAGTGATTTTAAACAGTTAAGTTAGAAAATTTTTCATTACACCTACGAAACTTCAGTTATTGTATTAATAGGTTTTTCTATTTCCTGCGCCTGCAACGCTGTAAGACTGAAAGTCATAAGCAGAGATATTATGAGTACTCGATATATTTTATGAACACGAGTTCTCCTCGTAGTGTTTACTTTGGTAAATTCTCTTCAATGAGTTTTTGAAACTCAGGAACGAATTCTTCAGAGAAACCCACCTCTTTCTTTAGCAGTTTTCCTTCAGGAGAGATGAAAAAAGTTGTTGGAATACTTTTGATCCCGAACATTTTTGAGACTTCTCTATCACTATCCACAAGGATGAGATAAGTGATATTTGTTCCAGTGGCTGCGAGGTTTTCTTTATAATCAATTAGAGTTTCATGGCTTTCTGCACTCACTCCAATAACTGTGAGTCCTCTGTTTTTATAATTGTCATAGAATTCTACAAGAAAAGGAATTTCAACCTTACAGGGAGGACACCAGGTCGCCCAGAAATCCAGAATGATCAGTCCGTCAATTTCACTTAAAGTAACATCCTTGCCATTCAGGTCTTTTAAAGTAAAATCAAAGGCATCCATGAAGGAGACCCTGCCTGCTTCCACATCTTCCCAGATATGCAGGTTGGCTTTGACTTTGTTTATTTTTTCAACAATTGTCTCTTTGCTCTCTGCTCCCATGAAATAATCCTGAACATCACCGTTACTGAACATCACGATGGTTGGCACTCCCTCTTTCACTCGAAATCTTATTTTATTTAAAAATTGCTTGTTCTTTTCGACATCCATCGTAGCCACCACGATATCCTGCATCTCATCCTGAATTTCATCAAGAGCGACGAGCACTTCATCACAACTATCGCAATCTGCCGGGATAAATTCTACGACAAGAAGCTCATTCATGATAAGTTCATCGAAATTATCACTGGTCATCTCTATTAATGAGCTTGTTTTAGCTGAGCAGCCGAATGCAGCGAGCAATCCTATGATAACAAGGACAAATCCGAATTTTTGTATGATTGTTTTTGTACGATTCATCTATTCTCCTGAATATTTAATTAAATACAATGTAAAAATTTATCTATTTAAGTCAAATTCATTAAACTTGTGAAGAAAAGCTGCTGGAGCGTTGGAATTTTATACGAAGTTGACCAGCGGACGCCTGTCTCATCAAGGATTTTTTGTGCGATCTTTCTGCTCACATCTTTCCATAAATCGGCAGATATTGTTTGATGCCTAAGTTCATTCTCAATATCCTTTAATCTTTTAGGAACTGAGAATAATGCTCCGAAAGCAAAACGAATATCCTCGATCTTACCCTCTCTGGTTTTAAGCAAAATCGCATAACTTAATCTGCTTATAGAAACACCTGATCTTCGCCCGAGTTTGTAAAAGCAGTGTTTCCAATCTTTATCGGGCAAAGGCAGTAATATCTGTGTGAGTATTTCATCATGATGGACATCTGTTTTATATGGCTTGATGAGGATTGTGTCTAGAGGCACAGTTCTTGCGCTACTTTCTGAGCGCAATCTGACTTGAGCATCATATACAAGGAGAGGTGCAATGCTGTCTGCACAAGCCGCGAGATTGCAGATGTTCCCGCCGATAGTCGCGATATTCCTTATCTGTGGAGATCCGATCTTTTCAACAGCCATTTTCAGCACAGGAAAATGTGATCGAATAAGCTCATTATTGCCGATCTCTTTAAAAGTGCAGCACGCTCCAATACTGCAAACGTTATTCTCTACTGAAATATTTCTGAGTTCTTGAATGTCATGAATGTCTATAATGTGCTCTACATTTTCGAATTTGCTGTCATCTTTACGCAGTTCGATGAGCACGTCTGTTCCACCAGCAATGATTGTGCTCTGGGTACCGTTTTTATTGATAAATTGAAGGACTTGTTTCAACTCCGTAAATTTATGGAAGGAATGTTTAATTGTCATTTTTTTATGTGATGTAGTGGTTTCCCAGTCTTGATCTGCTCGAGGTCAAGTGGAAGATGATAGAATCTTTTGCCAAGCGCATTTGCCACAGCATTATTTATTGCTGCAGCAGTAATTTCAAGTGTGGGCTCGCCAAGACTTTTTGCTCCAAAGGGACCAAAGGTGTCGGGATTTTCTACAAAGAATGCCTTGATCTCACCTATATCAACGCTGGTCGGGATGAGATATTCGTCGAAGTTAATATTTTTAATTTTTGCATTTTTAACTATCACTTCTTCCATAATGCCATATCCCGCACCCTGAGAAACCCCACCATAAATCTGACCGAGTGCTCCGAGTTTGTTTATTATTCTTCCCGCATCATGCACTGCAGTAACAGTTTTTATAAATATTTTACCGGAAGCAGTATCAACTTCAACTTCGGCAATCTGGCAACCGTACACATACGTGAAATAGGCAGGACCTTGACCGATCTCTTCGTTCCAGTCAACTTCAGGTGCCTTGAACCATCCATAGGCATTAAGGTTTACTCCACTCAGATAAGCTGTATTACAAGCTTCAGAAAAAGTGATCCTGTGCCCTGTTTCATTATGAGAAATATAATGATCGGCAAAATTAAATGTCGCCTCTTCATCGAGGTTCCATTCATCTATGAGCATTTTTTCAATTCTATTCCTCACGGTATCAGCAGCAGCTTTTACGGCTTCACCACCCATTAAAGTTGAGCGGGAAGCGACAGTCGGACCACCATCAGCAATCCTGCTCGTATCCTGTTCAAGATAGTAGATATCATCTGGAGATATGCCGAGAACCTCAGCAGCAACCATGGAAAAAGTCATGCGTAAACCCTGCCCGTTCTCAGCCAATCCCGAAATAAGATATACACTCCCATCCTTCTGAATGCTTATTAAAGCGCCTGTTGCGTCAATGCCCTCTGCACCAAGGGAACACCCGCGAAAACTGCACGCAAGCCCGATCCCTTTTTTAATATTTGAGCACGTTGAAAACTGATTGTCATTCAATATGAGATTTACAGAATGGGAATTTTCCTCAACTGGATATTTGGCTTTGTATATCTCATGCTTCTTCTCAAAATCCGATTCTTTTATCGCCTTGTCCATAACCTGATTCAAGCTTACAATATGACTTGATAAGATCTGTCCGCTTGCAGTTTCGGAATTTTGTTTATACCCGTTAATTCTGCGAATCTCTAAGGGCGACATATTCAGCTTTTCAGCGATCTCATCCATAAGAGATTCCTGAGCAAAAATTATTTGGGGTGAGCCGAAACCTCTCATTGCACCGGTGTATGGATTGTTTGTATATACCGCTCGGACATCGGTATGAACATTCTTCACCTCGTAAGGACCTGTCGCCTGTACAACCGAACGCCATGTTACAAAGGGACTCATTGACGCATAAGCTCCTCCATCAGCGAGTATATCGATCTTCATTGCCTTTAGGATACCTTTATGCGAAATACCAACCTTATATCTCATAGAATAAGGATGTCTCTTATAACTTTCTATTATAGATTCTTCGCGTGAAAGTTGTATTCTGACCGGTTTTCCGATCTTTTTACAGGCGACACAAGCTCGGGCAGCCAGTATATCCATTATATCATCCTTGCCGCCGAAAGAGCCGCCAAGCTCATTTTGGATAATATGAATATTCGCAAGAGGCACCTTCATTACTTGGGCGACAATTCTCCTGCATGTAAATGGATTTTGTACCGAACCATAAATTTTATAAACATCTTTCCTGAAATCCGGGACTGCTGTAATACATTCCGGTTCAATGTATGCATGCTCGATAGCAGGTGTGGTGTATGTTCTCTCGATGATGAAATCGGATTCCTGAAAACCCTTCTCAATATTGCCCTTTCTTAAGGGATAATGATTGATGAGATTCGATTTATTTTCAGGATGAATAAGCAGCGCATCATTATCCAAAGCATGTGTATAATCTGATAAAACCGGAAGCTCCTCAATCTTGATCTTAATTAGTGTAAGCGCTTTCCGGACAGCTTCCTTATCTTCTCCTACCACCAGCGCTACAACATCCGCCGGACAATATATCTTATCGAAGGAAAACACAGGTTGGTCATACTTTATCACACCTGTGATATTGTTTCCGGGTACATCCTTGTGAGTAATGATTGCCTCCACACCGGCAACTTTATCAGCTTGAGAAATGTCGATATTCTTGATCATGCCATGGGGAACTGTAGTCTTTTTTTGTGCAGCAAAACACATGCCCGGGAAGGAGATATCGGCAGCGTATTGTGCTCTGCCAGTAACTTTTTCATAGGCATCTGTTCTTGGCAGTTTCTTACCAATTACTTTGTATTTATCGTTCAACATTTTGCAGGAATTCAAATTTCTCCCGAACTATTTCTGCGACTTTATAAGCTTTCTTATATACTTCTTCTTCAGGATCAATGATAAAATCTTTCATCAGATAATGTCCTTTTTTGTACACAGTGCGAACAGCCGTTTCACACGCTCCATAGATAAAATGACCAAGGAAATTATCCACATCCATTGGTGTGTATGGACAATAATCAAGCACAATGAGATCAGCAGAATCACCCTTTTGAAGCATCGGGGTATTTCCAAAAAATCGGTCATGGATATCAAAGCTATTCTTCAAAATTCGAGCTACAATATCAAATCCGATTTCTGAACTCTGATTAAGATGGCGACAAGTAAGAAATGCCATTTTGATCGTTTTGAGCATATTACAATGCATGCCATCTGTGCCAAGTAATAAAGGAATTTTTTCGGGTACTTTTGCGAGATTAAGCGTACCAACTGCATTATTGAAGTTTGAATCCGGATTATGAATAAGCGATGCATTGTGCTTTGAAATAATCTCGAAATCCTTGTCCACCAGGTGATTCCCATGAGCAAGAAAAGTGAGATCGTTCAATAAATTGTATTTCTCCAACCTCTCACAAATCGAAAGCCCGTACTTTTCTGCGGAGAACCGAGCATCAAAAATATCTTCGGCTGCATGGATATGGTAGCCACAGCCAAGATCATGGGTTTTATCTTCAATATATTTCAGTGTCTCATCAGAAAGAGTAAACAATGCGTGCAGACCAAACTGTCCTTTGAAATCAGTAGTAGTGCGATACTTGAGGAAGGAAATGTTTTCCTTAACCGCTTGTTTCATGTTCTCTTTACCATTCCTGTCAGAAACCTCATAGGAGAGCACTGCATTAAGCTCGCGAGCTTTCAGCACTTTCTTAATAATATTTTCACTCTCATCAATAAAATCCGGAGATGAGTGATGGTCGAACAGAGTGAGTACGCCATTTTTTATTGCCTCGATCGCGGCGAGTTCGGTGCTTACTTCATTTGCCTGTTCATTCAGCGTTATATCAAACTTCCACCAGAGATTCTCAAGAACTTCAACGAAATTACTCATCTTTCCCTTTACGGGCAATCCCTTGCTCAATCGGGAATAGATATGTTCATGAAAATTTGTGAATGGTGGAAGAACCATTCGGCCCTGGGCATCATATTCTGCCAGATTTTGGTCGTCGATTGTAGGATTTTTTCGTTTAACCTGTTTATATAAAAAATCAGAATAAGATGTCTCTTTGATCTCATGAATGAGTTCATCCTCAATAATAATGTCGCCAAATATCGGAATAAATGCCCCATTTTTAAATTGACATATAAAGGCATTTTTGATACATAAATTATTATTCATATTTATTTCCTAACATATTTTCTATTGAGAAAGAGTTGATATTTGTGTCAAATTTATTAAATAAACATCAAACAATTATTCGGTTTTTTTGTTAAGGCGATGATAATTTTCTGAATTCCCTTCAACCGGGCGATGTCCATTACTTCCACGACTATTCTTTGTCATCATGTACGATTTTCACTTTTACGATACGTGCCATACCCGGGTGTACCTAAAAATTTACCATTTTCTATTATGACCTCGCCCCTGATTATAGTCTTTGTAATTTTTTCCTGAAATGTCCGATCATCAAAAGGTGTATATTTTCCCTTTGAATGTAGTTTCTCTTGTTCAATATGAGTCCTTGCGACTGGATCAATGAATACAAAATCTGCATCTTTGCCAATGCTAATACTCCCCTTATGAGAATCCAATCTGTAGTTTTGGGCTGCATTTTCACTGAGAATTTTCTGCATCTCGTGAAGACTCAACCGATTTTTCATGAATCCTTCAGAAAAAATAAATGGAACCATGAGTTCACTTCCGGGCATACCGCCATAATCGGTCCATATATTTCCTGTACTTTTCTCGCGCGGATAATCGCAACCGGCATGATCTGTAGCAACAAAGCTGATAGTGCCGTTTTTCAGTCCATTCCAAAGAGCTTCTTTATCTTCTGCAAATCTCACAGGTGGAGCTGTCTTCAGGATGCTTCCCTGCTGCTCAAAATCATCCTGCGTAAAAGCAAGAAAATGAGGACAGGTCTCCGTTGTAATATGAACTCCTTGTGCTTGTGCTTTTTCGTTAAGCTCCAATCCCTTTTTGCTGCTCAAATGTACAATATGAAAGTGAGTACCAGTTTTTTTTGCAATTCTAATAACTGTTTTTATTGCCCGAACCTCTGCTTCAACACCTCGTGCCTGGCAGTAATATACTATTTCATTTTTATTTTCTCTTTGAAATTGTGCACGCCTGCTCTCAACAAATGCTTTATCCTCGGCATGAACTGCAACCGGCAAATCCAATTCCTTGGCAATAAACGCCACTTTTTCAAGCTGTGATGGGACAATCGCAGTAAAATCATCCATTCCTGAGATCAGATAGGTTTTGAATCCTATAACTCCCTGCTCTTTTAGTTCATACATATTATCTCTTACTGTATCATCCCAAAACTCTGTTCCGGAAACCCCTCCCCATAATGCAAAATCAATGACTGCTTTTTTCTTAATTATCTGGAGTTTATGCTGCAAATTCTCAGCATTTATTATAGGTGGAATTGATGTACAGGGCATATCTGCAACTGTGGTAACTCCACCAAATGCTGCAGCAAGTGTGCCGGTGTAAAAATCCTCTCGCCACTCAAAACCCGGATCATCATAATGCACATGTGGATCGATGGCTCCCGGCAATACAACACAATAATTCGCATCAATACAATTAGTTAAATGGGTTTGAGGCCTTCTTCTCGACCGTATATACTCAGATAATTCAATAGGAGTACTGGGAACTTCTTCTTTCTCGATGACATTCACTATTTGAGAATTATAAAGTATGTTGCAAAGAACAGCTCTGCTTTCACGGGAGAGAATTGCATTGATAATTTTTGGGGACATTTTTTATATATATTGTTTCAGCAATCCTGTTCTTTCATTGAATTCTCTTATTAAATCATCCCACTGTTCATAGGAATGCATTTTTTCTTTCCAGTAATTTTCATCATACCATTGGGCATTGAGTTCTTCCAAAGTTTTGCCCTGCTGCTCGATCCAGGTAAAATACTTCAGATTATGCATACGCTTTTTATCCCAATAGGAAAGCTCAAGCATATAATCGATCGTCACGCCCATGAGATAGCGTTCAAAATCACCAACAGCATTGTAAGGTGTATATTCGCCAAATTGTTCATGCAGCTCTTTCATTCTGGATTGATATAGCTCCATCGAGTCGGTTGCTACTGTTAAGAGCACATCATTTTCGTCCATCTCATAGTATTTTGCCATCTTAATGGTTCCGAGAATATTTGCTATAGATGAAATGCCAAGCAAGTTAAGTTCATCAACAAATTTCTTATCAATTCCTTGAACGATCAAATATTCTTTTCCTGCCGGTTCATTGAACAATCTCAGCAGGTTCATACATGCTTCATCATCAATATCTGCGACCATATCCATATTTTTCATATTATGTATCCAGGGCACATGCTTATCGCCTATTCCTTCAATTCGATGCCCGCCATAGCCGTTGAGAAGAAGAGTAGGACACTGCAGAGCTTCACCTGCACAGACTTTTATTGTCGGATACTTTTCTCTAAGATATTCGGCACAGCCAAGTGTTCCTGCAGATCCTTGAGTTAGGAATAATCCGCTCATTCGTTGACCTTCAAATTTATGATGTTCAAAGACTTCTTCCATAGCACGACCGGTCACTGCATAATGCCAGACGGCATTGCCAAATTCACTGAACTGGTTGAGCACAACAATTTCATCACCACGCGCTTCTTTCAATTCCTTTGTTTTGTCATACACTTCTTTCACATTACTTTCGCATCCGGGAGTTGCATAGATATCGGCGCCCACTTTTTCGAGCCATTCAAAGCGTTCACGGGACATACCTTCAGGTAATACTGCAATTGATGGACATGCAAGCAGATAGGAATCATACGCACCACCTCTGCAATAATTGCCGGTCGAAGGCCAGAGTGCTTTTTGCCTTGTCGGATCAAATGCACCGCGAACTAATTTTTCGACAAGCGGTCCAAAAGTTGCACCTACTTTATGAGATCCAGTAGGAAAATACTTTCCGAGCAGAATAAATATTCGTGCTTTCACACCTGTCAGTTCTGAGGGTATTTCCATGTAATTCACGCCATCATAACCGCCCCCTTTTTCTTTTGGCTCATTCTTCCATGTAATTCTAAACAGATTTCTTGGGTGCAGATCCCATAATCCTATATTTAAAAGTTCCTGTTTGATTTTCTCGGGCACCTTTTCAGGATGGATCATCTCTTCATAGGTTGGGATAATGATATTCCTTTCCCTGCACCGCTGAACGATATTCTCCAAAATTTTTTTATCCACAACTTCAAAATTTTTGTTGTTCATAGCAATCACTCTTTCTTAATATTTCTATTTTTTTCAATCACGAAAAATTTCAACGGGTTCAACACGTCAATTTTTTTTATTAGCAAATGAGCTTTTTCTCAAGAAAGAGATACTACTAAGGATCAAATAAATATTATAAAAAATCCACGAATAAAGGAATTGTGGGATATTTAACGTGGGAAATTATCACTGATCATGCTTTTGTGAAAATTCGTGAAAATTCGTGGTGGAAACGAACCTCAACTCCTCGCTGCGCTTAGTAGTCGAAAAAGCATTGTGACCTATACTTCTACGCTCTAAATATTTTTATATTAACCTTAGAACCGCTCTACTGAATATCCTTGTGCCTTGAGGAGCTTGATCAGCCCTTCTTCACCGGCAAGGTGCCCGGACCCAACTATCACCAGATAGTCTTCATTATCCTTTGTATATTCTATCACATCATCCAGCCAATTATAATTTCTATCAATTAATAAGGATTGCTTGAGCGCAGGATATTCCTCAAATCCCTTATTGAGAAGCTCATCCAGTTTCTCCAGATCTCCTACATCCCACGCATCAACAAGGTCATGGATACTTGATTCCATTTCATCGAACTGGTCAATACTCTTAACGATAAAGTCTTCTTGGTCTTCCCCACCCAAAGTTGCAAGCAGGTCGAGTTGAAATTCAGGTGACTCCAAGCCAATAATATTTTTTTGTGCTTCCTTTGCCAGCTCAAAGAAGTGCTGATCTACTCCCAATGTAGGATCGAATCCGAGTTTCTGTAAGTTAAGACTCAGCATCGTAATTGCAATGAACCACGGCTGTAATGTATTGAGTTTTTCTACAGGCATTCCCAGTTCAAGAAGTTTGTTCTTTACTAAAGTGTAGGTGGAATCGCTTACCGAACCCTGAAAGGTTTCTCCCTGCGGATAAAATGCTTTTAACAGTGTATATTGCTGAAAGGCGGGTGTTTGTGTGCTGTCAAAATTCAGTTCAAACACAACATTCTCTGCGTCTTCGAAACATTGATCATACCTGTCATCAAGTGGATAATCCGCTTGGTTCAAAAAATGTATGGACCCCAATAGGTAGACGGTGTTGTTGTCCGATTTTATCTTCCAGATACAAACATTTTCATTCTCGTTTTGGAGCTCTTCTGCATATAGAAATGTTGTAAATAAAAGAATTGAAATAAGTGTAAATCCAATAATCCTGATTGGTTTCGTTTTCATGAAATTCCTTTCTTGTATTATGTGATAATGTGTTTACTATTCATATAAATTTTTTCAATGAGATGTCAATAAATTCCATTTTAAATTAAAAGAAAATGCTCATTCCACCATTAAAATGAGCTCTATATTTTAAAAGACCTTAACCCTATTTCATTAAGATTAGCCTCTTTGTCTGCTCAAAATTTCCTGTTTGCAGTTTATATGAATAGATCCAGACGAACAGTTTGTTTAGAATCATCTGTACTGTTACAGACTATGTAGTAAGTCCGGGAACTGCCGGATAGTCTTTCAATCGAAGGATCTACGCTCAAAGAGAGACTGTGTCAGGCTCAGGCGGATTCTTAGTCGAATGCCTATGTTTGATCACCCTAATTTAATTAAGATAAAAATATTGACAAAAAAATCAATCTT